>NZ_LMMS01000003.1:0-198132 GCF_001422345.1 Methylobacterium sp. Leaf93 | reverse complement strand
CTCATCGCCGCCATCCGAGGCTGAAAGCCCGGTCCCTTTGGGCCTTGCGCTGTCAGGTCCGTCAAATCCGCAAAAGCGTTCTCACACAGCCTCGGTGGAGAGCGGACCCCGGCTATCCGCCCTGAAGCAGACGTTCCGGCTTAGATCCAACCTCGTCGTAGCAGTCGGTTCAGTCCGGGCTCGGAAGTGGACATACGGACGTTGGCCTCTTCGTAGTGGCAGTCGGCGGCGGCACCCTTCCTATCGAACCGCTGCCAGTGGTGCCGAAGCCATCCCAGCAGGTCGAGCGACGGGCACCGCGCGCCCGAACCGTGCATAGAGGGCGGGCAGCACCACCAGGGTCAGGAGCGTCGCGCTGATGAGGCCGCCGATGACGACCGTTGCCAGCGGTCGCTGCACCTCCGCGCCCGTTCCCGTCGCAAGGGCCATCGGCACGAAGCCGAGCGCCGCGACGAGGGCCGTCATCACCACCGGCCGCAGGCGCGTGAGGGCGCCCTCGCGGACGGCTCGCACGACATCAATGCCTTCCGAGACCAGCTGCCGGATGTGGTTCAGGAGCACGAGCCCATTGAGGACCGCGACCCCGGACAGGGCGATGAACCCAACCGCGGCCGAGACCGAGAACGGCATGTCCCGCAGCCACAAGGCGGCGACGCCGCCGGTCAACGCCACCGGCACCGCGCTGAAGACGATCGCAGCGTCCCGGGGGGAGCCGAGGGCCCCGAGCAGCAGGATGAAGATCAGGGCGAAGCAGGCGGGCACCACGACCATCAGGCGTTGTCGGGCCGCCGTCAGGTTCTCGAACTGGCCGCCCCAGCGCACCTCGTAGCCGGCCGGCAGCTTCACCTCGGCGGCAATGCGTGCCTGCGCCTCCGCCACGAGCGAGCCGATGTCGCGGCCGCGAACGTTGGCCGTCACCACCACCCGTCGGCGCCCGTCCTCGCGGCTGACCTGGTTGGGTCCTTCCGTGAAGGCGAAGCTGGCGAGCTGCCGTAGGGGCACGCTCATCCCGCCCGCCAGCGCCGGCGCGGCCGGCACGCCGGTGCCAGCCCTGGCCGGGGCGGCCTGGGCGGCCGGGAGTGGCACCGGCAGGTTCTTCAACGCCTCGACGTCGTTCCGGACCGTATCGGCGAGCCTCACCACGATGGCGAAGCGTCGGTCGCCCTCGTACATCAGGCCGGCATCCTTGCCGCCGATGGCGGTGCCGATGACGTCCTGCACGTCGGCGAGGCTCAGGCCCCTCCGGGCGATCTCGCGCCGGTCGATCCTGAGCTCCAGGAACGGCAGGCCCACCGCCTCCTCGACCTTGACGTCGGCGGCCCCGTCCAGGCTGCGTAGGATGCCGGCGATCTTACGGGCGCCCTCGACCATCGGGCCGAACTCCTCGCCGAACACCTTCACGGCGAGGTCGTCGCGCACGCCGGCGATGAGCTCGTTGAAGCGCATCTGGATTGGCTGGGAGAAGCCGAGCAGGGTTCCCGGGATAAGCTTGGCTTCGGCCTCCATTCGGCCGATCAGGGACACCTTCATCTCGGTCGGGTCCGGCCACTCGGCCTGCGGCTTCAGGATGAGGTAGGCGTCGCAGGCGTTGGGCGGCATCGGGTCGGCGGCGATGTCGGGCGTGCCGCAGCGCGAGTACACGAACGCCACCTCGGGAAACTTGCTCATGGCGTCCTCGACGCCGAGCTGCATGGTCTGCGACTGCGTGATCGAGGTCGACGGGATGCGGCGCGCCTCCATGACGATGTTCTTCTCGTCCAGCGTCGGCGTGAACTCCTGCCCCAGCCGCGTCGCGAGCACGCCCGCGATCCCGAGCAGGACGACCGCGCCCGCCACGAACGCCAGCGGGGCGCGGATCGCGCCGAGGAGGACGGGCCGGTAGACCGCCTTCAACCCGCGGATGAGCGCGTTCTCGCTCTCGCTGACCCGGCCCGACACGAAGGTCGCGATCATCGCAGGCACGAGGGTCAGGGACAGCACGAAGGCCGCCACCAGGGCGATCAGCACCGTCAGGGCCATCGGCGTGAAGGTCTTGCCCTCGACCCCGGCGAAGGTGAGGAGCGGCACGTACACCAGGATGATGATGGCCTGCCCGTAGACGGACGGCTTGATCATCTCCTCGGCCGAGAGCCGGACCGTGGTGAGCCGCTCCTCCAGCGACAGCCTGCGACCGAGTTCGTGCTGGCGCTCGGCGAGGTGCCGCAGGCTGTTCTCGGCGATGATGACCGCACCGTCGACGATGAGGCCGAAGTCGAGGGCGCCCAGGCTCATCAGGTTGGCGCTGATGCGGCCCGCCAGCATGCCGGTGGCCGTGACCATCATGGCGACCGGGATGACCAGCGCCGTGATGAGGGCCGCCCGGATATTGCCGAGAGCCAGGAACAGGACCGCCACGACGAGGAGCGCGCCCTCGGCGAGGTTCCTGGCCACCGTCTTGATGGTGGCGTCGACGAGGTCGGTCCGGCTGAGGAGGGTCTTCGCCTTGATGCCGGGCGGCAGGAGCTTGTTGATCTCCCGGATCTTGGCGTCGGCCGCGGCCGAGACCGTTCGGCTGTTCTCGCCGATGAGCATCAGGGCGGTGCCCAGCACCACTTCGCGCCCGTTCTCGCTGGCCGAGCCGGTGCGGAGCTCGCGGCCGATCCCGACCTGTGCGACGTCGCTGACCAGGATCGGCACCCCGGCCCGGGTCGCCACCACGATCTCGCGGATCTGGTCGACGTTCTCCAGCAGGCCCCCGGCCCGAACGACGTAGCCCTCGCCGTTGCGCTCGATGTAGTTGGCGCCGCGGGTCGCGTTGTTAACCTCGATGGCCCGCGCCAGGTCGGCGAACGACAGGCCGTAGCCGACGAGCTTCATCGGGTCGGGCTGGACCTGATACTCCTTGACGTAGCCGCCGATGGCGTCGGCCCCGGCCACGCCGGGGACACTCTTCATCTGCGGTCGGATGATCCAGTCCTGGACCGTGCGTAGGTAGACCGTGCGCTCGAAGTCGCTCGTCAGCCGCTCGCCCTCAGGCGTCAGGTAGCTGCCGTCGCCCTGCCAGCCGGGCCTGCCGTCTCTGACCGGAGTCCCCTCGCCAGGGGGCTGGTACTCGACCGACCACCAGTAGATCTCGCCGAGCCCGGTGGAGATCGGCCCGAGCCTGACCTCGACGCCAGGCGGCAGGGTGCCGCGCACCTCGACCAGGCGCTCGTTCACCTGCTGGCGGGCGAAGTAGACGTCGATCTTGTCGCTGAACACCGCAGTGAGCTGGGCGAAGCCGTTGCGCGAGAACGAGCGCATGCTCTCCAGCCCCGGCGTACCGGCGAGCGCCCGCTCAAACAGCACCGTGACCTGCTTCTCGATCTCGACCGGCGTCAGCGCCGGTGCGACGGCGTTGATCTGGACCTGGTTGTTGGTGACGTCGGGCACGGCGTCGATGGGTAGACGCGCCAGTGCCCAGGCACCGAGCGCGGTGGCGATGAGGGTTACCAGGATGACCGCGTAGCGGTTGGTAATTGAGAAGGCGAGGATCGGGCGGATCATGGCTCAGTCCTCCGCCGCGGACTTGCCGAGCTCGGCCTTGAGGGTGAAGCTGTTGGCCACCGCGACCGCCTCCCCGGGTTCCAGGCCCGCCGTCACCTCCACGCTCTCGTCGTCAGACCGGCCGAGGGTTACCGGGCGGGCCTCGAAGCCATCCACCACCCGCACGAACACGTTGGGCTTGCCCTCCAGGGTCTGGATCGCGGCGGTCGGGAGGAGGACGCGCACCGGCTTGTCCGAGATGACGATCTCGGCGGAGACGAAGGAGCCGGGCCGCCAGGTCTCCTGCGGGTTCGCGAGTTCGGCCACGACGCGGGCGGCGCGGGTGTTCTGGTCGAGCACGGGCCCTATGAAGACGATGCGCCCGCGTGCCTCCGCGCCGGTCGCCTCGGTCCGGAACGTCACCTCCTGCCCCTCGTGCACCAGGGGAAGGTCGCCTGGGGAAACGGCGAGGTCTATCCAGATCTTCGAGAGGTCGACGACGCTGTAGAGCTCGGTCTCCAGATTGTCGCGCCCGACCGCCGCGCCGAGGTCGACCCGCCGCTCCACGATCCTGCCCGCGATGGGCGAGCGGATCTCCTGGCGCTCGAACTGCGCCTGGGGCTTCGTCGGCAGGGCGTCGATCTCGGCCGGCCCCAGGCCGAGGAAGCTCAGCTTGCGCCGGGCGGCGTCCTCCTTGACCTTTAGATCCTGGTAGCTCGCCTGTGAGCGCAGGTACTGCTGCTCCGACGAGATCCGCCGGTCCCAGAGCTCCTTGTCGCGCTCGTAGAGGGTCTTCTGCAGGGCGGCCGAGAGGCGCGCGGCAAGGTACTCGCCCTTGGTCTCGGCGATCTCGCGGCTCTCGATGAGCGCCACGACCTCGCCCTTGGCGACCCGGTCGCCCAGACCCTTGCGCAACTCTACGACGGTGCCGGTCGTCTTCACCGCGATCCGGGCAGTGTTGTCGGCGCTCGGGACGATGGTGCCCGGGACATGGAGGTGACGCGCGAGGCGGCCCTCGCCGGCGTCATCCGTGCGGATGCCGGCCTTGGCGATCTGTGCGTCCGTCAAGCGGATCAAGCCGGAGTGCTCCGGCTCGGGAGCCGCCGCCGGCGTAGGCTCACGGGACGGGACCGTGGCGGCGGGCCGGGCCCGCGCCACGAGCGCGCGGACCGCGTCCGGGGCCGCCGGCCACCAAGTCGCGACGAGGAAGCCGCCGGCTACGGCCAGCAGCACGAGGGGAAGACGTCTGAGCATGTCGTTGCCATGGGCGGGCGGCCATGCCGTTCGGGCAGGGCGGCGCGGCGCCGGAGTTCGAGAAACTGGGGGGACTGCGATCGTGGTCCGCCTCAGGCCCTCGGGGGCTTGAACAACCCGGGCGGCCGTCCGGGGGACCGCTCGCGCTCGTCGGAGACGGAGAAGGCCATGGCCGCATTCGCCCGCACCGTGGATGCTCCCTCGGTCGTGGGCATCACCCCCTGCGCGTGGGCCTGGGCATGGTACGCGAGATCGCCGGGGGCCCCCTCGTCCGAGCCATGGTCGTGTGTCGCGCCGGAGCCGATGTCCTGCGCCTGGAGCGTCACCGACGCCGCGTGTCGGGCCTCCACGAAAACGGGCATGACCGCGACGAGCGCCAGCATGAACGCGGCGGCTGCCGCTATGAGACGCCGCCCGAAGGACACCGACCACCCAACTCCCGTTCGGCCCGAGACCACCCCGATGCGCCCGATACCCTTCCCCTATCCTACCCGGGGGGATAGGATGTCAACATGGAACATGCGCACGCCTCCCACCCCGACATCGTCAAGCGCCTGAAGCGCGCCCACGGGCATCTCGCCGGCGTCATCGCCATGATCGAGGAGGGCCGCTCGTGCGTGGACCTCGCCCAGCAGCTCCACGCGGTGGAGAGCGCCATCGCCAACGCCAAGCGGGTCCTCATCGAGGACCACATGGAGAACTGCATCGGCGAGGGTGTCGCGGACGGCGGCAAGTCGGCCAAGGTCGCGCTGGCCGAGTTCAAGGCGCTGGCGAAGTATCTCTGATGCTGGCCGTCCTCGCGAACCGGACCTACAGGCACCTCTTCGCCGCGCAGGTGATCGCCCTGGTCGGCACCGGCCTGCTCACCGTCGCCCTCGGCCTCCTCGCCTACCGGCTGGCGGGGGCGGAGGCCGGCGCCGTGCTGGGCACCGCGCTCGCCATCAAGATGGCGGCCTACGTGCTCGTGGCGCCCATCGCTAACGCCTTCACGGGGCAACTGCCGCGTCGCGCCTTCCTAGTGGCGACCGACCTCGTCCGCGCCGGCGTCGCGCTGATCCTGCCCTTCGTCGACCAGGTCTGGCAGGTCTACGCGCTCGTCTTCGTGCTGCAATCGTGCTCGGCGGCCTTCACCCCGACCTTCCAGGCGACCATCCCCGACATCCTGCCGGAGGAGCGCGACTACACGCGGGCGCTCTCGCTCTCGCGCCTCGCCTACGACCTGGAGAACCTCCTCAGCCCCACCCTGGCCGCCCTGCTGCTGACCGCCATCGACTTCCACTGGCTATTCGGGGGGACCGTTGTCGGGTTCCTCTGCTCGGCCGCCTTCGTGGTCTCGGTGTCGCTGCCGTCGCCGAAGCTGCCCGAACGCCGCGCCGGGATCTACGAGCGCACCACGCGGGGGCTGCGCATCTACCTCGCCACGCCGCGCCTACGCGGGCTGCTCGCGTTGAACCTCGCCGTCTCGGCGGCCGGCTCGATGGTGATCGTCAACACGGTGGTGATCGTCCAGGCCATCCTGCATCGCTCCCAGAACGACGTCGCGATCGCGCTCGGCCTCTTCGGCGGCGGGTCGATGCTGGCCGCCCTCCTGCTGCCGCGGATGCTCGACCGCCTGCCGGACCGGACGGTTATGATCCCGGCGGCGGGCCTGCTCGGGATCGTTCTCCTCGCCTTCGCGGCCACGACCTGGGGCGGGGTCATCGGCTGGCCGATGCTGCTGGCGACCTGGCTCGTGCTTGGCATCGGCTACTCGGCAGCCCAGACCCCGACCGGACGCCTTCTCCGGCGCTCGGCCTCGCCAGGCGATAGGCCGGGCGTGTTCGCGGCACAGTTCGCGCTCTCCCATGTGGCGTGGCTGGTGACCTACCCGCTCGCGGGCTGGCTCGGCGCCAAGGTCGGCATGCCGACGACGCTGGCGGTCCTGGGGGGCCTGACCTTGGCAGCCATCGCGGCGGCGGCCCTACTCTGGCCCGCCTCCGACCCTGATGTGGTCGAGCACGTCCACGGCGACCTCAGGCCCGACCATCCGCATCTCGATGCCGGTGGCCATCGGCACGCTCACGCCTTCGTCATCGACGACCTGCACCATCGCTGGCCGGCAGGGGGGCCGGGGTGAGCCGGGCAGCCTGCTGCTTCCCACCCGTTCCAGTTGCAGGTCCCTAGCTTATAGTCATCCCGAAAGCAGACCTTCCGAGGACCCGCTATGGGTGGGGAGCAGACCCTGACCCTTCGCCCTGAAGCGGACCTTCCGCATCCGACCCAACTACGCCATAGAAGCGGGCTGACGCTGTTCTCGAAAGCAGACATCGAGGCTGGGCTCGCGTCACGGAGGCATTGTTTGAGATGTTCGCCTTCCGGACTGGCGACACCGCTCGATTAATCCGTGATCTGCACCTGCTCGACGCCGCCGAGTTTGCCGGGCTTGCCCGCCGCGACCACGAGGTAACGGCGGCTCGGGCCGGCGTCCTTGCGGGTGACTTGCCGGATCGGGCCGATCGCGTTGACGATGGCCGCGCCGGCCGGGTTGGTGGTGAAGGCGGCGAGTGGCTCCAGGCCGGTCGCGCCCTTCGGATCTGCGGACAGCGCCAGCACGAACGGCATCTTCGGCGCCAGTCCCGTGATCGCGGCCTGCAGCGTCTGCAGCACGCCCTGGTCGAACAGGGTGACCTGCGTCGCCGGCTTGCCGTCGCCGCCCGCGAGCGTCAGCGCACTGGTCTGGCCTGCGGCCCCCAGCGGCTGGAGGTTTTGCATTCCGTCGCCCTCCGGCACGGCGTTCGGGACGTAGGCGACGCCCTGCGGACCCTGCCCGATCGGCACCTCGGCGATCACCGTGTTCGACGCGGTGTCGATCACCGCGGCCTTGTCAGCGTTCTCCAGGCCGACATAGACGCGGCTGCCGTCGCCCGAGGGCCAGAGCCCGTGCGGCAGGGCGCCGGTCGGGATCGTTGCGAGCTGGAAGAAATCGTCGGTGCGGAACACCTTGACCTGGTTCAGGCCGCCAATCGTCACGTAGGCGAACTGGCCGGCCTTGGTCGAGACGATGTTGACGTGGTTGGTGATCGGCCCGGTCTCGATCGTCTTCAGCGGCGCGAATGGCGGACGCGCCGAAAACACCTGGGTCCGGCCGACATCCTTGAGGGTGAACCACACCTGCTTGCCGTCCGGCGTGGCGGCGATGTCGGGGCAGAACGGGCTCTCCTGCTTCACGCGGCCGACGATGGCGTGGGTCTTGGTGTCGATGACGACGGTCTCGGGGCTGAAGCTGGAGCAGACGTAACCGTAGGTGCCGTCCGGCGAGAAGATCGTCATGCCCGGCCCGTTCGGTACGGTGATCCGGCGGGTCTCCTTGGCGGTCGCGGCATCGAGCACGGCGATATAGTCTTCGCCGCGCACGCTCACCCAGACCTCTCGACCGTCCGGCGTGAAGAAGGCTTCGTGCGGCGAGCGGCCGACATAGGCGGTGTGGCGGACCGCGTTGGTCGCCGTGTCGATGAAGCTTACGGAGTTCGAACCGATCGAGACCGCGAGAAGGGTCCTGTGGTCCGGCGAGAAGCCCATGCCGTGGACCAGAAGCTGCCCGCGATAGAGCGGGCTCAGATTCATCGGCGTCGGGTCGCCGAGCCGGATCACCCCGAGCAGGGTGTTGGCGGCGGGATCGATTACCGAGACCGTGTTGGAGAACTGATCGGAGGTGTAGAACCGGTCTTTGCTGCTGATGGGCACGTCGGGCGCCGAGGCGGGGCCCGGAGCCTGCCCGGCGAAGGCCGAGCCGGAGAGCAGCACAAGGGCGAGAACGGTCAGGGCGGTCTTCATCGGCGGTGCTCCGAAGGCATCTCGGCGGCAGGTGCCGCGCCATGGTGGTGAACGGGAGGGGCGCCGGCGGACCGACCCGGCATCGCGGGGCGATCGGCGAGCGCGCGGCGCATCACATCGATCTCCTGGCCCTGCTCGACGACGATCCCCTGCGCGAGGCGGCGCAGGACCGGATCCTTGCCGTGGAGCAGCTCTGCCTTCGCCATCGCGATCGCGCCTTCGTGGTGCGGGATCATCATCGCGGCGAAGTCGCGGTCGGGGTCGCCCGAGGGCGGGACCATCATGTCGGCATGCATCTGCGCCATCGACTGCGCCATCATCGCGTCGAAGGACGCGGACGGAGCTGCCGCTGGCTCGGTCGCGGCCAAGGTCGGGCGCATCATCATCCGGCCGCCGACGAGGCCGCTCGCCATCAGCGCCGCCGTCACGGCAAATCCCAGTGCTCCGCGCATGCGGCTTCCTTTTGATCCGGTGTCGATGGGAAGGATGCCTGGGGCGCGGCTTTATTCCGCGGATTTGGCTGAGAGCCCGTTCACGCCTTCGTGATCTGTCGTCGAGAAGACGCGTGGAATAGAGGCGCCTCTTCGGCATCCCTCCCGATGCGGTCATGCTCGACCGCGGGAGACCTCACCCATGCGCACTCTGCTGATCCGCGCCGCCTTCGCGGCTGTCGCCTTCTCCGCCTTGGCCGCCCAGGCTGCCGCGCCTGCCATGACGGCCGAGACCGCCAAGGGGCCGGCGCTCGTCGATGCCAAGAGCATGACCCTCTACACCTTCGACAAGGACATGGGCGGCAAGTCGATGTGCAACGGCCCCTGCGCCACCAACTGGCCGGCCCTGATGGCCGCCTCCGGCTCGGCCGCCAGCGGCGACTGGACGATGGTGACGCGGGACGACGGCACGATGCAGTGGGCCTACAAGGGCAAGCCGCTCTACACCTTTGCCAAGGACACCAAGCCCGGCGACATCACCGGCGACGGCTTCCTCAACGGCGCGTGGCACATCGCCAAGCCTTGATCGGTGAATGCCTTGATCGGCCCCCTCTGACCGGGAAACGTCGTTGGACGAGATCGCCGCCCTCATCGAACCGCAGATCCCGGCGTTGCGGCGCTACGCCGTCGCGCTGTTGCGGGACCGCGAGGCGGCCGACGACCTCGTTCAGGACACGCTGGAGCGGGCATTGTCCGCCTGGTCCGGGCGTCGCCGCGACGGCGACTTGCGGGCGTGGCTGTTCACGATCGAGCGCAATCTGTTCCTCGGCGCCGTCCGGCGCCGGGGCCGGCGCGGCGTCGATGTCGGCGCGGAAGCACTGGAGCAGGTGCCCGATCCGGGTATCGACCCGGAAGCCGCGTTGGGAGGCCACGACGTACTCGCCGGGCTCGACACCCTGCCCGAGGAACAGCGCTCGGTGCTGCTGCTCGTCGCGGTGGAGGATCTGTCTTATGCCGAGGCGGCCCAGGTGCTCGGGGTACCGCTCGGCACGGTGATGTCGCGCTTAAGCCGGGCGCGGACACGGATGCGAAGTTTTCTGGAAACTGGCCGGACCGGCCTCTTGAGGAGGGTGAAATGAGCGGGGATCCACGCCCGGTCGGCGAGGACGACCTGCACGGCCTGATCGACGGCCGCCTCGAACCGGAGCGGCAGGCGCTGGTCGAGGCATGGCTCAAAGGAAACCCCGCGCGTGCGGCCGAGGTCTCGGCGGATCGCGCCCTGCGCGAGCGCATGCGTGCCCGCCTCGCGCCGATCGCCGAGGAGGCGATCCCGGCGCGGCTCCGGGTGGCCAACATTCGCCCGCGACGTCGGTTCGTCGGCGGGGGCTGGTTCCCCATGGCAGCTGCAGCCGTGCTCTGCCTTGCGCTCGGCGGTGCCGGCGGCTGGGTCGGCCATGCCCTGCGCGGCGGACCCGCGACGGCGATGGTGGCGGAGGCACCGGCGACGCAGGACGCGGTCGCGGCCTTTCGCACCTTCGTGGTCGAGGTGGTGCATCCGGTGGAGGTGCGCGCCGACGAGAAGCTCCACCTCGTGACGTGGCTCTCGAAGCGCCTCGGTCACGCGGTCGCGGCCCCCGATCTCGCGGCCCAAGGGTTTCGCCTGATGGGCGGGCGGCTGCTGCCGGCCGGCGCCGAATCCGCAGCGATGCTAATGTACGACGACGACCGCGGAACCCGCCTGTCGCTCTACAGCCGTGTCGGAGACGGCGATGGGCGAACGCTCTTCCGCTTCGGTCGCGAGGGCGATGTCGCCGCCTTCTCCTGGGTCGATGGCGGCATGTCCTACGTCGTCACCGGTCGAACTGATGAGGCCCGGCTGCTCACTGTCGCGCAGGCGGTCGATGCGCAGGTGCGTGGCCTCGCGCCGGATCGTCGGCAGCCGTGACCCTCGACCAGCTCCGCATCTTCGTGGCGGTGGCCGAGCGGCAGCACGTGACGCGGGCTGCCGAAGCGCTGAACCTCGTCCAGTCGGCGGTCAGCACGGCGATCGCCAACATCGAGGGGCGGCACGCGACGAAGCTGTTTCACCGGGTCGGCCGCGGGATCGAGTTGACCGAGGCGGGGCGCGTGTTCCTCGTCGAGGCCCGCGCCGTGCTTGCCCGCGCCGACGCGGCCGAACTGGTGCTCGCCGACCTCAGCGGCCTGCGGCGCGGGACGCTGGCGCTCTACGCCAGCCAGACCATCGCCAGCGACTGGCTGCCTCGCCACCTCGTCGCCTTCCGCCGGGCCTACCCTGAGATCGCTATCCGGTTGGCGGTGGGCAACACCACCGACGCCGCCGACGCAGTGCGCGCCGGGCAGGCCGAACTCGGCTTCGTCGAGGGGGCGCTCGACGACCCGACGCTTGCGAGCACCACCATCGCGCAGGACCAACTGGTCCTCGTGGTCGCCCCTGGCCATGCCTTCGCCGGGGCGACCGCCCTCGAACCCGAAAATCTCGCCGGGGCCGACTGGGTGCTGCGCGAGGCGGGATCGGGAACCCGCTCGGCCTTCGAGACGGCCCTGGGTGCGGCCGGCCTCGCAGCCGCCCAGCTTCGGGTCACGCTCGAACTGCCCTCTAACGAGGCGGTGCGCGCCGCCGTCGAGGCCGGGGGCGGGGCCGCCGTCCTGTCCGAGACCGTGGTCGCCGCAGCGCTTCGGGCCGGAACCCTGGTGCGGGCGGCGTTCGCCCTGCCGAGCCGGCCGTTCCGGGTGCTGCGCCACAAGGAGCGCTACCGCAGCCGGGCCGCCGACGCGTTGCTCGACCTGATCGCGACGGCGGATGCCGGATGAGCGATCCTGCGAAACCCGTGCACCCCGACGATCCCCGGGTGAGGCTCGCCGAGGACCGGACGGTTCTGGCAGCCGAGCGTACGTTCGTGGCGTGGCTTCGCACCGGGCTCGCCTTCCTCGGCGTCGGCCTGGCCGCGCAGCGCTTCCTGCGGGAGGTGCTGGCGGTCTGGCCGCTAAAGGTGCTGTCGCTCACGTTGATCGCCTGCGCGCTTGCCTCGTTCGCCGGCGCCGCATGGCGGGACCGGGCGATCCGGGCGCGTCTCGCCGATGCCGAGATCCCGATGATGCCGCGCATCCTCACCGTCGGGATCGCGGCCTTGCTGATCGCGATCTCGGGCCTTGCGGCCACCGCCCTGCTCTGGGCGTGACTGTTAGGCCACCGTGACCCGTACCCGGTGCCAGGCGGCGCTGAGGTAGCCCTTGTAGTTCCAGGTGTCGTCGGGCGCCGCCGGCTGGGTCTGGCCGGCGGAGTCCCAGGCCCGCACCGCGAGTTCGTGCTCGCCCGCGGTCAGCTCGCGGTCGATCTCCCAGAACGTCCAGGCGTAGGGCGCGTCGGCATCGCGGTCGATCCGGGCCTGTGCCCAGCTGCGACCGCCATCCGTCGAGACGTCTACGCGGGCGACCGCGCGGTCGCTGGCGATGGCGTAGCCGCGGATCGCGTGCCGGCCGGCCTTCAACGCTGCGCCGCGGGCGGGCTCGCAGATCGCGCTGTTGAGCGGCATCGCCTCGATGGTGATGCCGTGGGCCGGGTCGGCGGTCTCGGCCGTCACGTCGGGCGGGAATAGCTTGTAGTCGTCGGCCTGCATCGGATTGTCGGAGGGGTGGTCCTGCACCGTGATGCGGGCGAGCCATTTCGGGCTGCGGATGCCGGCAAATCCTGGAACGACCACTCGTAGGGGATGGCCGTGCTCGGGGGCGAGAGGCTCGCCGTTCATCGAGAAGGCGAGCAGCGTCTCGGGGGCCAGTGCCTTGGCGAGTAGGATCGAGGCGCCGAAGCGCGTGTCCGTACGGGCGATCCGGTCGTGGCTCTCGAAGGCGACGTGGCGCGTACCGCACGCATCGATCCCGGCGGCGTGCAGGACGTCGGCGAGCCGCACCCCGGTCCATTCCGCGTTGCCGATGGCGCCGGGCGCCCACGGGTCGCCGGAGACCGGGGCCACAGCCAGCATGTCGGCCCGGCGGTTGCCGGCGCATTGCATCACCGCCGTGACGGTGACGTGCGCGAAGCGTGCCTTCAGATCGGCGACGGACAATTCGAGGGGCGTCGCGACCATCCCGTCGACAGTCAGGCGGTAGCCGTCGGCGTCGAGGTCCGGGATGTTGCCGTGGCTGCGGACGTAGAAGTCGGCCTGGTCGGTGAGGAAGGCCGCCCGCAGGCGATCGAGCGGCGGCTCGGCATTGTAGGGCGCCTCGCCGTGCACGATGAGGCGGTCCTTGCGCTGGAACAGGCCGAGCATGGGGTTTTTGTCCTGCGTTCGTGACGTGTCGACGACGAGAACGCGCCGGGGGCGATAAGGCCCCCGACGCGCGTCGCTTCACGGCTTCATCGTCGAGACGACTACGTTCTTCGCCCGGTCCACCACGGCGACGCTGAGGTCGCGGTTGAGGACGTAGGCGTGGGCGTTGTCGGCCGAGAACGCGATCGCCTGGCGCGGCTCGTTCAGGCCGGTCACCGTGGCGACGACCTTGAGGGTGCCGGTGTCGATCACCGAGAGCGAGTTGTCCTTGAGGTTGCCCGAATAGACGAAGCGCCCGTCCGGGGTCAGCGCGGCGCCGTAGGGGTCCTTGCCCACTGCCACCTCGGAGGTGACTTTACGGGCGGCGACATCGACCACGCCGATGGTGTTACGGCCGCTATTGGCGGCAAACAGCGTCTTACCGTCCTTGGTGATCGAGATGGCGCGCAGCTTGTCGAACCCGGCGATCTCGCCGGTGATCTTGTTGGTGGCGGTATCGACCAACGTAATCTTGTCGCCGAGGAAGTTCGTCACGAACACGGTCTTGCCGTCCGGCGACAGCTTCACGCCCTGGCGCGGCTGCGCGAAGCCGGGGATCACGGCCTCGGCGAGCATGGTCTTGGTGTCGAACACGGTCAGCGTGCTCGCGGCCTCGTTGTTGACGTAGAGCTTGGTCCCGTCGGCCGAGAGCACCGTGCCGAACGCGCCGGGGCCCGCGGCGAGAACGCCGGCCTCCTTGCCGGTGGCGGTCTCGTAGACCGTGATCCGGCCGGTGCCGCTGTCGGAGATGTAGAAGCGGGCGCCGTCCGGTGCGAACACGATGTTGCGCGGCGTGACGAAGCCGTCGAGGCGGCGCAGCACGGTGCCCTTGGCGACGTCGTAGACGACGACGGCGCTCTCCTCGCTGTTCGACACAGCGGCGACGGTCCCGGCGGCGTTCAGCGCCAGGGCGTTGTTCTTGATCGCGCCGTCGAAGCCGGCGGCGAACCCGGGCTGGCCCTGGGCGAGGAGCAAGGCGGCTCCGGCGAGGAGGGTGCGGAGGCTGGTGCGGATATGGGTCATGAAGCGGGTCTCTCGGGCATGCGCACTCGTTCGGCGGCCAAAGGCCGGCCGCGAGGGCTGGTTCGAAATCGGAAATCCGTGGTGCAAGGCCGGGCCGGCCGTGCATCGCCCTGAGGAGATGCCGGAAGGTGCGGTCTATTCCCCGAGGCCGGCGAAAAAAACGCGGTGGCCTCTGGATTCGGGGATTCAGGGCGTCGGCTTCAACGCCGTGAGGTAATCGACGATGGTCTGCACGTCGGCCGGATCGACGGGCGCCTTGTAGACGTGAACCATCTTGTTCACGGTCTCGGTCCACTGCGCCTTCGTGAGCTTGGGCTGGGTCAGCACCATCCCGGCCGAGTGGCAGGCGAGGCAGTTGTTGTTGACCGCCTCGGCCCCCGGCCCGTCCGGGAAGATCCGGTCGGAAGTCGGGAATTCGATCGATTGCGAGGTGAAGCGCATCGGCTCGGGAGCCGAAGCGGCGAGCGCCACCATGGGAGACAGTATGAGGGCGGCGATGAGGGCCGCAGGGCGGATCGGGTTCATGGCTGTTCTCCTCAAGCGGCCTGGAATGACACGGCCTCGATGCCGTTCTGCATGAAGCCGGCGCCGTTCCAGACCCGGTCCATGGGCTGCGCGACGCCGTTGGTGTTGGTGCAGCGGACCCGGACCGTGTGGGTGCCGGAGGCCAGCGCCGGCAGGCTGCCCTCGAAGCGGCGGAAGCTGTAGGGGCCCTCGTCCGCGCCGAGCTGCGCCGGGAACCACGTCGCCCCGCCGTCGCCGGAGAACTCGACCGCCTTCACCCCGCAATCGCCGCCGAAGGCGATGCCGCGCAACGCCACCGGCGTTCCGGCCGCCACCTTGGCGCCGTCCTGCAGGTTGGTTACGAACGAGCGCGGCACCATCCTGTTGATCGGCACCGTCTTGAAGCCGGTCTGACCGGGCTTGATGTTAGCGCCCGGCACGTCCGGTATGCGGTAAGCGGTCTTCATCCAATATTGGTCGTCGGGCTTGTCCAGCACCTCGATGTCGGACAGCATCTTGACCCAGTAGGTCGAGTACCAGCCCGGCACCACGAGGCGGAGCGGGAAACCGTTGAGCAGCGGAAGTTGCTCGCCGTTCATCGCGTAGGCGATCATCACCTCACCATTGTTGGCGTGGTCGAGATCGAGGGACTTCTTGAAGTCCGGCGCGTCGTCGACCACGGGCTCGTCGAGGCCGCTGAAGCGCACCTGCACGGCGCCGGACTTCACCCCGGCCTTTTCGAGCACGTCCTTGAGGCGCACCCCGGTCCAGCGGGCGTTGCCCATCGAGCCGTTGGCCCATTGCGCGCCGGGCACCCGCGGCTCGAACAGCCCACGCGAATTGCCCGAGCACTGGTTCACCGCGGCGATCTCGAAGCGCGGCAGGCCGGCGATGGCGTCGAGCGAGAGCGAGAGCTCCTTCTCGACATGGCCGTGGACCTTGAGCCGGAAGGTGCCGGCATCGACTTCGGTCGGGATCGAGGCCCAGTGCCAGCGGACGTAGAAGCGATCGTTGGGGGTGAACACGCCCTCGTCGAACACCGAGAACGGCGTCTCCAGTAGCGGCGGATGAGTGCGCTGGAGGATCATCTCGGCCTTGCCCGGAAAGGCCGTGGTCAGCGCCCGCTCGTCCGGGCCGCCGGGCAGCGGAAGCTTCACCGAGCCGCCCGCCCAGGCCGGTATGGCGGCGCCGAGGCTGCCGAGCCCTAGGCCACCCAGGACGAGGCGGCGGTTCATCGGTCTGTCCAGTCCGTGCATGGTCTCTCCCCTTGAAGGATGTCGGCGTCGATGCGTTCGAGGGCACCGGGCCCGTGGCGATTCCTCGCGACCAGGGAGATGCTACGGGATGCGATTTATTCCCACCAACGGTCTTTCGCGATACGAATGATCTCCAAACGCGATGATTTGAGAAGTTTCGATCTCCGATGGGACGATCAAGGACGCCGTCTCGGCGTCACGCCGCCGGCGCGCCGACGGGCGCGGTCCTGCGACACCCGAACAGGGCGTGACGCTCGGAAAAACCGCGCAGGGCGACGGTGCCAAGCGGTTCAAGGGCATGTGCCAACCCGTCGATGAAGGTGTCGGTGGCGATCAGCGGCGTGTCGTAGGTCTTGCACAGGCGCTCGACGCGGGCGAGCACGTTGAGATCGCGGCCGATCGCCGTGAAATCGACCCGGTCGCCGCCGCCGATATTGCCGTAGGCGACCTCCCCGACATGAAGTGCGACGCCGACCTCGAAGGCAGCCCTGTCACCGTCGCGCAGGGTCGCAAGCGCATCAAGCGCGGCCTCGGCGGAACGCAAGGCGGCACTGCGCGCCTCGGCCTCGTCGCGATCGGCATCGAACACGGCCAGTAGCCCGTCGCCGATGTACTTCAGCACCTCGCCGCCTTCCGCCTCGACGGCCGGCACGATGGCATCGAACATCCGGTTGAGGGCGGCCACGACACGGTCGGAGCTTTGCCGGTCGGACAGTTCGCCGAACCCGCGCAGGTCGGTCAGCATCATCGCGGCCCGCATCAAGCGTACGTCGCCGCGCCGCACCGTGCCGGCCAGGATTTGCCGCGCCGGGTCGCGTCCGACATAGGCACTCAGCACCGCGCCTAGCATGTCGTCGAGCGCCTTGATCTCGAACAGCAGCGAGAACGGCTCGACCAGCGCCAGCAACGTGTCGATCTCGATCGGCGTGAAGCCGCCCGGTCTCGCCGTGGCCCAGGAGGCGGCGCCCATGCGTCCACGCGCGGCGCGCAGCGGCACGATGAGGTAGTCGGTTAGACCCTCGGTGCGAAGCTCGCCGAGCACAGGAAACGGCAGCGGCCCATCCCCGTCGAGACGGCATCGGAATGGGGTACGGGTCTCGACTACGCGCTCGACGGTGTTGCCGTGGAAGGTCGGCGTACTCTCGATGCCGTGGCGGCGACGCAGGGCTAGGCTCGACGCTCCTGGATGCCAGACGCGCATTACCCAGCGGAACGACGGATGCAGGGTCGGCGCGTGGGTGGTGGCGCGGGCCAGTGGCAAGCCAAGCCCCAAGAGGCACGCACTGAACCCGTCGAGAAGGGCTGCCGCGTCCGCCGTTTCGCGACCCGGCCTCATCAACCATCCCGTCGCCTGCGCGACCGCCTCGGACGAAGATTGGGACGAACGTGTCACGGCAGTTCTTTCATCAAGGAGTTGGATCGATGCCATAGCGCGGATCAGACGAGGCCGAGCACGCGGATCAGGCCGAGGCTGACGGCGCCGAGGGCGAGGAGCGAGGCGACCACCGCGAGGGTCACCCGCGCCCCGGCCTTGGCGACGCTGCGCACGTCGACCCCGAGGCCGAGCGCCGCCATCGAGACCACGGTCAGCACGTTGGCGGTCTCCGACATCGGCGCGAGCGCAACCGGCGGGATCAGGCCCGTCGAGCGAAGGCCCGCGAGCGCAAGGAAGGCGAGGATGAACCACGGCACCAGGCGGTGGATCGCGAGGCCGCCGCGGGCCGGGCGGTCGCCCGCGGTGACGCCGGGGGCGGCCTCGTCGGTCTCCTCGCGCAGCCGGCTTGCGCCGAGCGAGAGCACCAGGACGACCGGGCCTAGCATCAGCACCCGGACGAGCTTCACCAGGGTTCCGACCTGGACGCTGAGCGCCGCGACCGGCGCGGTGGCGGCGAGGACCTGCGGAACAGCGTAGACGGTGAGGCCGGCGAGCACGCCGTACTGCATCGGCGACAGACCGAGCAGCGGCACCAGCAGCGGCAGGCCGAGCACCACCAGCACGCCCAGCACCGCGGTGAAGGCGATGGAGGCGGCGACATCCTCGCCGTCGGCGCCGATCACCGGTGCCGTGGCCGCGATCGCCGAGTTGCCGCAGATCGAGTTACCGCATGCGACGAGGATCGCCATGCGCGGGTGCAGCCCGAGCGCCCGGCCGATGCCGTAGCTCGACAGGATCGCGACCACGACGACGCCCGCGATGCCGAAGAGAAGGCCCGGTCCGGCGGCGAGGATCGTCGCGAGGCTGAGCGACGCGCCGAGTAGTACGACCGCGATCTCCAGCACGGTCTTGGCCCCGAAGGCGATGCCGGGAAAGAAACGCTGCGACGGGGTCCAAATGGTGCGGATCGCGCTGCCGAGCAGGATCGCGAGCACCAGGGCTTCGAGCCAGGCACGACCGAACAGGTGCGCCTCGGCGGCCTCGAAGCCGACCGCTGCGGCGGTGACCGCCACACAGAGGCCCAGTCCCGGAAGGATGGCTCTCGTGCCGGCCAAGGCACGCATTGACCGAGCGTGGGAGAAAAGTCTGGGCGCGGACATGGGTGGCTCCGATGTGATGCCGGAGAATCCCATGTTCTTTTCATTCACTCCAACGGAATGATTAGATGCTTCCCATCACTGAAATAGATGAAATAAGTGCCCCTTCGCAGATCACGGAGACCCATTGTGAGAGGCCGACAGGCGGATTCACCCGTCGATCCAGTGGGCCTTGATCGTCGTGTCCGCGGCAAGCTCATAGATCCTGACGGAGCCCGTCGCGAGTTCGAGGTGCTCGACGTCCGCCGGGCTCAGGTCTTCGAGCGCCATCACAAGCGCCCGCAGGCAATTGCCGTGGGCGACGACGAGCACGTCTCCGCCCATGACCGCCGGCTGGATGGTTCGGAGGTAGCATGGCACGATGCGGGAGACGGTATCGCGCAGGCTCTCACCGTTCGGCGGCGCCTCTGCGTAGGAGCGGCGCCAGGTCTCGATCCGCTCCGCCCCCCAGCGCGCATCGGCGGCGATCTTGTCGAGCCCGCTGAGGTCCCCGTAGTCTCGCTCGTCGAGCGCGGCGAAGCTTTGGGGGACCAATTCGGGTTGCCCGAGCGCATCGAGGATAAGCCGGCCGCTCACGACGGCCCGCGTTAGCGTCGAGGTGAAGGCAGCGGAAAAGCGCCAGTTGCACTCTGCCAAACGCCGGCCGGCTGCCTCGGCTTCCCTCCGGCCCTGCTCGGTCAAGGGCGAGTCCAGCAATCCCGTGAACAGGCCGGATCGGTTGGCTACGCTCTGGCCATGCCGGACCAGCACGAGATGTCGCGTGACCGGGGCTTTGCAATCGTGAATCACGCTGTCTCCCGAGGCAGAGCACTTTCGTGCCGGTCGCATCGCCTCTGATGATGTCGGCATCCGACTTTAACGAACTTCGACCCTGCGATGGGTTGGACCGTCCATCCGGAGACGGCGGGTCATCCTAGGTCCGCTTAAGAACGTCTTGCGACTGAAAGCAGCCAAGCTGCTTCCCACCCGACCCAGACGTAGGTCATCCTCCGCCAACCTGCCACGAAGCGGACCTTCCCAGGGTCCGAGAAGGGTCCAGGCCGTGTCAAAACTCGAAGGTGTGAGCTTTTGCGGTTGGGTGACGTCCCGGTCTCGCGAGAAGGGGGTATTCACCGCGCCGAACGTGTTCTTACGGTCGGGAGACGACCAGTTTTGGTTTGAAGGCGCCTCTTGGACAGCTTCCCGGCTTATTCGGCGGACGAGCCGAGCCCTCGCTCAGGCTGGGATCGCCGCAAGGAGCTTCCGGCTTCCCAAGATGTTGAGAACTCGGGTTAGATTGTAGGCCAGGACCTGAAGGGCCATCTCGGTCGAGACGCGCGGCAGGGTCTTGGTCAGGAAGTGCGTGGCCCCCATCCGCGCCTTCAGCGTGCCAAAGGGATGCTCGACCGTCTCGCGCCGGACCCGCATGGCCAGTGGATCGCCGTCCAATCGGCGCTGCACGGTTTCCAGCACGTCCTCGTGCTCCCAACGCGTCACCCGGCGCTCCTTGCCCGTCGTGCAGTCCGCCTTTAGCGGGCAGGCCGAGCAAGCATTCGTCCAGTAACGATGCAGCGTGAGGCCATTCTCCACCGTGGTGCAGCGATGTGACAGCGTCTCACCCGCCGGACACAGGTAGGCGTTCTTCTCACGATGGTAGAGAAAGTCCTCTTTGCCGAAGCGTCCGGCGGCCTTGGCGCCTGAGGTCATGGGCCGGGGCAGCATGACGGAGATGCCGGCTCGTTCGCAGGCGAGGATTTCCTGGCCGGAGTAATACCCCCGGTCGGCCACCGCATCGAGCGTATCCGTCTCCAAAGCCTGCTTGGCCCGCACTGCCATTCCACTGAGCTGCGCTCGGTCTGAGCCGGCATTGGTCACCGCGTGAGCCACGATCAGATGATGCTCGGTCTCGACCGCCACCTGGACGTTGTAGCCCACCATGCCCGACCCGCGCCCGCTGGTTGCCATCGATCGCGCATCGGGATCGGTCAGTGAGATCTGCCGGTCAGGCGCCGCCTTCATCTGCTCTTCCAGGCCGGCCAACCGTTTCATCTCCTGCCCAAGGCGAGCGATCTTCTCCTTAAGCCGCACCACCTTGGCGGCCAGTTCGGGTGTGGGATCCTGACGATCGGCCGTGTCGAGCTGCGAGAGGTAGCGCAACACGCTTTCCTCAATCTGCTGACGGCGCCGGTCGAGCTTTCCTTGCGTGAAGTTGCGGTCGCGGTTGTTGACCGCCTTGAACTTCGAGCCGTCGATCGCGACGCGCGTCCCCGTCAGAAGGCCCATCTCGCGACACAACGCGACGAAGCGGGCACAGGCGCGTCCTATGGCCGGTCCGTTCTTACGGCGGAACTCAGCAATGGTCTTGTGATCGGGCGACAGCTGGCCCGTCAGCCACATGACCTCGACGTTGCGGCCCGCTTCGCGCTCCAGACGTCGGCTCGACGGGACCCGGTTGAGATAGCCGTAGACGTAGAGTTTTAGGAGAGCGGTCGGATGGTAGCCCGGTCGTCCCGTTCGCGCCGCATCGACACCCGCGAAACCGAGCCCGCCAAGATCCAGCGCGTCCACGAAGGCATCGACCACGCGGACCGGGTTGTCCTCGGCGATCCAGTCTTCAAGACAAGGCGGAAACAGCGTCGTCTGATCGCGCTCGGCACCGACAACAAACCGTCCCATGCCATCCTCCGGTCGATCCGGAAAAGATACCATCAGCAGGGTTTTGACACAGCCAGGGTCGGAAGCGGACGGCATCAAGCGTCAGGTTTCGACCACTAGGCCTCGGGGTCGATATCCGACGTTTCAGGTCCTCCTCCGCAGGGATCTCGGCGTGGATGCGACCATTGCGGGCAACAAAGGTGCGGGTTCTCCTTGGCTCGCCGCTCACCGCGGGGGAACGGGCGAGGATCCGAACGGGTTCTTCGGCTCTGCCGCATGAGGCGGTGAGTGTCCCGAGCCAGCAACCGTCAAGGGACCGATCCAGGAGTTCGGGCGCATGAACCAATCCTCTCCGTCCGCCCGTGCCGGTATCATGGCGCGCCTCGGCAAACGGGAGATCGGTCTGCCCGTGACGCTGTTTTGCGTCGCCGCCCTCATCCTCGGGTTTGGTCTCCTGGCCGACAAGGTCATGGAGGGCGGCACGATGGGGTTCGACACCCGCGTCGCCCACTTCTTCCGTCCACCCGGCGCGGCTGGTCCGATTGGACCGGATTGGCTGCACGAGATGGCCCGGGACGTGACCTCCCTGGGCAGCATGGTGATTCTCTGCTTTCTCATCGCGGCTGTGGCAGGCTACCTGCTCCTGATCCGCAAGCAGGGGGCAGCGGTCCTGGTGGTGGGCTCGATCCTGGGCGGGACGGTCATCAGCTTTGGCCTCAAGCTCCTCTTCAACCGTCCGCGACCCGAGATCCCCGGCGGCATCCAGGTGTTTACCGCCAGCTTCCCCAGCAGCCACGCCATGCTTTCCGCCGTCACCTACCTGACGCTCGGTGCCCTCATGACGCGCGTGGCGGCGGGCGCTCGCCTCAAGGCATACTTCATGGGGCTGGCCGTCTTCCTCACGGTGGTGGTCGGGATGAGCCGGGTCTATGTCGGGGTGCACTACGCGACCGACGTGCTGGCGGGCTGGTGCGTGGGGTCGGCCTGGGCGGTCCTGTGCTGGGTCGTGGCCCTCCAGCTTCAGCGACGCGGTAAGGTCGAGAAGCCCGACCATGTCGCGGGCGAGGAAGGCATCGAGGCATAGGACCCCATGCGCCGTTCTTCCTAAACGCATCCTCCGCCTGACTGAAGGGACGGACGCATCCCAGTATTCGTTCGATTAGCAGGACCGCATCGTCGATGCCTGCGGCCAAGCCGTCCGACCATTACGGGCACGACCGAAATGATGCCGTTAGGGGGCCCGTAGGGCGGCCGGATCAAGCGGCGCTGGTGGTCTCGGCCGGCCCGGCTTGCCGACTGCCTCCCAAGCTATCAAGGCGGCCCCGAGGCTGATCCAGATATCGGCCATGTTGAAGGTGAACCAATGCACCTCCGCCGGGTGCAGGTCGAGGAAGTCCGTGACGCGGCCGTCCGCACATCGGTCGATGAGGTTTCCCAGGGCACCGCCGGTCATGATGGCGAAACCAACTCCTTCCGACGCTCCGGTCGCGCGGAATGCCAACCCGGCAACGAGGGCCGTCAGCATTCCCTGAAGCGCAAGAAGGACGACCAGGGACGTCGCGTCATGCGCCGGAAGCAGGCTGAAGCTGATGCCATGATTGAACGCGAGCCTGAGGTCGAGCATCGGCAGTACCGCGTGCACGGTTCCGTCGGAAAGCCTGTCGACCGCCAGCGCCTTGGTCCACAGGTCGGTGCCCGCCGCGGTCACAGCGATTACGACGAGGGCGCCGACCTCGGCCCTTTCCCGTATGAGACGCATCGGCTCAAGCCCGGAGCAGGCGAAGGGCGTTGGCCGTCACTAGGACGGTCGCCCCGGTATCCGCCAGGATGGCCGGCCATAGCCCAGTGATGCCTGCGAGCGTCGTCACCAGGAACACGGCCTTAAGCCCCAGCGAGATGGCCACGTTCTGGTGGATGTTGCCGAGCGTCGCCCGGGACAGCGCCACGAGGGCGGCCACGTCCGATACCCGGTCGTTGAGGATGGCCGCGTCAGCCGTCTCCAGTGCCGCGTCTGTGCCGCCGCCCATGGCAATGCCGACGCTGGCGGAGGCGAGCGCGGGGGCGTCGTTGATGCCGTCGCCGACCATAGCGACCGGGCCGACCTCCTTCAACGCGCCGATCTCGGCGAGCTTGTCGGCCGGCAGCAGGTCGGCCCGGACCGATAGTCCCAGGCCCTTGGCGATGGCCTCGCCGGTGCGCCGGTTGTCGCCGGTCAGCATCACGCATTCGACCCCAAGCCGGCGCAGGGCCGCGACGCCGGCGACCGCATCCTGTCTGGGCTCGTCCCGGACCGCCACGACGCCGAGCGCCTCTCCGTCCCGAACCACGACGACGGCGGTCTTGCCGGCTTCCTCAAGGGCCTGCACCGTCGCTTCCGCTTCCGGCAAGAGGCTGGCCAGCGTCGCGGCGTGGCGCGGGGATGCCACCGCGACCGTGCGACCGGCGACCGTGGCCTGGACGGCCTTGCCGGGAACCGCACGGGCATCGCGTACGGGGCGCAGGGGGATGGCGTCGGCCTCCGTACGTTCGAGGATCGCACGAGCGATGGGGTGGCTCGATCCGGCCTCCACCGTCGCCGCGAGCCCGAGCAGGGTGCGATCCGTCATGTCCGGGGCAAATGGGAGGACGTCGGTGACCCTTGGACGCCCTGCCGTGAGCGTCCCCGTCTTGTCGAACGCGACGGTACGCACCCGTCCGATGGTCTCCAGGGCGGCGCCGCCCTTCACCAGCAGTCCCCGCCGCGCTCCGGCGGCAAGACCCGAGGCGATGGCGGCCGGGGTCGAGAGCACGAGGGCGCAGGGGCAGGCGATGAGGAGCAACGCCAGTCCGCGATAGATCCAGGTGCCCCAGTCGGCGCCGAGCAGCAGCGGCGGGCCAAGCGCCGCCAGCGCGGCGACCGCGAAGGCGACCGGGGTGTAGACGGCGCTGAAGCGGTCGATGAACCGGGCGGTCGGCGACTTCGAAGCCTGCGCCTCCTCCACCATGTGCAGAATGCGGGCGACGGTGTTGTCCGACGGCATCCGGGTGACCCTGACCTGCAGGACCCCGTCCGCATTGACGCTGCCGGCATAGACGGCGTCCCCGACCTCCTTTGGCCGGGGCACCGATTCCCCCGTGATCGGGGACTCGTCGAGGCTCGACGTGCCGTCCGTGACCTCGCCGTCCGCAGGGACGCGGTCACCCGGGCGCACCAGCACGGTTTGGCCGATCACCAGGGAGGCGGCCGCCACCTCACGCACGGCGCCGTCCCCCTCGACCAGGCGCGCCGTCTTCGGCACCAGGCCCACGAGGGCCTTGATGCCGGCCCGGGACCGGCCGGCCGCAAAGCCTTCGAGCATCTCGCCAACGGTGAAGAGGAGGACCACCACCGCCGCTTCCTCGGCGGCATGGATGGCGAGCGCCCCGATGGTGGCGACCGACATCAGCATCTCGATGGAGAAGGGCGAGCCGTTGCGGGCGGCGGCGATGGCGCGGCGTCCGTAGAAGGCGAGACCCAGGAGCGCGCCGGGCCAGTAGGCGTATTCCCCGGCCAGCCCGGGCCGAACCGTCTGCAGGAGAAATCCGCTTGCGAACAGGACGGCGATGCCCAGCGCCAAAAGCCCCTTGCGGCTGCGCCAGGCGGGGGTCTCCGCCTCCTCCTCGACGATGGCCGGGGCCGCGATGCCCGTCGTCTGCGAGCGGGCGAGGTCGGCCGCGGTCGGCAGGGACCCGACGCCATAGCCGAGCCCCGTGATCCGGTTCTCCAGGTCCGCCCTGGGTGTCGAGCCCTCGTCGAGCACGAGGTCGAGGACCTGGGCC
Source organism: Methylobacterium sp. Leaf93 (assembly GCF_001422345.1). Lineage (NCBI taxonomy): Bacteria > Pseudomonadati > Pseudomonadota > Alphaproteobacteria > Hyphomicrobiales > Methylobacteriaceae > Methylobacterium > Methylobacterium sp. Leaf93. The sequence goes on along the minus strand of NZ_LMMS01000003.1, from coordinate 173,055 downwards.
GTGTAGTTCACGCGGACGTCGCGGACGCCGGGCAGGCGGGTTACCGCTGTTTCGATCTTGGTCGCGCAGCTCGGGCAATCCATGCCCTTCACGCGGTAGCGCAGCGCAGCGCCCGCGGGGACCGCTCCCGATGTTCCTGGCCCTGACATGGCAAGCTCCGTCGACCCGGGCCTCGCGCCGAAGGGTCTGAGGCCCTACATGCACCCTGTAGCAACTACAGGGTCAAGGCCATGGCGCACGCACCCCCCATGACCATCGGCGACTTGGCCGCGGCGACGAACACCCGCGTCGAGACGATCCGGTGGTACGAGAAGGTGAAGCTCCTGCCGGCAACGGAAAGGTCGGCGGGCAACTACCGTCTCTACGGTCCGGAGCACCTGCGCCGCCTGAGCTTCATCCGGCGGGGACGGGACCTCGGCTTCACGGTCGACCAGATCCGGGAGCTTCTCGCCATGGCCGACGACCGCGACCGGTCCTGCGCCGAGGTCGACACCATCGCCCGCGCCCACCTGGCGCAGGTCGAGCGCAAGCTGGCCGACCTGACCCGGTTGGCGCATGAGCTGCGTGACGTCATCGGTCAGTGCGGCTGCGGGTCCGTCGCCGACTGCCGCATCATCGAGGCTTTGTCTCCCCACGGGGATCCGTCCTGAGGATGGATCGGCCCCGTCGGCATCAGGGGGAAGTGCGTCCTCCCGCCGATGTTGCAGAGGCAGTACAGAACGTAGACGCAGGCCGGGATGGCGATGAGGGCCAGGGCGAACGCCCGGCCGGCCGCGCGACGGACGTGGGGCCTGACGCGGCGTCGGCGACGTGGGCCGCCGCCGCCCCAGTCGGCGATGGTTCGGGCGACCTTCTTGCTCATGCCGACCCTCCTACTCGGCGGCGCGGAGATGCGGTTGGACCGGCTTGGGCCGATCCTTCCTCTCGGGGGCGACCGCACCGGCGAACCTGGCATAGAGGGCCGGCAGGACCACGAGGGTCAGAAGGGTCGCCGAGATGAGGCCGCCGATGACTACCGTCGCCAGGGGGCGCTGGATCTCTGCCCCGGTCTCGGTCGCCAGCGCCATCGGTACGAACCCGAGGGATGCCACCAGCGCGGTCATCGCCACTGGACGGAGCCGGGTCATGGCGCCCTCCATGATGGCCTCGCGCCTTGGCCGTCCCTCGGCGATGAGCTGCTTGATGTAGGTCAGCATCACCAAGCCGTTGAGCACCGCCACCCCGGACAGGGCGATGAAGCCGACGGCCGCGGGCACCGAGAACGGGATGCCCCGCAGCCATAGGGCGGCGATGCCCCCGGTCAGCGCCAAAGGAACCGCGCTGAACACCAGGAGCGCGTCCCGGGCCGAGTTCAGGGCCGAGAACAGCAGCAGGAAGATCAGGAAGAAGCACACCGGGACGACCACCATCAGGCGCTGGCGGGCGGAAGCCAGGTTCTCGAACTGTCCGCCCCAGGTCACGTAGTAGCCGGCCGGGAGCGACACCCCCGAGGTTACCTTGTCCTGCGCCTCGGCCACGAGCGAGCCGATGTCGCGGCCCCGCACGTTGGCGGTGACCACGACCCGGCGCCGGCCGTTCTCGCGCGAGATCTGGTTCGGGCCCTCCGTCACCGAGAAGCTCGCGACCTGCTTCAGGAGCACGGACGCGGCGCGCCCGTTCGGTCCGGGAGGTAACGGCACCGGGATGTTCTCCAGGGCCTCGCGGTCCTCGCGCACCTTGTCGTTGAGGCGCACGACGATGGGGAAGCGCCGGTCGCCCTCGAAGACGACGCCCGCCTCGCGGCCCCCGATGGCCGCCCCGATGACGTCCTGGATCGCGGACGTGCTCAGGCCCAGGCGGGCCGCCTCGGCCTTGTTGATCCCGATCTCCAGGAACGGCAGCCCAGCCGTCTGCTCGACCTTCACGTCGTCCGCGCCCTCGACCCCGCGCAGGATGCCGGCGATCTGGTTCGCGGCCGCGGTCATCGCGCCTAGGTCATCGCCGAAGACCTTCACGGCGAGGTCGCCGCGTGTGCCGGCTAACAGCTCGTTGAAGCGAAGCTGGATGGGCTGGGAGAACTCGTAGACGTTGCCCGCGAGCGCCCCGAGGGCCTTCTCGATGCTCTCCTGCAACTCGGCCTTGGACAGGTCCGGGTCCGGCCATTCGGCTTGCGGCTTCAGGATGACGAAGGTGTCCGACGAGCTCGGCGGCATCGGGTCCGAGGCGACCTCGGCGGTTCCGGTCTTCGAGAAGACGTAGGCGACCTGGGGGAACCGGCCGATGGCCTGCTCGACCTTCAGCTGCATCGCCTGCGATTGCGACAGGGACGTCGACGGGATGCGCTGGGCGTTCAACGCGATGCTCTTCTCGTCGAGCTGCGGGATGAACTCCTGCCCCAGACCCCTGAACAGGATGCCTGCCCCGACAAGCAACACCAGGGCGACCGCGACGAACAGCATGGGCACGCGCAGGGCGGCCCCGAGGACTGGGCGGTAGGCGGCCTTGATCGCCCGGACGAAGAGGTTGTCGGTCTCGGTGACCTTGCCGGTGATGACGATGGAGATCATCGCCGGGACGAAGGTGAGCGATAGGACGAAGGCCGCGACCAGGGCGATGATGACGGTGAGCGCCATCGGCTCGAACATCTTGCCCTCGACCCCGGTGAAGGTGAGGAGCGGCACGTAGACGAGGATGATGATGGCCTGCCCGTAGAGGGAGGGCTTGATCATCTCCTCGGCCGAGGCCCGCACGGTGGCGAGGCGCTCCTCCAGGTCGAGCTTTCGCCCGAGTTCCCCTTGGCGTTCGGCGAGATGGCGAAGGGCGTTCTCGGTGATGATGACTGCCCCGTCGACGATGAGGCCGAAATCGAGGGCCCCAAGGCTCATCAGGTTGGCGCTGATGCGGCCCTGGACCATGCCCGTCATGGTCATCAGCATCGCCACCGGGATGACGAGGGCTGTGACGATGGCCGCGCGGATGTTGCCGAGCAGCAGGAACAGGATGACCACGACGAGGGCCGCGCCCTCGGCCAGGTTCTTGGCGACCGTCCGGATGGTGGCCTCGACCAGGACCGTGCGGTTGAGGACCGTCTGGACCTCGACGCCGGGCGGGAGCGTGCGCCGGATGCCGGTCATGCGCGCGTCGACCGCGGCGGCGACGGTGCGGCTGTTCTCGCCGATGAGCATCAGGGCGGTGCCGATGACGACCTCCTGCCCGTCCTCGCTGCCTGACCCGGTGCGCAGATCGCGCCCGATTCGCACCTCGGCGACGTCGGAGATGCGGACCGGCACGCCGCCGCGCGTGGTCACGACGACGGAGCCGATGTCCTCCATGCTCTCCAAGCGGCCGGCGGCGCGCACGACGTAGCCCTCGCCGTTGTCTTCCAGGTAGCGTGCACCCTGGTTGGCGTTATTAGCCTCCAGCGCCCGCCCGATGTCGGCGAAGGACAGGTCGAGGGCCGTCAGCCTCATCGGATCGGGCTGGACGTGGTACTGCTTCTCGAAGCCGCCGATGCCGTCGACGCCGGCCACGCCCGGGACGGTCCTCACCTGTGGGCGGATGATCCAGTCCTGGACCGTGCGCAGGTAGGCCGTGCGTTCGAGCTCCGTCGAGAGCCTCTGGCCCTCGGGTGTGAGGTAGCTGCCGTCGGGCTGCCAACCGGGTTTGCCGGGCTTCGAGACCTTGCGCTCCCCGGGCTTCGCGTAGTGCACCGACCACATGTAGATCTCGCCCAGGCCCGTCGAGATCGGTCCCATGCGCGGCTCGACACCGGACGGCATCGCCGCCTCGGCCTCCTGAAGGCGCTCGGCAACCTGCTGGCGGGCGAAGTAGATGTTCGTCGCCTCGGAGAAGACGGCGGTGACCTGGGAGAACCCGTTCCGGGATAGCGAGCGGGTGTATTCCAGGCCCTTGATGCCTGAGAGCGCGGTCTCGACCTGGTACGTGATGATGCGCTCGATGTCGTTCGGCGAAAGCGAGGGCGCCGTGGTGTTGATCTGCACCTGGTTGTTGGTGATGTCCGGCACCGCGTCGATGGGAAGCTTCGTCAGCGAGAACACGCCGGACCCGGCCGCTAGAAGCGACAGGAGCACCACGAGCCAACGCTGATGGACGGAGAAGTCGAGGATCTTCGAGATCATGGCCGGTCCCCGCTCAATCGTCGTCGCCGGCGTCGGCCTTGCCGAGCTCGGCCTTCAGGACGAAGGAGTTGGCCACTACGACCTCGTCTCCGGGCTCCAGGCCGGCGACGACCTCGTAGGCATCGTCGTCCGCCTTGCCGAGGGTCACCTCTCGCTTCGAGAAGCCCTCCTCGGTCCGCACGAAAACCACCTTCTCGCCGCCGATGGTCTGGATGGCGGACTTCGGCAGCCGCACCGCGACCTTGTCCTGGGCGATCTCGATCTCGGTCGTGACGAAGGTGCCCGGGCGCCAGGACATGTCCTTGTTCGGCAGGGCGACGATGACCCGGGCCGAGCGCGTCTCCGGGTTGAGGATCGGGCTGACGAAGACGACCTTGCCCTCGGGGCGGGGAGCGTCCTCGCCCCCGACGATGGTCACCCTGGCGCCCTCGCGGACCTTGGACAGCTCGGTGGTGGGGACGGGGAGCTCGATCCAGAGGGAGGAGAGGTCGGCCACGGTATAGACGTCGGCCGGGTCCCCCTCGCTGCCGACCTTCGTTCCGACGTCGACCTTGCGCTCCACGATCCGCCCCGCGAGGGGGGACCTGAGCTCGAAGCGGCGAAGCGACGACAAGTTCGGAGTGGTTTCGTCCTTCTTGGCCGCGGCGGCGACCTCGGTCGCGTTCAGCCCGAGGGCCGATAGCTTCTGGCGGGAGAGATCGACCCGCAGGCCCGCCTCGGAGTAGGCGGCCTTCGCGTTGAGGAAGGCCGATTCCGCCGAGATCCTCTTGTCCCAGAGGGCCTGCTGCCGGTCGAAGTTGGTCTTTTCCAGATCCGCCTTGACCGTCGCGGTGAGGAAGTCGCTCTTGGCATCCGCGACCTCGCGGCTGTCCAGGACGGCGACGATCTCGCCCTTGGCGACGTCCTCGCCGAGACGCTTGCGCATCTCCGCCACTGTCCCGGCGACCCGCGCAGGCACCCGGGCGATCCGGTCGGCGTCCTGGGTGATGGTGCCGGGCACCAGGAGATGGCGCGAGAGGATGCCGCCCTCGACATGCGCCAGCTTGATGTCCTGCTCGGCGGCCTGCTCGGCCGTCATCTTGATCTTGCCCTCGCTTGCCTCGTCGTGGCCGTGCGCCTCGCCCTCGGCGTGCTTGTGGTCGCCGTCGACCTTGGTGGCTTGCGCCCCGGTCACGGCCGCGTTGGTCGCCGGAGTCTTGGCCGCGGTGGAGGACAGGCCGGCGGTGGCCAGCGCGCCCCGCACGCTCTCGGACACGCGGGGGACGGCACCGCCGATGGCGACGCCTATGGCCAGGAGGGCCACGGATATGATTGCACGCATGGAAGGGAGGCCGTTCGCATAGGACCGCGGTCACCGCCTGGGGCTGGGTCGACGGTCCGGTTCAAGTCAAGCTCGCTCAAGGAGCCGGCATCCGCTGGGATGTCCGGTCTGCATCCGCCACGGCCGTGGCGGTGCCGCCTCAGGCGCGAGGGGGCCTTGGAAGGCGACCGGCGGAGATCGAGGCTACGGTGACGTCGGCCGTGGCATAGGACAGGCGTCCGGCGGTGGCGATCGGAATCCCGGGTGACGCCTCGATGCCAATGGCCAGATGGCAGCCGCAGGTCGCATGGCAGGCCGGGCACCCGTCGGGCTGGTCCGGCGCACCCTTATGCGAGGACGTGGCGAACGCGGGCGCGTGATCAGGAAGGCGATGGGCGTCGGCGGAGGAAATCGCACAGGGCGCCATGAGCGCCAGGAGGAGGACGAACGACAGCAGGCGGACGGCGGTCGCCCACCAGCCGCGCGACGCCTCGTAGGCCCTAATCGGGAATCCCGCGCTCATGACTGCCTTATGGACGATCCGGAGGCGCTCGTACATGCCGGACGGGCGTCCCAGGGCGCCTATCCGAATGCCGACATGCTCGGGGGTGCGTCCGCGGAGACGTCGCCCCCCTCTGCGTCTGGGGTCGCCGTAGCGTCGCGATTCCCGGCCGCCCGAGCAGGTCGGCGAGGAGCGGGACCGGGCATCGGACATGCTGCGCACCTAGTTTGGAACCGGTCCTGGCGATCGTCCGACAAGCCGAAGATGGAGCTGGGTTAGGCACGGGCGGCCCCTTCCACGAAGGGACGGAACCGCGCACCGGCCCATGCGTAAAACCCTCCAGGCCACGCTTACCGGGGATCAACCAAGGGAGCCGGGCCGCCAGCCTCAGCAGAATGCCGCGGTTGAAGTTCGGGTAGCATGGTGCTACCTCTTGGAGGCTGGATGGCGCCGCACAATCCCCTGGCAAAGGTCCGCGCGCTCGCCGCCGACGAGGAGGCCTGTTCGTTCTTTTCTCCCGTCCTCGAAGAGCTCAGGACCCGTAAGCTCGACACGGACGACCTGCGGGCGATCATCCAGACGGAATTGGGCGAGGCGCACTTCAGCAAGTCCGAGCCGACGCGAAGACACCACCCGACCACCGTGTCGGACTACTACTCGATCTGGGTCGACGACTGCGCCGACTGGATGTTCCTGAAGCTGCTGGTCACCGGCGCTGACGTCCTGGTCGTCACCTCATTCAAGAAGGATATCGATCGATGACGATGGAGGCCTGCCAAGCCTGCGAGGCGATCGCGGTCTGCGAGCGCATCGAGCCCTTCGTGGTCGAACGGTCGGGGAAGAGCCTCGCCATCCAGGACCGTCGCATGGTCTGCGTCGAATGCGGGAACGTCAGCTATCAGGGCTCTCAGATCTCCGAGCACGAGCTCGCCGTCGCCAACGCCGTGCGAGAGATGGACGGGCTCCTGTCCGCCGCCGAGCTCAACGCCATCCGCCTCAAGTACAAGCTCCGCCAGGCCGACATGGAACAGATCCTCTCCACCGGCCCGAAGACCTGGACCCGCTGGGAGCGCGGCAAGGTTCCTCAGAGCAAGGTCGCCGACCGCTACATCCGCGCTCTAGCCCGGGACCCCTACCTCGCCCGCCGCGAGATGCTTGCGGCCGGGGTCGTAAACCCGGAGGCCGAGGGCGTCTTCGCCCAGATCGAGCTTGACGATCGCAAGCGCGCCCACGCCGTCATGCGCGACGCCCTCGGGCGGCGCACCGAGATCGACCACGAGCGCTTCGCCGCCCTCGCTGCCGACGCGGCCTTCGACGCCTTCCATGGTAACCACGCGAACCCGGAAGCCGTCGCCGCATGAGCGAGAAGCCTCCCATGGGCGTGCTCCACCACCTTCCGCCGAGGAAACCCCTCGCGGATATGGAGGATTTCCGGCGCGACGTGGGAGAGACCATCGCGGCACAGTTCCGGGAGCAGAACGAGATCCTCCGCGCCGAGCGCGGTGAGCATCTAGCGCGTGTCCGGGAACAGGATGAGCGCCTCCAGCGGCAAGGCGAGCTCATTGAGCGGCTCACCCGCGGCGTCGAGCTCCTCGTCACCGAGATGCACGGCGTCCGGACCGGCAAGGCGGAGGAGGCCTTCGCCCGCGTCGGCGGCGAGGGCGCCGCCCCGGACCTGCCCACCGTCTCCGCGGAGTCCGCAGTGGTCTACATCTGTACCGCGGGCAGTATCGGCCGGAAGCTCGACTTCCGCGCCAGCGAGATCGGTACCCTGCTCGGCGCCAAGGGCCTGCGCTGGGCGGGCAACGGCGCCTACCAGGAACTCGGACGCGAGGTCGGCCCGAACCATACCAAGTTCTGGCACCGCGACGTCCCCGCCCGGCTCCGGCGCGTCCTGGACGAGAACAACCCAGCCCGCCACGGCATCACCGATCGCAGTGTCCTCGCGATCTTCCGCAAGTGGAGCGCCCGCCGGACCGGCGGCCCAGACCTCCTCGACAGCATCGAGGCGCTCAAGGCCTGAGCCCGGGCATCAGTTTCGGTGTGCCGCGGCGATTTGCTGTAACCTTGGTGACGGGGTTTTGATGAAAGCGCATCTAAGAAGCTATAAGCGTTGTCACGCGATCTATCTCATCGGATTGTATTGTACTTATACATATCCATCCCGGACTAATTATCACGCATTCGCTACGCGAACCTCTCAACCAGAGATAATAATGGCATGATAGGTATCGGAGGCGAAGAATTCTACAAAATATTTCACGAGGAAATTGAAAAACCTCGAATATTTGCTGATATAAATCAGCTTGCGCCGTCCGACATCGAACTCAGAATTCGCGCAATCTTCACTGGGCATAATTTCGATTTGGATGCTGTCGGCTTCGTACAAGCCTGTATGTATCAGCGAGAACAGAAGCTACCTTTCATAAAAATTGGACCCAAGCGACTTACTGAAGATGTTGACCTACTCGTTAAGGCCGTCGCATTCGGAATAGTTGCCTGTCAAGAAATATCAACCGATCTCAGATTTAGTCTGTCAAGACCAGATTCGAATCTATATGTAAACGGATTTCCTGCATGTTGTTTGAGAGATATAAATCGGATGCACGATGATGATCAAGATATGGATCACTTAGAATTCACACGATTACATGGAGCTGCCGTGCTTGATCAAATCCAGCCTGTCATTCGTGATTTAAAAACATATTGGGGGAACGAACCTCTCAATAAAAGCGTCCTGAAAAAGAGGTTTTTCTTACCAATAAAATATCAAACAATTTCAGATATTCTCGAAACTGTCCCCGGTGAAATCATGCAAAGTTCACTAAGAGGACAAATTGAAAGGGCAGCACATGTAAGACATGAAAGATTGAGACTGCTTAGGAGCCCCCGGTTACCTTCGATAGACGATGAAAAGGCGATTTTTGATATTTGAAAAATTGCCTTTTACACTGATCGGTGCGAACTACAAACGGCCGGAAGTGAACAGAAGCCGGGGCTGGCTCGATAGCCGGGAAGTCAGCCGACGACGCTGGTTCCCATCGCGTCGGGAGCCTTCAGGTCACACGACTGCATCCCGTGGGGCGATCACGTTAATTACGCGGCCTCGAAGGGCGGCACGACGACGCTGAAGTGCACCCTCGCCCAGGAATTCGCCCCGCGCGGGGTGCGCGTGAACGCCATCGACCCGGCGCCGTGAGGACCGGCATTAACGCGGGCCAGATGCAGGGTAAAAATCTGCGCAGTGCGGTGTCGCAGATCCAGTATGGTCGCATCGGACGGGTCGAGGACATCGCCTCAGCCATCGCGTTCCTAGCCTGCGACCTGTCCGACTACATCGTCGGCGACACCCTTCTCGTCGATGGTGGGATGACCACTCCTGGCACGATGCCTATCGGCGGTAGGCCGGGGCCCGTACCTCCAAATCCGATTGATAGGTGAAAACCGTTAAGGCGCATCAGGGCTCGTCGCGGCCTGCGATGTTCCGGTCGGCATCCCGCTCGAAGGTCGAGGTGGTCAGCGCGTCGGGGATCCGCTCGGCGATCATTAGAAAGGGGCCTTGCGTGGTGTCGGGGGCTAGCAGGGCCAAGCTGCCGCGGCGGAGGGCGCCGTCGATCTCAACTAGGTGGCCGCGGCACCTACTGCGGTAGGCGACGATGACAGAAGGCCGTCAAACGCCCTTTTGCTGCTCACGAAGCTGATCCACCCAGGCCCTCAGGTCCCCGACGGCCTTGAGCAGTTCGTCTGGGCGCAGGGGAGCAGCGTTCCGCCCGGGAGATGGATCGTGGGCTTCCGTCTGATTGCAGCACCGTTTGAAGCCGGCGGCGAAATCCTCGACGTTGGCAACGGTCAGGCTCGCCACCTTTCTCAGGTCCTTGGTGCTGATGTAGTCGCGGTGCCTTTGGATGACGCAGTTGAAGGCCACCTCCTCAAGGGCCCGTTCCCAGGTGCTTCGTAACCTGCTGAAGAAGTGGGAGGCCGCAGCCCCGTACTCATCATCCCGATTGTCGTCGTAGAGGACCTTGGCCGCCCGCGCGTCCTTCTCAAGAGCGTCGAGGCGCTCCCGGACCTTAGCCCCGATCCAGGGCAGTCCCTGGTTCACGACGCCCGCGCCGGCAGAGGTGTGGGTGAGCGAGATCAGGGAGACCGGGATCCTGCCGTCGATTGACAGCGCATGCAGGTCGTTCAGGAAGACGAGGTCATGCGTGAAGACGATAATCTGCCGGACGCCCCCTTCCTCGACCAGCCGCTCGGCGACCTTGCGCCGCCACCGATGGTCCAGCGAGGAGACCGGATCGTCGAAGACCAGCGTCGATCCATGAGCCGCGGTAGCGAGCTCGGTCAGGAAGGCGGCCAGGGCCACGCAGGTCTGCTCGCCCTCGCTCAGGATCTCGCCGACCTTCGCCCTCTCGTTGGCGAACAGCCGGACCTGGTACTGCGGGGAGCCGTACCTGCCGCCCGAACGGACGATGTCGACCCTCACCCTGTGGGCGGCCAGCTTCTGGATTTCTTCCTGAAAGCGATCGCGGACCTTCGGCGTGATGACCTTGTCGGCGATCGTGTTGCCGAGCGTCGTGATGGCATTCGTCGCCATCTCGGACAGGCAGTCCTTCAAACCCGCCAGCTCGCTCAGCCGTGCCATCTCGATCCTCGCCTTCGGCAGCAGTGCCTCCAAGAGTGCGCGGTCACGCAACTCGTCCCGTTCCGCAACCAGCCGTACCCGACCGGCGGGATCGACCGCCGTCAGAAGCTCCTTGGCATAGGCCTGCGTATCATCCGCAAGAGTCGTCAGCGTGCCGATGATGCCGGCCGCAACCACGGGCATTGGACCCGCCCCGCGGTCGGCGAGTGCCCGCGTGCAGATCCATCGCCGAAGCCGGACGGTCGCCAGCCCGCGCAGGATCGCGGCGGCGACATCCGGATGGGTCACCGACAGCTGGCGGCGCAGCGGAAACCCGGACATCCGCAGCGACAGACCCGACAGCTTCCCCAGGGCCTCCTCGTAGGCGACCTCGGCCTTCCGCGCCTCGCGCTCGCTGTCGGCCTTCACAAACTCCTCAAAGATCAGCTTCAGATCCCCGGTCCCTTCGGAGATCGGCTGGTGGCAGAGCACGCAGACCGCTTCCGCGTCCGTTCGCGGGAAGTCGTGCCCCTCGTAGGCGACATGCTCCGAGTAATGCCGCGCCGCGTCCCATAGGGCTCGCCAGGTCGCCTCCCCGACCCCCTTCAGGGCGCTTCCGCCGAAGGCGCGTTCGGCCGCGAGCGAGGCGGCGGAGCGTTTGGAGCGGGCGGTCCCGGCGAGCGCCGCAAGCTGCGCGAGCTCCGCATCCGACACCGCCCCGAAGACCCTATCAAGCTCCTCGGAGAGGCGGCGTACGGCCCGGGCCAGCTCGCGCTGCTCCCCTGAGGCCCGGACCAGGTCGCGAGCCAGGTCCTCCTCAAGCCGGCGAAGCCTTGCGCGCTCCTCCGCTGACAGGTTCGACAGCTTTTCCAGGGGTCCGAGGTCGGTACCCGGAGCGAGCGCGCCGAGAAGCCGCCCGACCCGGGTCCCAGACCCGAACGCGGGTTCCGTGAACGCCGAATCCCGCGCCTGCTCAACCGCCCCCTGTTCCGCCGTCAGCGCCGTGCGGATCGCTTGGCAGACGCCGGCGAGCTCATCGGGGATGTCGAGCCCGAACGGACGGAACGCGACCTCGTTCCTCTCGCGCACATGGACCATTCCGCATTCGCGGTCGAAGACGCTGACGCTGGAAAGGATGGCGTGGGGAGAGCCCGCGGCGGTCCAGGCCAGCGGCGCGATCGGATCGCCCGATACGACGCATCCGATCGTGGCGGATCCCGCATCGGCACCGCCGCCGAAGGCATTCGGCAGGATCTCGCCGGGGGAACGTGCCCGGCACGCCCGCTTCAGGATGCGGGCATACCCGGATTTTCCTACCCCGTTGTCGCCGTAGACGATCGTAATTCCATCGGGTTCAAACGAGAGTTCCTGGCCGGGAGCGAGCCGATTGACGCCCATGACATCCCTGATCGAGGTCAGCGCTACCTTCTCACCGGCGGTGGCCATGGACGGAACATGCTCGGCGCCCAAGGGCGACGGTGTCACCTCGATACCGGGAAAGCCACATCCCCTCTTGCAGAGCAGTGCAAGCTCTTGGTGATCGTCGGCGTCGAGGGTGCGCTTGGCCACTATGCGACGTAGGGCGTCCCGCTGCCAGTCAGGCTTATTCCTCGACCATTGCAGGATGATCTCGAAGACCGAACCCGTCGCCGCCATCGAGACTCGTTCCCCCGCACGGGTTCGAGCTTAGCAGCAGGGCCCTCGGATCCGTAAGGGGCGACGCGTCAGTTGAGTGTTTTCGACCAGGCCATCTCCTCCCCCCGTTACTCCTATCCGGTGTAACGCGGAAATTGCGAACTCCCGGACCTCAGGGATCCAGTCCGAGGCGGGCCGCGAGGGCGGTCGCGACGGCCTCGCGCCGGTAGACGACCGCCGGCTTTCCGGCCGCGATGGCCCGTTCCGTGCGGGCCTTGAGCGCGGCGGCCGCCGCCAGCAGAACCCTTCCCGCGTCGATCGGGCTCGCGAGGCGGTACCCCTTGGGCGCGCCTGCGATGACGACCGCCAGCCCGTCAGCGATCGCGCGGTCGAGCGTCGCCGGGTCGGGCGCGCCCGCCTCCGCCGCCCGGGCGCGGGAGGCCGCCTTGACGGCGCGGTTTGCCTCGCGTGCACGGGCGGCCGAGGATGAGGTGCGGGGTGCGGTCATGGGCGTAGGATGCCGTGACGAGGTGCAAGGCACCATGACATGTCACGCCATCGGCACTCACTCGGCACTCCCTCGTGCGCACGTCGTGCTGAGCTCAGCATTTCCTCAGCATATTTTTGGGCGTTTCAGTCTGCATGATCGGCGATTCATCAAGAGCGAAATCGCGATCCGTTCAGGACGCATGCTGCAGCCCCCCCGGAAACGGGGTGTTCACCATCCCATGTGGATCCACGTGGCACCGGGTTGACGGGGAGTCCCGCCCAGGCGCGAATTGGGCGGTGAGATCCGCCCCGCCAGGAGAGACGCCCATGTCGCACCAGACCCGCAGCTTCGCGATCGACAGCAGCATCCGCGTTGGCCAGGGCCTGGCTCTCGGGCACTCCGCGATCCAGGGTGCCTTCGACGGCCTGCGCGCTCGGCAGGACACGGACCGGCACGCCGTCTCGCGCCTCGCCGGCCGCCTCGGGCAAGCCCGCCGGGATGCCGTCGCGGTCGAGGCCGAGGCCGATGCCCTTGCCGCTGAGGCCGCCGAGCTCCGCCTCCTCCTCGGCGCCGCCCTGCAGCGCGCCGCGGCGGCCGAGGCCCGGGCCGAGCGGGCCGAGCGCGCGGTCGTCGCCGCCGCCCGGCGCCAGGGCCTCGTCTAGCCTCAAGCCCCCCCAGACATGCGAAGGGCCCGCCGGGATGACCGGCGGGCCCTTCGTCGTTCGGTCGCTGACACGTCACATGCGGCAGGCGGCGACGCGGGCGTGGGCCTCGGGGGTCTCCAGGAGCCTGTAGGCCTCCTCGATGACCCTCTTGTCGTCTGCGTCGTACTCGCCGGGGCGAGGCTTCGGGGCCTCGGCATCAAGGCGCGCCTGAAGGGACGGCATCAGGGGCAGGCCCCCATGGATCTCCGAGAGGGACTCGGCGCGGAGATGCTGCTCGACGCGGAACGCGGGCACGAATGCCAGATTGCACCGGGCGCCAGTGTCGAGGCCGGCGAGCCAGGATGCGACGTCCCGCGGGAGCGGGGCGAGATCCCTGCCGGAGCGGCCAGTCGGGTCCATCGCGGCTCGGTTGTGCGCGATAACGAGCTCTCCGAGGCCAAGCGCGACCGGGCGCGGGCCGGCCGCGGCGCGGTTGTCGTTGGCCAGGGCGACCTCGGCGACGTCGGACGCGTGGACGGCCGGACGGGGCAGCAGGGCCCCGAGGACACCGCCGATCCCGGAAGCCGTGAGATCCAGCGCCCGAGCCGGGCCCTCCAGGCCGGCTCCGACGGCGGTGGCGGTGCGGTCGACCGCGGCCTTCGCGACGCCGGCGACGCGCTTCACGTCCCCGTACAGGGACACGGCGGCCTCGCGGGCGTCGCCAAAAATGGCGGCGATGAGAGCGGCGATGAAGGCCAGGATTTTCTTGAGGTCGATCATTGCGGGACTGCCTAAGTTGAACTGAGGGAGACGGAGAGACAGGGGCGAGGGTATCGTCAGGCCGGGGCTAGCAAGTCGCCAGCTGGGACGCGGCGCCGGCCTCGGCGCACCGGGGCCTCGCCGAGGGCGCGCTCGCAGAGCTCGTCGGGCAGCTGCAGCCTGTGCTGATGGATCAGCGCGAGCCCGTGGGCGGCCTCGCCCCGGTCGAGGACCTCGCGCTCGGCGAGGACGTGACCGCTCCAGGTCGTGGTCTGGCTGAAACCCTCGCCGTTCTGGATGGCGGCCCAGTCCTCGTCGAGGGAGGCGAGGTAGCGCAGCCCCTCCAGGGTCGCAGCGCGCACCGCCGGGTCCTCTGCCCGGGCGTAGAAGTGCGGCATCGCCGGGCGCCCGATCCTCTGCTCCGCGCGGACGCGGTTGGCCTCGGCGTTGGACAGCCAGCGCTCCGCACGCTCAAGATCGTAGGGCCCCCATTCGGCCCGGTGCGCGGTCTCGGCCGCCTCCGTCAGGGACCGGCCGAACTGCCAGGGTGCCGCCCCGACGAGCGCCTGAAGCCGCTCGCGAATCGGTCCCGCCATCTCGTCGACGCGAGCCTGCGCGGCGAGCCGGCGTTCCTCGGCCCGAGCGTTGGCCTCGTCACGGGCGGCGCGGGCCTTAGCGATCGCGGCGTCGGCCGCCGCCCTGAGCGCCGGGACGTCCACGTCCTCGGCCGAGATCCCCCACCAGCACGGCGGCAGGTTCGGGGTGCCGGCGCGGTCCGTCCAGGAGAAGCCCGCCGCGACCATCAAGCCGCGCTCGGCTCGGTAGGCGTCCGAGAAGGTCTGCGGGGCCTCGTCCATGACGAAGAGCGCCATGGCGTGGCCGTAGCGGAGGCGCTCGCCGACGTGGCGCCAAGGGAAGCCGTCGAAATCGAGCGGGGGAGCGGTCAACCGGGGCATGGGGCGTGTCCACCGGGGAAATGGTTAACGCAAGCTTATGCTCCGAAATAAGCCCGGCCAATAGTCTTGTTGACAAAGCTGGTGCATTGGCTGCATGTTGATCTGCGTTCGTTAGGAGACCCCCGGTGCCCCGTACCCCCATGCCCCTCCATCCCCACACTTGGTCGCCCGACCTGGTCGAGCGCGTCAAAGCGCTGTGGCTCGCCGGCGTGTCCGCCCGCTCCATCTCGGCCACGCTCGCCGCCGAGGGCATCGCCCGTAGCCACAGCTCGGTCATCGGCCGGATGCGGCGCGAGAACGTCAGCTTCCAGGGCCCCGGGGCCAGCAGGCCCCCCCTTGCACGTAAGCCCCACGAGGGCCCGCGGAAGGCCCCGAAGGCCCTCGTGGTTAAGGCGCCGCCGCCCCCGCCGAAGCCCGCGCCCCGCCCGGCCGCATCGGACGTTCTCCTGCCGGAGTCCCGCCGCGTCTCGATCCTCGACGTCCGAGACGGGGTCTGCCGCTGGATCGCCGGCGATCCCCGTCTGGACCCGACGGCCTGCGGGCACCCGGCCGATCTCGGCTCGCCCTACTGCCCGGCGCACCGGACCGTCGCGCCGAGGTCGCGCGAGGCCGCCTACGTCCCCGCTTTCCGGAAGGCCGCCTGATGAGCCGCATGAGCGACCGTGCCATCGACCTTCAGCACAACCACCAGGTGATGGAGCCGGACGACGAGGACGAGGCGCTGCCCCCGCACCTCGATCCGGACCGCCTCGCCGCTGAGCACCGCGCCCACGTCGAGGCGCTGCTCACCGACCTCGCCAAGCCGGAGTGATCCCCGTGCCCGAGCAGCCCCCCGCCGACGAGTTCATGACCCTCTGGGATTACGTCCCGGATCCTGGCCCGATGGTCCGCGATCCGATGTGGCGCCAGATCGCGCTGCAGGAGCTCACCCGGCCGGCCGACTGGACGCCGCCGGTCCCTCTGATCCGGGAGGCGGCCCCCCTGCCGCCGTGCGCCCGCCTGACGGCCCTCATCGACGACGCGGGCGTCGGGCGCCGGCGGCCCCGCGACGTAGCCATCGTCGAGGCCGCGATCGCGAGGAGCCTGCCGGCCGACGTGCCGACGTTCGTCTCGGCGGTTCTCTCGGTGCGCCGGGACGGCGAGGTCCTGGTCACGCGCGTGCGCCTGTTCGATGGGGGCGTCGTCGTCCTGAGAGTGGACGGGGGCCCCGAGCCCCACGTGCGTGGGTGGGATCCCGAGGGCGAGGACAGGCGCGCCTTCCACTACGTCGACGGCGCGTGGACGCGCGTCGAGAACGCCTGTGTCGGGGAGGTCATCTGATGGCGGGCGGGATCCTGACCGGTTCCGGTCTCGACGAGCTGGTGCGCCAGATCGAGGAGCTCCGGACGAGGCGCTACGAGGGGGCGTTCGACGAGGGCCTTGAGGCAGGTACGCCGCTGGGCGAGGCCGGTGCCTACGCTCAGATGGTCGCCGTCTGCGAGGACGTCCTCTGGCTCTACGGGGTGTACGGGGACGGCGAGCCGGTGGACGTGCTCGGCATCGATCGGATCGTGGAGGACCTCCCCAGGATCAGGGAGGGACGTCGGGCCCTCGTGATCCCCCGCGACCCGGAGACGCCCTGGCACGATGCGGGGGTCATCGTCCGCTACGGCCTGCGTGTCGACATGCTGGCGGCCGAGACGGGGCCCGAGGGGCAGCGCATGTGGCGCCTGCTGACACACGAGCAGACGTGGATCAAGTTCCGCGACGACGACGGGCGGACCCACTACATCCAGGTCCGCGGGCTCCCGCCGGTCCAGCAGGCCGCGCGGCACGCGTACGAGGCCGAGGTGCGCGAAGCGGAGGCGGTCGCGGCGGCGCTGAGGTCGGCGCGGCCACGCGGGCGGGTTGCCCGGTCGTACTTGGAACTCGACGCCGCTGTTGAGCCCCTTCTGCGCAAGCTGCTGGTGCTCGATCCGGACGCCCTCGTGGGGCACGCCCTCGTCAGGATCGGCGCGTTGCCGCCCGAGTTCCGCACGGCGCGGGTCGACGCGGCGGTCCCGACGCTCGCGGCGCACCACCGCCACGCCGGGTTCGACGTCGCGACGTGCTTGCACTGGCTCCGGGTGATCCGCCGCCGGGTGGCCGCGGTCGAGGCGGCGGGGCCCAAACCGCCCCCCTCCGACGATGCCGATGCCCTCGGTAGCCTCGCGTGGTGAGGCGCCGGATCCTCCCGGGCACGCGCCGAGGCTGCGCGTTCCACCGAACACCCTCCCGGGCACGCGCCGAGGCTGCGCGTTCCACCGAACACAAGGACACCTGACCATGGCCACCAAGAAGAAGCCCGCCCCGACCCCGTCCGCTCCCCTGTCGATCACGTTCGACATGAGCATCACCGAGGCCCACAGCCTCGATCGCTGCGTGATCAAGCATGGGCATCTGGTGACGGCCAGTCCGCCGTTCACGGCGAGGGATGACGGGGACTCCCACCTCTCCCGCGATCCGGAGGACGAGTTCCTGGGGGAGATCCTCGGCGTCGAGGAGGGGCGGCTCCTGCTCTTCCGCCGGCGGGACCCGGACGCATGCCCGGCCCATTTCGGATGGCGGCCGACCTTGGGGCGGCAGTACATCGTCTTTCGGTTTTCGGAATCCGACGACGGCGATGCGTCGGCGGAGCTCCTCGCGGACGATAGCGCCGAGGCCGTCGATGACGCGATGCGGCAGATCTACCGCCGGTACCGCCCGAACCGGACCTACACGCGGACGGCCGAAACGCTGGGACTTCGAGCATGTCCCAGTAACCATCCCCCGCCGTGTTAACCGCAGCCTCTATTTGCCGTTGCAGTCGAAGCCCCCTCGATTCAGAATCGCACCATGCTCAATTCGAAGCCCACATTCGTCCTTCACGCCGGCCCGTTCGACTTCTCGGACGGCGCCCGCGACGAGGCCTCCATGGCCGGTACGGACACGCTGATGTCGCTCGACGTCGCCGCGTGGGCCCCCGAGCTAGCGGACGCCCTGGGCTTCCCGACCTTCTCCACCGCGCAGCTGCGGGCCGCGACGCGTGCCCCGGATCCTCATCGACTGAAATCGATGCAGCCCGGACACGCGATCTACACGACCCGCCAATACCTGCTCGACTGGAGAAATACGTGGCTCGCCCCAAGCAACCCTCCCGCCTTGTCTTCGACCGGAAGCGACAGGTCTGGGCAATCGCAGACTTCATCGATGGCGAGCGCTACAAGCGCAGAACACGACACGGCCTTGCAGCTCGCGGCGCGGCTCAAGAGGAGCTCGCGCTCCACATCGCGGAGCAAGGGCGCCTAGCCCGAGAGCGGCTCATGGCCTCGCCGGATCACGACGACCCGGCGAATTCCAACCCCCGCCTGGTGTCCGTCGCCGCTTGCTTGACGTTCTACGGCGCCCGCATGGAGGGCACGAAGAATGCCGCCTTGGTCGGCCAGCACATCGTCCACCTACTTCGCATCCTGAGGGGCCTGACGCTGGCGCAGATCCGTGGATCGACGTGCCGCGACTACGTCGAGAAGCGGACGAGCGAGCGCTACACGAAGCCCGGCTGGAAGATCTCGAAGCCGATCTCGACGTCGACGGCCCGGCGCGAGCTCGGGACCCTGTCGGCCGCCATCAACGCCTGGCATCGGGAGTACAACCTCTCGTCGGTTCCGGTGCTCGAACTGCCCAAGGCCTCGAAGGGCCATCCGGACTGGCTGACCGAATCGGAGTTCGAGCGCCTCCTGAAGGCGGCCTCCGGGTTCCGCTGGTTCTCCTCAGACATCGCCACGCGCGAGCCGTACTGGCAGCCGATCGAGGGCCTGCGCCACGAGCCCGGCGACCAGCTGGTGCGGTTCCTCCAGATCGCGTTCTACTCGGGCACCCGGAGCGCGGCCGTCCTCGACCTGCGCTGGCGCAAGCACAAGGTCGCCGGGTACGTGGACTTCCCGACGGTGACGATGTTCCGCGAGGGCCCCGAGGCGCCGGCATCCCGCAAGACGCAGCCCCCGTGCCGGATCCACGATCGCCTGCTCCCGCTCCTCAAGGAGTGGCGCGAGGAGGACCTGGCGGCCGGCGTGTCGCGCGTCGTCCATCGGAACGGTGCCGCCGTGAAGCGGGTCAGCAAGGGGTTCAGGATGGCCGCGATCCGGGCCTGCCTGGACCGGCGCGACATCGACGGGACGCACCGCGTCACCGACCTGTCGGCCGGCCTCGCCGCCGACCTGCCCGAGGAGGAGGAGGGCTACCTCTCGGAGGAGGCCGAGGGCGACGCCGACGAGATGGGTTGGCCGACGCCGCACATCCTCCGGCACTCCAGGGCAACGATCATGCTCCGCGCCGGCGTGCCTCCGGTGGAGGTGAGCGAGTACCTCGGCATGTCGCTGGCCATGGTCCTCAAGGTCTACGGCCACACGTCGAGCGCCTACCAGAAGGCGGCTGCGGCGGCCTAACGCGGAGCTTTATTTTTTACAAGCACCCCTTGCTTTCGGCCCCGTTGCTTGTATATTTACAAGCAACGGGGAGACGGTCTCCCCGAGGGAACCGCACCGATGTCCAAACTCACCGCCGCCAACGTCGCCCACAACCAGGCCGTCGAGCACGCCCTGAACGAAATCATCACCCAGTCCGACCTCGACACCGCGCTCGCCGAGATCGCGGCCCTCTCCGCCCCCACCGAGACCGCCACGGTCGACCTCGACGACCTCGGCTCCGATGCGATCGCGGTGCTGGGCGACGGCTCGGTCCTCTGCTGGGGCAATGAGCACAGGATCAACGGCCGCACGTACCGCGACATCGTCGTCGCCGGCGGCGCCGAGGACGGCCATGGCGTCATGAACGCCGAGCTCCAGGCCGAGATCTGGGAGGACTCCCAGGTCTGCGCCGACTGAGGGCGCGGACCGGCCGGGGGATCGCCCCCCGGCCTCAGGCGAGAACCCTACCCCCCAGCACAGAGGATCCGGACATGGCCAGGATGGTGGACTTCGACAACGACGGCGTGGACTTCGACGACGGCCTGCGCCTGACGACCGAGGGCGAGTTCAGGTTCGACGGCAATTGGATCGTCCGGGTCGGCGTCTACCGCCGCTACCAGGGCGAGCGGGACTTCGAGCGCGAGGCGACCGTGCACGTGCGCACCGGCCTGACGGCCCGCACGATCGAGGCCTCCGTGCTGCGCAAGCGCGCCGAGCGCCGCCTCTCCGGCGACTGAGGCCCGCCCCTCGGGAGGGGTGTGAGACCTCCCGATCCCGGGCCTCAGGACCGAACCCAGCCCTTCCGGAAGGACCACACCCATGAAAGCTGTCATCCCCGCCATCGAGGCCGTGCTCGCCGCGTCCCCGTCCCGGGACGAGGACGCGACCGTCTACGCCATGTTCGGCGCCCTCGGCACGATCGACGCCGAGGGTCGGGCCGCCGCCAAACGCGCCTTCCCGGAGCACCCCGCCGTTGCCGCGATCCTCACGTTCGACTTCTGCACCTCCGACGACCACGCTACCGTCGCCGCCGCCCTGGAGCCGCACGCCGCCGCGGCACCGACGCTGCGCCAGTCGACCGAGGACGACGAGTGGACGGCCGCTGAGAGGGCCGTCTACGCCGCCAGGACCTTCGTCGGAGAGGTAGCTCGGATGACCGGCCACGGACGCGCCGGCCACGACCGCTGGGAGGCACGCGAGCACTTGATTGCGACTCTGCGAAACCTGCAGGTGCGCCATCTTGAGGAGGTCGCGTGCGATCTCATCGGCCAGTTCCCCGGGTACGACGTCCGCGGTCAGGGGTGGTGGGCGTGGGGCGCGCCGGGAGGCATGAGCATCCAAGTCCGCGTGGGTGGCAGGCCGATCCTCTCGCTCCCCGGAGACGTCACGCGCCGCGAGGTCGAGATGGCGATCCTCGGCTGGAAGGCCGGCAACGACCAGGGCCTGCACGAGGGCGCCGAGCGCATCCGCCGGGGGATCAAAAACCTCCTCGAAGTCGAGGCCGCCTGAAGCCTGCACCTCCACCGGCCCCCCATCACGGGGCGGCCGGTGTAGAATTGAAACGCCCGTCCTGCGCAGGAGCCCGCACCGTGTCCTTCGATTTCCCCAAGCCGATCCGCGAGGCCAAGGTCGACCTCTCGGGTTTGACCGAGGCTCAAATCCTCATCCGACGGGGCGTCATCAGCCTCGGCGAGCGAGCCTTCGGGCCGCGCTGGCAGAGCTTCTTCGCGACGGCGCTCTCGGAAGTTGCGGGCCGGCGCATCACCCAGGCGCAGGTGTCGCAGTGGATTTCGGGCTCCCGCCCCGTGCCCGATGCCCTGTTCGAGCCCACTCGGCGTCTCGCGATCCGAGCGGCCGAGGACCTGGAACGCCGCGCGGCCGAGATCCGGATGGAGTGGGCCCCGGCGGCGCCGGAGGAGGACAAAGCCGACCTCGCGACACTGGCCTGAGGGCGGGCCCTGCGTCGGAAGGACCAGGGACTAGACAAGCGTAGTCGAAAGTCGATATAGGGGGCTATGTCGACTTTCGAGGTACACCATGGCTGAGGACGTCCGGCTCTCCGACACGACCCTGCGCGCGCTCAAGTTCCTGCTCTCGGCTCCCCTTGAGGGGAGGTCGGGCGCGGAGATCAGCAAGTCCGCCCGCATCGGGTCGGGGACGATGTACCCCATGCTCGCCCGGCTGGAGACCGCCGGCTGGGTCGAGGGGAAGTGGGAGGAGGTGGAACCGAGCGAGGCCGGGAGGCCGAGGCGACGGTTCTACACGCTGACGATGGCAGGGCGCGCCCGGGCCCGTGCCGCGTTCGCCGAGTACCAGGTCGCGCCGGAAGGAGCCCTCGCATGGAACTCCTGATCGGGCTGCTCATGAACATCCTGGGCGCGGACCTCTACGACCGCTGCCCGAGGCTCGCCCGCTTCCTCATCCGCAAGGCGGCCGCCCGGCTGCCGGAGGGCAAGCGGGAGTCCTACGCCGAGGAGTGGTCATCGCACCTCGCCGACTGCGACACCAAGCTCGATCAGCTCCGGCATGCTCTCGGCTGCTGGTGGAGCGTCGGCGGGATCCTGAGGACCGAGCCGCAGCCAAAGCGGGCTTACAGCCTCGACGCGCTCATCCTCGGCTCCGGCCTCATGCTGGTCGGATCCACCGCGGAGGCGATCATGTCCGCGATGGCCGGCGCGCCCTGGCTGTACCTGGTGAGCTACCTGTTCCAGATCCTGCCGGGAGCCTTCGTCGTCGTCCTGGGGATCCGGATGCGTCTGAAGGATGGGCGGTACGTGTATATCTGACGCCCGGAGCGGGGTCCCGGAATGGCCCCGCAATTACGAAATCCGGCCCGCATGGCCGTGCATGGCGCTCGATCCAATCGAACGGCGTTGCATGGGAATTGACGGGCCGGACGCCGGTCCCTAGGAAAGTTGCGGCGGGGTGAGAGCCTTGCCAAGGTTGGGGTCGAGGGTTCGAATCCCTTCGCCCGCTCCAATTCATCCAACCGACTTATAGTACTGCGACAGGCCGCCTTCGGGCGGTCTTCGTCGTTTTCGCCTTGTAACGCATCTCCTGGCAGACGGTTATGATGCGTCGGCTTCCCGCACATCGCTTCATCCGGTAGCGACCTTCCGGACCTGTCGATGAACCAATACGGCCCTCTGCATGTTGAGTGAACGACAGCAAGGGAAAAAACGTATGACATCAACGTGGATGACCCTCGAAGAACTCGCCTTGAACCGCCGGATTACGGTGAATGAGGCTCTCCGAATCGTGAACGAGGCCCATTGCCCCAAAGTGTTTCGCGCGTCGGCGACTCTCTATCTGGTTTGAGGGTCATACGGGCAGGTTTGGGTTTCGTTAACGATTTTTACCTTCTATGCCCGTCCCGGCCCTGAACCACTGAATCCAGACCGAAGGAATACGACGCGATGAAATCATTCCGGATTGCCGCCCTCACGGTATTCGTAGCCTGCGCCGGCTTCGCCTCCGCATCCCAGGCTGCCCCCATATCGCTCGGCAAGGTGGATATCGCTCCGTCGGGCGCCGTGGAACATGTGCAGTATGGCTACGGCTATGGCTATGGTCACAGCGCCCGCTATTTGCGACGCAAAGCCATCCGGCAGGAAATCCGTCGCGAGCGTCGTTGGGACGCCCGCCGCCGTGCTTGGCGCTACGGTTATTGAGCGTTACGCCATCGTCACGATTTGAATGAACTTAACGAAACAGCTCGGCGCCATCATTTGGCGCTGAGCTGTTTCGCTAGGCAGGTCTCTGCTGCTCAGCATTCGTACGGGACAGAGCGGGAATACAGACCCGTATCCGGGTGATCTCAGAACCGGCGTTTCCGCCCCGGCCTTGTTGGATCATATCGATATTTGGCAGGGTCTATCTCGTGATGAGATACCCCCAACTCATGGGATTTACCCTGATACCGGACGCCAAGCGAGTTCATCATGCTTGAAAGCCTCCAGACAGAGCTCTCGTTAAAGCGCTTGCCCGCCGGTCTGACGCATGGGATCGCAGATTTTCGCCGAAACCTTATCGAGATGCTCGCAGGCATTCTTCAGGTACCAAGTTTTCAGATCCGGCCGGGTTGGTGCGACGAACATCGCCACGAGGACGAAGCCGACGAAGCCGAGGACGACGAGCGTCAGAAGATTCCGCATCAACTCACTCCATAAAAAGGCGTTCTCTCCCGCTATTGGAGCAATAGCCCCTAGAAGATAACGCAAAACGGCCAGCCAATCGCCTCAACGGACAATTCGGCTGACCGGTTCGATAACACTACGGCTTGCAAAAGCCGACATGGGAAAGGCTGTTGAGACCTGATTCATCAACGATCTTTGAAGTGCATCGGTTCCCAATAGGAGTTTTAGGCCTCTACGGGTTCGAATAGCGGCACAATCTCCATGGCTGGGACCAATACGATGCCCTTGTCGGTGATCCGAATTTCCGGAATGACCGAGAGGGGGATCAGGTTGAACCCCATATAGGGAATCGTGCACCCGGCCCGCTCCCAGCCCTTCTTCAGCAGTCGGACTTCCTCGGCGACGATACTGACGCGCTTGTCCGAGAGAAGTCCCGCCACTGGCAGCGGAACCATGGCGGTCACCTGGCCATCCTCGACGACGCAGACGCCCCCTTGGATCGCCGACAACGCATCAATGGCGACGCGCATATCCTCCGCGTTCAGCCCCGCGACGATCACGTTGTGCGAGTCGTGGCCGACACTGCTCGCGACCGCGCCATGCTTCAGCCCGAAGGCACGCAGCAATCCGTGTGCGACGTTGCCGGCTCCGCCATGGCGCTCAATGACGGTGACGAAGCACAGATCGTTGTCCCGCAGGGTCGTCGGCCAATCCGAAGCAGGCGTCAGGTCGTACCGCTCATGGGTCAGTTCGATTCCGGGAAGCGTGGTGCGGATGGCGTTGACGACACAGCGGCCTTTGGGGAGCACCGGGACCAGGGCTGGTAGGGGCAGTGGCAGATGCATCGTCGCATAGGCCGGTGCAGGGTATTGGTAGGGACGCGAGAGCGCCGCATCGAGGAGAGGCGTGATCGTGCGATTCTCGACCACGCAACGGCCACCGTACCAAGTGGTCTGCGGAATGAAATCGTCGTCGAGGAGTACGAGATCGGCCCGGCGACCGCCACCGAAGCCACCGATCTCGCTATCGAGCCCATACCGGGTCGCCGGATGCAGCGAGCCCATCGACCACGCCTGTTCGCGGGGAATACCCATGCGGATGGCCTCTCGCACCACCCAATCGAGACCGTAGGCGAGGAGATCCTGGGCGTCCCGGTCGTCGGTACAGACGCAGACCCGCTTGGCCGAGGCCCCCAGTTCGATGATCGTGCCGATGGCCTTGGGCAGGCTGTGCCAGGGCGTGGTCGGCGGGCCTCCGCGCAGGTAGATCCACAATCCCGCTTCCAGCAAGTCGTCGGCAATGTCCCGGTCGATGGCCTCGTGGGTGTCGGTGACGCCGCTGGCGGCATAGGCGCCGACAAAGCCGCGTCCGTAGATGTGACCGGAGACCGGTCGCCCACGCTGCAGTGCAGCCGCGATGATGGCATGAGCCCGCTCGTCCCCCTCGGCCACGGCGACGAAATCCATCTTCTCGCCGAGGCCGATCGCCTCCGGCCACGCATCGAACAGGGCGCCAATCTTCTCCGCCGTGAGGTCGCCGCCGGCGGTCTCGAGTTCCGGCGAGGTGGCCGGAACCGTGCTCGGAACCGTCAGGTAGATATTGAGCGGCGCCGCGCGGGCATCCTCCAGCATCCAGGCGATCCCGTCCGTGTCGAGGACGTTGCCGATCTCGTGGCTGTCGCAGACGATCGTCGTTGTGCCATTGAGGAGCGCAGCTTCGGCATAGGCACAGGCCGTCACCATGCTGCTCTCGATGTGCAGATGGGGATCGACCAGGCCGGGAGCCAGAATGCCGCCGCCGGCCTCATAGCGTGGCGCACCGCCCCTGTAGGCTCCCGCCGTCTTCACGGCGGCGATGCGCCCGCCGGTGATCCAGACCTCGCTGTCGGGCCGCATCCGCTCGGAATAGGTGGACAAGATGCGCGCGCCGGTGATGACCAGATCCGGCTCGGCCCGTCCGCCTGCGACACTGGCGAGCTGGCGGGTCATCCGGCTCAAGGGAGCGACGGAGAAGCGCGTCAGCGGTTTCGGATCGGTCATCGTGCAATCGGCTCCTCGCTTCGCCCGGCCCCGTTCCGACGGGAGGGGTCCCAGCGGGCGGTCCGCACGCATCATGCCACCGTTCAGCACTTGCGGCAGGCTGCCTTGCGCCGCACCGTGCCGGAGGGGGATACGGGTTGCCTTAACGTCGCGACGGGATCATGTAGCGCCGGAGCCCGGTCGCGACCCTTCCGATCTATCGGCGACGGCGAAGAAGGCGGGATGCCGGCGGGACCACGAGGTCGATCGCCAAGCATCGTGCTTTGAGAGCCGTCGACCGGGCACCCTTCCGGTTTTCATCGTCCGAGCATCCGTCATGGCCAAGCGCACCAAGTCGAAACCGCAGGAGCGTGGCTCCGTCCTGTTCGATGTCCTCTACGAGGACGAGTCCCGCGCCTCGAACCGGCGGGTCCCCATGGAGATCCTCGGAGGCCTCGACGGCGACGAGCCGGCCCGGCACCTTATCGAGGAGCAGGATCGCGCCATCGCCGAGAAGTCCGGCCGCCCCTCCCGTGCCATCCGCAGCCTGAGCCGCTCGCCGATCCGCGCGCCGAGCGCCGTCTCCGGCGATTGATCTCAGGCCTTCTTAAGGAACTGGGCCTTCAGGACGAGCCCCTTCACCTTATCAGCGTTACACTCGATCTCGTCGGGATCGTCCGTGATGCGGATGTTTTTGATCAGCGTTCCCCGCTTCAACGTGGTCGACGTGCCCTTGACCTTGAGGTCCTTCACCAGGGTCACGGAATCTCCGTCCGCCAGCTTCGTGCCATTGGCGTCCTTGGTGTCGGCCATGGCTCAGGCGTCCGCGTCGGAGATCGGCGGCATGTACGGCTGACCGGCATTGGTCAGCGCCCGGTCGACCGCCTCGATCGCCAGCAGGATGCGCATGAAATCCTCCGCCGCGGAAGCAGCGGCGAGTTCGCTCGAACCGATCCGCTTGGCGAGGGCGCTGCGCTGCCGCGAGAGGCTGGCGCGGGCGCGGTTGAGGTCTGCAATCTCGTCGGGCGTCATGGCGGGGTCTTTCTGCCGATCGACCGTCCAGGCGGTCTCGGGTGGGGAGCGATGCAGTCTTTATCGGCGGGATGCAATGGCGCGTCCCCCGGAGAACGCCTTGCCTGCGTGGAGGGTCACAATTCCGCCGACCGCCCCGACAATTCGGCCCGCAGGAGCCGGGCCGCGTCAGTGAGGGCCGTATCCCGGCGCAGGCGCGGGCGGGGAACGTCGATGGGCATGTCGGCGGCGACCCGTCCGGGACTCCCCGCGAGCACCACCACACGGTCGGCGAGGGTTACCGCCTCGTCGATATCATGGGTGACGAACAGGATGGTCTTGCCCGTCGCGGCCTGGATGCGCTGCAGCTCGTCCTGCAGGCCCTCGCGGGTGAAGCTGTCCAGCGCGGAGAAGGGTTCGTCCATGAGGAGCACGTCCGGGTCGACGGCGAGCGCGCGCGCGATGGCGACTCGCTGGCGCTGACCGCCGGAGAGCTGGTGTGGCCAGCGCTGCCCGAGGTCGCCGAGACCCACGAGGGCGAGCATCTCCTGCGCCTTGGCCAGGCGCTGAGCCTTCGACAGGCCGCTGCCCTCGAGACCGAAGGCGACGTTGGCGATCACCCGGCGCCAGGGGAGCAGGCGGGCGTCCTGGAACACCAGCGCCATCGGCGTGCGGCAGCCCTCGCGCGTGGCGAGGCGCACGGTTCCGCCACTGGGCTCGGCGAGGCCGATCAGCACCCGAAGGACCGTGGATTTGCCAACGCCGGATTCGCCGACGATGACCACGAACTCCCCGCGCGCGATGGAGAGGTCGAGCTCCGACAGGATGACGTTGCGGATTCCGTCGCGCTCGTAGGCGAGGCTGAGGCCGCGGATGTCGATGATCGGGTCCATCAGGCGCGCCACCGCAGGAGCCAGCCCTGGAGAGCGACGAAGCCGGTATCGAACAGGCCGTAGAGCCCGGCCATGGTGAGCATGTAAACGACCACGATGTCGGTGGAGAGGAGGCTGGAGGCCTGCATCATGCGGGCGCCGACGCCGGGCACGCCGAAGATCTCGGCGGCGACCACCGCCATCCAGGCTTGGCCCAGCGCCGTGCGCAGGCCGACGAGGATGCCCGGCGTGGCGGCCGGCAGCACGATCTTGGTGAGACGCGACCAGGCGGAGCGGAAGCCGAAGGCCTGGGCCACCTCGATGAGGTCGCGGTCGACCCCGCGCACCGCCCCTTGCGTCGCGAAGAACACGATCCAGAACACGCCGATGGCGATGATGAACACGGCGGCCGAGGGCTGGACCCCGAACCAGATGATGGCGAAGGGCACCCAGGCGAGGCCGGGGATGGGGCGCAGCAGGCGCACGATCCAGGCGGTGAGCGCCTCGAAGCCGTGGAACATCCCCACGACGATGCCGAGCGCGATGCCGGCCCCGGCGCCGACGGCGAGGCCGACGAGGTAGTGGCTCAGGCTCGACCACACCGCCTCGCCCCACACCCCGAGCCGGATCTCGTTGAGAAAGGCGGCCGGGATCGTGCTCGGCGGCGGCAGGAAGGCCGGGTTGATCAGCCCGAGCCGAGGCATCGCCTCCCAGAACAGGAGGAAGGCGACGAGTCCGAGAGCCGCGAGGGCGGGTGCGCGAAGGGCGGTCATCCGATCAGGGCGCGATGGCCTTCTCGTAGTAGCGGGAGTCGAACAGCCCATCGAGGGGCACGTCCTTCTCCAGGGCGCCGATGGAGACCTGATAGGCCTGCATCGCCTTGGTGGCGACGATGATGGCGCGCGGATCGACGGTGAACTTCGCCGCCGGGGAGGTGAGGGCCTTCTGGATCGTGGCGAGATCGACGATGCCCTTGCCGAGGGCGGCGAGCACGTGGGGCGCGGCCTTGGCCGGGTCGGATTTCAGCAGGGTGTCGGCGCGGATGAGCGAGCGCACCAGGGATTCCACGGCGCCGGGATTCCGGTCGGCATAGGCGCCGTAGACGCCCACCACCGTGCCCGGCTGGTCGGGGAACATCTCGGCCCCGTTGGCGATCAGCGTGATCGCGGGGTTGCGGCCCTGGACGATGGTGAGGGCCGGCTCGCGGATCGAGGCGCCGTCCACGGCGCCGGCGAGAATCGCCTGCTGCGTGGCGTCGATGCCCATGGACACCACTTCGGCATTGGCCTTGTCGGCCTTGGCCACCTGCCACAGCCAATGCTGCAGGGTGGTGTTGGGCACCGAGCCGAGGGGCTGGGTGGCAAGCCGCGCGGAGCGGCCTTCCTTGGCCTTGAACTGCGCGAAGGCCTCGGCCTTGCTGGCGCCGCTGGCGAAGAACGGGGCGAGCTTCGGGCCGGCCACGAACACCATCTCCTCCACCGCCGTGGAGGCGACCACGCGGACGTCGATGTTCTTGGTCCGCGCCACGGCGAGCGGCGCGACCCCGGCGACGTAGACGTCGATAGTGCCCGACGCCAGCGCCTGGATCATGTTCGGGCCGGATTCGAAGGTGGTGAAGGTGGGGCTGAGGCCCGCCTCCTTGAGCCAGCCCTCGCCGTTGGCCACGAAGATCGGCGCGGCGCCGATGACCGGGATGACGCCGATCCGCATGGGGATCGGCGCGGTCTGCGCCTGGGCGGGGGCGGCGAGGACGAGCCCGACGAAGGCCGTCAGGAGCGTCGCGAGGACGGGGAGGGGAGAGCGCATCGGGGGATCCGGATTCCGGAGCGAAGGGTGGCCCGGCAAGGAGCCGTGAGCCCGGCCATGCCACAGGCGGCGCATTCTTCAAACACCCGTGAGCGAAAGAACGGCTTGCGTTCCTCAATCGGGGAGGGCGTTCCACGCTCGAAGGTCGCCGCGCGGTCTTTATTCCCCGGTGCCGATCTGGAACGGCCTCGGCCCGATTCCGTTAGGAGCAGGAGACCGGCCGCACCTCGTCGCGGCCGGCCAACGACAAGGACACAACGCCATGAGCTTTCTCGGCAGCATCGTCAGCAAGATCCTGCACCCGTTCGGCGGCGGAAGCACCACGGCTGAGGCCGCCCCCGCCGACGCCCCGGCCGGCACGGCCACGACCGACACGACCGGCGCCGCGGCGGCGAAGCCCGGCGAGCCGGTGGACGTGGAGGCCGTGCTGAACGGCATGGCCGCGAAGAACTCCCAGACCCTCAACTGGCGGACCTCCATCGTCGACCTGATGAAGCTCCTCGACATCGATTCGAGCCTCAGCGCCCGCAAGTCGCTCGCCGACGAGCTGCACTACACCGGCGACAAGGAAGACTCGGCCACGATGAACGTCTGGCTGCACAAGCAGGTCATCAAGAAGCTCGAGGAGAACGGCGGCAAGGTGCCGGCCGACCTGAAGGATTGATCCACTCCGAACCCTCCCCCCACGGACCTCGGGCTTGCCCGAGATCCGTCTTTGGCTGGCCAAGTCGGGCAGGCCCGACTTGGTGCGGGGGAGGGTGCCTGCGGAGCAGACGGGAGAGGGGGCGACATCTCCGGACAACGCGCTCCCCTCATCCGATCCGCTTCGCGGACCACCTTCTCCCGCAGAGGGGAGAAGGACACGTGCGCCACCGGCTCTCCAAACACCTTCACCCCCGCGCGCAACAGCGCCGGGGGCATGGCCCAAGAGAAGTCCCAACAGGGGGACGCGGGACGCCGCGGAACCCATTGAGCGCTAGAATTGTTTGCCGGTCCACCGGCGTCCCGACAGGCTCCGGCATTCCCGCCGGGGCCTGTTTTTGCGTCGCGGTGTCTCCAGCGGTCCTCGCGTTGCGTCGCGCCTGAGGTGGTCGTGTTGCATCCCAGCCCGGCTGTTCGAACCCGCACGCCCTCTCGTATTGGAGGGGCCGCAAACCTCATCATGGCAGCCGAGATCAGGGTCAGTGCCGGGGCATTTAACTCCCGACCTACCGCGCCCCCATCCGAGCCCCCAGACTATCGAGCCGCCGCCCGGGGCGATGGTGACCGACACCACCGACGCAGGCACCGCCCCGCCGCCCCTTTCGGCCCACCCGGTCGGTCACCGGACAGGCCCCCTTCGCTGGGCGGCAGGTGTGGGGATATAGGCATGGAATAGGAATTTTGTCAAGGTCGGATCGAAAATTCACACGTGCAAAGCCCCTGTACCGAGTTGCACCGCCGTTAAGAATATGAAAATTTGCCAACAGATCGATGATGCTGACCCAGTTACAACGCCTAACCTAAGAACCGCACCTCAGAGTAAACCTGCTAATATCGCAATATAGTGATGTTTTCGCAACAATCTAGGATATGTAATATAATAAAATGTCACGTTTGAAGAAAATCCATTATAAAAATCAGCCTATAGCGATTGATTTATTTAGCGGATGCGGAGGCGTGACCTGTGGCCTAAAGCAAGCTGGCTTTAAGGTTTTAGCATCCGTTGAAATTGAGCAAAAGGCGCGCGCAACATATAGTTTGAACCATAATTCGGTGGTAAGTCTAGGAACGGACATAAGAACAACTGATCCGGCAGAGCTCCTTAGCCGCTTTGATCTTCAGCCTGAACAATTAGATCTAATTGCTGGCTGCCCCCCGTGCCAAGGATTTTCCCGCATACGTCATCGAAATAGCTCTCAGCCCGCCCTCGATCCACGAAATAATCTGGTGCAAGATTTTTCTCGGTTTGTTGAAGTTATAAGACCGAGAATGGTAATGATGGAGAATGTACCGGGTCTATCAGGATATTCCGGCTACCATCAATTCAAGGAAACGTTGATCTGTCTTGGATACAACATCGTAGACTGTATAATCGATGTTTCTCAATATAATGTCCCACAACGCCGAAAACGGCTAATCCTTGTAGCATCTTTGGATCGCAGCCCGGTGCTTGCTCCACCCGAAAATCGCGTGATGACGGTGAGGGACGCAATTGCTTTGCTGCCTGAACCAGGCAGAAGTGGAGACGCGCTTCACGATCTTCCAGAGCGCCGTTCGGAACGAATCAAAACATTAATTCAAGCAATTCCTCAAAATGGAGGAAGCAGACGCGATCTTCCAGATTCTAGCAAACTTGCTTGTCATATGCGAACTAACGGTTTTTCAGACGTTTATGGAAGAATGTCGTGGGATCTACCATCTCCGACTATCACGGGCGGATGCTACAACCCGTCCAAGGGACGTTTTTTACATCCGGTTGCAGATCGGGCTATTACGCTGAGAGAAGCAGCGATACTTCAAGGCTTTCCACCGGACTACAAATTCGACATCACGCACGGTCGCGAAGCAATTTCCCTTATGATCGGAAACGCCTTACCACCCCCCTTTATATCTGCTCATGCACGCTCCCTCCTAGCAAGTAAGCAGTAAAAATGCCCTTTATTGAACCAAATATTGACGAATTACTTAAAACTCTAGAGCGATTTCGCCCTGGCTCTCCTTTGGATAAATTTATTGGCGAGGCAGTATTCCCAAATTTTAAAAACATCGCTCCTCATACTCGAATCAAATTTGAATTTCCTATAACTGCGTTAGTGGGCGCGAATGGAACTGGAAAGTCGTCCATTCTCCACGCCCTCTGGGGCATGCCCATGAAATATAGTACCGCCAGATTTTGGTTCTCTACCGCAATAGATCCGATCGATGACGGGGGCGATGCCGGAGTTCCAAGATATTTTTATAAGCATTGGATCGCGGAACTGAATCAATTTGTTGAGACAAAAAAAGTCAGGGGTAAAAGGAGAGCGGATTATTGGGAACCAGCTCGTGCTTTAGAAAGCGATGGCATGGCACCTATGCCACCGATAGACGATGCCTCGCGCCCTTTTCGGTCAAAAGAAAGATGGAATCCCACGGAAAGACCAGTCAAGTATATTAATTTTAAATGCGAATTTAGCGCCTTTGACCGCAATTTTTATTACCCATACCAATCTGAAGCTAGGGCAGAACGGCAAAAGCGGTTCCAGAACGGGGCGCGGCGCCTTAAAACTGTAATGAAGTACAATCTTAGCAAATACTCTCCCGGCGGGAAAAATGCAGTATTCGTAAATCGTAGCTTAAGTGAAATTGAACTATCATGGGTAAGCTATATTCTTGGACGTGAATATATCCGGGCTCGATATGTATTGCATGGCCTCTATGGGCGAATTGAGTCACCCTCAGTCTTTTTTGAACGAACTAGTGGGGCATACTCGGAAGCTTTCGCGGGCAGTGGGGAGTTAGCCGTAGTTCGGGCTGTCATGGAAGTAGTCGCGGCAGCTAATCTCACACTTGTATTACTAGACGAACCAGAAACTTCGCTTCATCCGGGGGCACAAGTAAGACTACTAGCTTTCCTAATGAAAATGACCGTAGAAAAACATCTTCAAATCGTGATCTCGACTCATTCCTCTACGATTGTTGAAAGCCTACCCCGAAAGGCCATCAAGGTATTGGAAGATGGTCCGGACGGTCGAGCTAGAGTTGTGTCGGTAACACATCCGCAAGTAGCTTTTAATAGGATTGGTCACTTAGGAACCAAAATTCTGCTTGCTGTTGAGGACGTATTGCTCAAAGCTCTAGTTGAAATTGCAATGAAAAATATGGATGCAGGTGAGCGGAGTGCTTTTCAAATTTTTGTTCCCGCTGGCGGAGCCGACGCTATTTTGACTTTCAATATACCAAACTGGATTCACGAAAGCAGAGATGCATACGTGATGCTAGATGGAGATAAAATTCCCAGCAAACCAATCCCTGATCCTGACACCTTTACTCCTCAACAGAAGAAGGTGGCCGGACAAACAATATTAGAATTGTTTAATGTACGACCTATACATTGCTCAAATTCGTTGCCGGATAATTCATCCGCATATTTAAAGTGGGCTTCGACAAGAGTTTTTTACCTAGATGCTGTTTGCCCTGAATTTGTAATTTTAGAGGTCCTCAGTACTGAGAAATTGAAAAACTCCATGACAAATCAAGAAGCAAAATCCGCGTTAATTGCCCATCTTGAAAAAGAAGATAAACCCCACACCGCTCAGGCGTTAGAGATCAGCGCACACTGGTTGTTGAAACCTTCAAATCCACATATAATGTATATTGCAGACCAATTGCGCGAAATACTTCGCAAAAGCAAATCATAGACATCACTATAAAAGTGGCCAAGAGCGATTCAAATCACCGCCCCGTCCGCACCCGCGTCCAATTCCGCGTGACAAACCGCTGCGTCCGGTCATCCCAGGCCTGGTTCGTAAACAACCGCTGCATCGTCGCCTCGTCCGGGTAGATGCCGGCATTCGAAAGAATCTCCGGCTTCACCAGGGGTTTGGCGGCGAGGTTGCCGTTGGCGTAAGCGACGAAGTTGGTGTTGGCGGCGGCGACCTCGGGGCGCATCAGGTAGTCGATGAAGCGGTGGGCCTCCTCCGGGTGGGGGGCGTCCTTGGGGATGGCGAGGGCGTCGAACCACATCAGCGCGCCTTCCTTCGGGATGAAATAGGCGATCTCGACGCCGTTCTTCGATTCCTCGGCGCGTTTCTTGGCCTGCATCACGTCGCCGGAATAGCCGACCGCCAGGCAGAGGTCGCCGTTGGCGAGCCCGTTGATGTATTCCGACGAGTGGAATTTTCGCACCGAGCCGCGCACCTTGAACAGGGCGTCGGTGACCTGGGAGATGTCGTCCCAGCGCTTGGTGTCGGGCTTGAAGCCGTAGGCCGGCAGCATGCTGGGAATCAGGTCCTCGGGGCTGTCGAGCATCATCACCCCGCAATCCTTCAGCTTGGCCATCAGCGCGGGGTTGAGCACCAGGGTCCAGGTGTTGAGGGGCTGATTGGGGCCGAGGCGCTCGCGCACGGGGCCGAGATTCACGCCGATGCCGGTGGTGCCCCACATGTAGTCCACCGCATAGGCGTTGCCGGGATCGTAGACCGCGAGGCGCTGGGCGATCTCGGGCCAGGCGTGTTTGAGGTTGGGGATCTTGGCCTTGTCGAGGGGGCGGAACACACCGGCCTTGATCAGCCGCTGCAGGAACGGGCCGGTGGGCACCACGAGATCGTAGCCGGACTGGCCGGCGAGCAGCTTCGTCTCCAGGATCTCGTTGTTGTCGTAGGTGTCGTACACGACCTTGATGCCGGTCTCCTTGGTGAAGGCGTCCAGCATCTTGGGGTCGATATAGTCCGACCAGTTGTAGATGTTGACCACCCGCTCGGGGCCCTTCTGCTCCTGGGCCTGCGCCGAATTGAGGAAGGCGAAGGCCAGGAACAGCGACCCGGCGAGGCTGAGCGCCAGCGCGATCAGAAGGATGACGAAAACGATCCGGCGCATCGGCTGGCTCCTCGCGTGTCGGTGCGTCAGGCGGGGAGTTTGGCCGCGACGACGACGATCTCCACGAGATATTCGGGTGCGGCGAGCTTGGCCTCCACCGTGGCGCGGGCGGGCGGGTTCTCCTTCGAGACCCAGGAATCCCAGGCGGCGTTCATCTCGGCGAAGGTGGCGATGTCGGCGAGATAGATCGTGGTCGAGAGGATCCGGCTCTTGTCGCTGCCGGCCTTGGCGAGCAGCCGGTCGATCTCAGCGAGGATCTCCTGCGTCTGCGCTGTGACCCCGGCCCCCACCACCGTGCCGGCCACCTGACCCGCGAGGTAGACCATGTCGCCATAGGTGACCGCCTGGCTCATGCGGGCGCCGGATTCGAAACGGGTGATGGTGGTCATGCGGGGAGACTCGACATTGGGGGAGGGTGCCCCCGCGTTGTGCCGTGCGGGAGGGGCGCCCGTAAAGGGGCAGGGGGACGCGCCCCCTCGCGGAATGAGACATTCTCGCCACGCCGGGCGCAACCCATCCCGCGATGCGGCGTTGCTTGACCAATACGGCCAAGTCCGGCGGGGACAATCCCGGCCGCCGCGTATCGGGGATCATCTCATGGGTATCATCTGGACCATCATCATCGGCTTCCTCGCCGGTGTCGTCGCCAAGTTCATCATGCCGGGCGACAAGGAGCCCGCGGGCTTCATCCTCACCACCATCCTCGGCATCGTCGGCGCCTTCGTCGCCACCTTCCTCGGCCAGGCGCTGGGCTGGTACGGCCCCAACCAGGGCGCGGGCTTCATCGGCGCGGTGGTCGGCGCCATCGTGGTGCTGGCTATCTACGGCTTCATCGCCAGCCGCCGCACCACCACCCTCTGAGACTCGAACGGCGTGGGTCGTGTAACCCGCGCCGGAGATCGGACGAAAGAAAGGGGCGCCCCATCGGAGCGCCCCTTTTTCGTGTCTTGGGTTCAGGAGATGTAGCCGGCCGACTTGACCGGGCAATGACCGGTGGCGCCCCGGATGGCGAGGCCGGCGCCGACCACGAGGGCGGCCAGGCTCAGCCACTTGTTCGGCCGGGGCTGGGCGGCGGCGGCCGCGATGCCGAGGCCGAGCACAACGGACACCGCCCGCTCGGTGGTGGACAGGTTCGCTTCGCCCTCGAAGATGCTCGGAATCATCGGATCGGCCATGGTGCAATCTACTCCTCGTGTTGCGTCGCGGGGCGAACGCGGCGGGAGGATGGGTGTTCCGAGAGAACGCATCCGAGCGGGCGCTCATCCTCGCCCCAAATAAAAAAGCGCGGCCCCTTCCGGAGCCGCGCTTCTCATTCTCGATCACCCCTCAGGGCTGAGACGGTTTACGCGTCCTGGCGAGGGCCGCGGGCGCGGTCCTGCTCGGCGTTGCGCTCGGCCTTGAGCTTCTCGGTGAGGTCCTCGCCGGTCTCCTGGTCGACGACCTTCATGGACAGGCGGATCTTGCCGCGGTCGTCGGCGCCGAGGAACTTGACCTTCACCTTCTGGCCGTCCTTGACGACGTCCGTCACCTTGGCGACGCGCTGGGCGGCGAGTTCCGAGATGTGGACGAGGCCGTCCTTGGCGCCGAAGAAGTTCACGAAGGCACCGAACTCCATGCACTTCACGACGGTGCCGTCGTAGATCATGCCGACTTCGGCTTCCGCCACGATCGACCGGATCCAGTTATAGGCGGCCTTGATGGCCTTGCCGTCGCTGGAGGCGATCTTCACCGTGCCGGTGTCGTCGATGTTGATCTTGGCGCCGGTCTTCTCGACGATCTCGCGGATCACCTTGCCGCCGGTGCCGATCACTTCCCGGATCTTGTCGGTGGGGATCTGCATGGTCTCGATGCGGGGCGCGTATTCGCCGAGCTCGGGACGGGCATCGGTGAGGGCCTTGGCCATCTCGCCGAGGATGTGCACGCGGCCTTCCTGCGCCTGATGCAGGGCGACCTTCATGATCTCCTCGGTGATGCCGGCGATCTTGATGTCCATCTGCAGCGAGGTGATGCCGGCTTCCGTGCCCGCCACCTTGAAGTCCATGTCGCCGAGGTGATCCTCGTCGCCGAGGATGTCGGACAGCACGGCGTAGCGCTCACCCTCGAGGATGAGGCCCATGGCGATGCCCGCCACCGGACGGCGCAGGGGCACGCCGGCATCCATCAGCGACAGCGAGGCGCCGCAGACGGAGGCCATGGAGGAGGAGCCGTTCGACTCGGTGATCTCGGACACGACGCGGATCGTGTACGGGAACTCGTGGGCCGGCGGCAGGACGGGGTGCACGGCGCGCCAGGCGAGCTTGCCGTGGCCGATCTCGCGACGGCCCGGGGAGCCCATGCGGCCGGTCTCGCCCACCGAATAGGGAGGGAAGTTGTAGTGCAGCAGGAAGGTCTCCTTGTAGGTGCCTTCCAGCGCGTCGATGAACTGCTCGTCCTCGCCGGTGCCCAGCGTGGCGACCACGAGGGCCTGGGTCTCGCCGCGGGTGAAGAGCGACGAACCGTGGGCGCGCGGCAGCACGCCGACCTGGGACACGATCGGGCGCACGGTGCGGACGTCGCGTCCGTCGATGCGCGAGCCCGTGTCGAGTATGTTCCAGCGCACGACCTTGGACTGCGCTTCCTTGAACGCGGCCTTGACCTTCTCAGGGCTGAACTTCTGCTCGCCCTCGGCCGGGCACAGAGCCGCGATCACCTTCGCCTTCACGGCGTCGACGGCGGCGTAGCGCTCCTGCTTGACGGTGTTCTTGTAGGCGTCGCGGAGCTCCGCTTCGCACACGTCGAGGACGGCCTTCTCCACGTCGCCGTTCTCGGGCGCGGAGAAGTTGCGGGGCTCCTTGGCGGCCTTCTCGGCGAGGCGGATGATCGCGTCGATGACCGGCTGGAAATGCTTGTGGCCGAACATCACGGCGCCGAGCATGACGTCCTCGTCGAGCTCCTTGGCCTCGGATTCCACCATCAGCACGGCGTCCTGGGTGCCGGCGACGACGAGATCCAGGGTCGAGTTCTCGAGCTCGGGAACCGGCGGGTTCAGGATGTACTGGCCGTTGACGTAGCCGACGCGGGCCGCGCCGATCGGGCCGGTGAAGGGCACGCCCGACAGGGTGAGGGCGGCCGAGGCCGCCACCATGGCGAGGATGTCGGGATCGTTCTCGAGGTCGTGGGTCAGGACGGTGACGACGACCTGGGTGTCGTTGCGCCAGCCTTCGACGAAGAGGGGGCGGATCGGGCGGTCGATGAGGCGGGAGACCAGGGTCTCCTTCTCGGAGGGACGGCCTTCGCGCTTGAAGTATCCGCCGGGGATGCGGCCGGCGGCGTAGGCGCGCTCCTGGTAGTTCACGGTGAGGGGCAGGAAGTCGATTCCGGCCTTGGGCTCCTTGCCGGAGACGACGGTGGCCAGCACCGAGGTCTCGCCATACGTCGCCATCACGGCGCCGTCGGCCTGGCGGGCGACCTTGCCCGTCTCGAGGACGAGCTTGCGGTCGCCCCAGATCAGCTCTTCACGTTGTACGTCGAACATATGTCATGCCTTCCTGCGGTCGGGCGTGCCCGGCGCCGCCAGGGGCAAGACGGCCAGGAGTTCCGCGCCGGACCGGCGAAGAACTCCTGGCGATCCTGTCCCCGACGAGTGCGCCTCGAAGCGGCCCGATGGTCGCGCGGCCAGACCCATTCCGGCAGCGCGGGACGTCAATGAAACGCGGCCCTGAGCCAGGCTCGGGACCGCGAAAATCGCCTTAGCGGCGGATGCCGAGACGCTCGATGAGGCTGCGGTAGCGGGCCTCGTCCTTGCGCTTGACGTAGTCGAGCAGCGAGCGGCGCTGCGAGACCATCTTCAGGAGGCCGCGGCGGGAATGGTTGTCCTTGCCGTGAGTCTTGAAGTGGCCGGTGAGGTTGGTGATCCGCTCGGTGAGGATCGCCACCTGAACCTCCGGAGAACCGGTGTCCTTGCCGCCGGTCGCGTATTCCTTGATGAGCGCAGTCTTGCGCTCGGCCGAAATCGACATCGCATTCCCTTTCGATACGGGTTTTCGGATCGAGACGGCGCTCGTCGAGAGAGTCCGCCTCAGCCTGGGACGGGGCCTGTGCCGGGATGTCGTCCAGCACGGTCGCGTTCACAAGCAGCTATAGCCCCGTGCCCGTTTCCGGGTCGAGGCCATGGGACACATACACGAATCCGGGCTTCGTGCCACCCCCGTCCCGGCGCCGACCCGGACGGATGCCGGGCATTCGCTCTGCCCTGGCGGGGGGCCGGAACGGCGCATGGCCCCGTCGGGCCATTCCGGCTCTAACGCGTTGATTTATTGCATTATCTGTCGACGATCCGAGCTTCATTTCGTCGTGAAGGTCACACCCTGGCAAATCCCAGCTTCTGACTTTTGCATTCAAACACAAATGTGATAATGGCTCCAACCTTGACTAAGAAGCGCAATCGGATTTGCGGAAACAACTGGGGGTGGAATGGAGCGGATCATCATCAAGGTCGCAAGACCGATAGCATTTGCGGTTATTACTTTCGTATCGAGCTATTACTTGTTCAGCTCGCCTTACATCTCCTCGGCACTCAGCCTCGTCCCCTTGCTGCTCGGATGGCTCGGCGTCTTCGAAGGCTTTTCCTACATCGTCGCGGCGCTGATCTTCGTCGCCGCCGTGATCTGGGCCGTCGTTCCCGTCGGGACGAAGGACTTCGTCAAGCAACAGTACGATGCCGCCGTGAAGGAGTTCGTGGCCGGCATGCCCGACACGAAGAAAGTGGACTGAGCCGGTCTCGAGAAAAACGGTCGCCGGTTCTGCGGCCGGAACTCCGCGACATTCCAGAAGCCTGAGCGAAGCCCGACGGGCGAACGAAATCAGCCGGAGGAGGACACTCGATCCGGGACGCCTGCGCTCACCGCGCGGATGTCCCGCACCAACGCGTCGATCCGCTCGGGCTCTGAATCCCAGGCGAACATGAACCGGGCGCCACCGCCTATGAAAGTGTAGAAACGCCAGCCCCTGTCCCGCAGAGCCTCCAGCCGCTCAGGCCAGGCCTTCAGGAACACGGCGTTGGCCTCCACCGGAAACATGGCGATGAAGCCCGGGCACTCCGCCACCGCGCCGGCGAGGCGTTGCGCGCAGGCATTGGCGTGGGCCGCGTTGCGGAGCCAGGCGCCGCCTTCCAGCATTCCGACCCAGGGCGCGGTGAGGAAGCGCATCTTCGAGGCGAGCTGGCCCGCCTGCTTGCAGCGATAGCCGAAATCCTCGGCAAGGGCGGGATCGAAGAACAGGATCGCCTCGCCCGCCGCCATGCCGTTCTTGGTGCCGCCGAAGCAGAGCAGATCGACGCCGGCCTTCCAGGTCATCTCCGCCGGCTCGCAGCCGAGGCTGGCGCAGGCATTGGCGAAGCGCGCGCCGTCCATATGGAGGCGCAGGGACAGCTCGCGGCAGGTGGCCGAGATGTCGGCGATCTCCCGGAGCGTATAGAGCTGTCCCGTCTCCGTGGGCTGGGTGATCGTCACGACGCGGGGTTTGGGAAAATGAATGTCGGAGCGCCCCGTCGCGAGCCCCCGGATGAGGGCGGGCGTGAGCTTCCCGTCCGGGCTCGCCGCCACCAGCAGTTTCGAGCCGTTGGAGAAGAATTCCGGGGCGCCGCACTCGTCGGTCTCCACATGCGCCGAGGCCGAACAGATGACGCTGTGGTAGGACTGGCACAGGGAGGCCAGCGCCAGGGAGTTCGCGGCCGTACCGTTGAAGGCGAAGAACACCTCCGCATCCGGCTTGTCGAACAGATCGCGGAACGCGTCCGACGCCCGCTTCGTCCAGGCATCCTCGCCATAGGCGGGTACCGAACCGCCATTGGCCGCTTCGGTGGCGGCCCAGGCCTCGGGACAGATGCCGGCGTAATTGTCGCTGGCGAATTGCTGGGGTTCGGGCTTCATCGTCGCTGCGCCTTCCGTCGGTCCCAAAGGGGAGCCGAAGCGACGCGTGGCGAAACCCGTTTCGTTGCCGGTTCGGCCACATCCCCTCCAGTCGATGAGGGCTCCACCTTGCTCGGATCAGCAGGTTGGCGTCGGGCGTCGCCGCGACTCTTGATGCGATAGGAGGCTTAGCAGCGCGCGGACCCAGCCGCAACGCGACGAGAGTGATGTGTGCCGCCCGTCCTCCGACGCTCGAAGGACGGGCGAAGAGCGACCTTCAGGCAGTCGGGCGACCCGAACGGCCGGCAAAG
Organism: Methylobacterium sp. Leaf93; assembly: GCF_001422345.1. NCBI lineage: Bacteria > Pseudomonadati > Pseudomonadota > Alphaproteobacteria > Hyphomicrobiales > Methylobacteriaceae > Methylobacterium > Methylobacterium sp. Leaf93. The sequence goes on along the minus strand of NZ_LMMS01000003.1, from coordinate 131,966 downwards.
CGGCGGCGGAGGTAGGACACGACCTTGGGGAGAAGGAAGGCGAGGATCAGCTTGCGCATGTCGAGGACACTCCGGAACGGGAAGGGGATGCGGCGCCCATTCGGGGCCGCCAGTCCGAAGTGCAATGATCGGCAGGGCTTTGCGTTCCTCGGCCGGCTACATGGGTGGAATGCACCGGCCCGTCAGAGGTCGAGGGTCAGGGTCACCGGCACGTGGTCGGAGGGCCGCTCCCAGCCCCGCGCCTCGCGGAACACGTCCACGGAGCGCGCGGTGCCGATGAGGTCGGGCGAGATCCAGGCATGGTCGAGGCGCCGTCCCTTGTTGGCGGCCGACCAGTCCGGCGAGCGGTAGCTCCACCACGTGTAGATCTTCTCGGGCTCCGGGGTGAGCACGCGGGCGGCGTCGATCCAGCCGGCTTCCCCGCGCAATTCTTCCAGGGCCTGCGTCTCCACCGGCGTGTGGCTGACCACGGAGAGCAACTGCTTGTGCGACCAGACGTCATGCTCGAGGGGCGCCACGTTGAGGTCGCCCACCAGGATCGCCGGGCCGGCCATGCGCCGTGCGCCCCAGGCACGCAGGTCTTGCAGGAAGTCGAGCTTGTGCGCGAATTTCGGATTGAGCCCGACATCCGGAACGTCGCCGCCGGCCGGGACGTAGAAATTGTGGATCACGAGGCCCGCCGCCGCGCCCGCCTCGGCCCCGAGCACCGCCGAGATGTGTCGGGCATCCGGCTTCCCGCAGAAGGCCATGACGTCGCGGGTGAGCAGGGGAAAGCGCGAGAGGATGGCGACGCCGTTATAGCCCTTCTGGCCCGCGAAGACGACGTGCTCGTAGCCGGAACCCCGCAGGGCCTTGAGCGGAAAGGCATCGTCCGGGCACTTCGTCTCCTGCAGGCAGAGCACGTCGGGCTTCGCCTCGGCGAGGAACCGAAGCACGAGATCGATGCGCAACCGCACCGAATTGATGTTCCAGGTGGTGACGGAGAGGCGCAACGGGTCTAGCTCACAGATGTGATAAGAGACGGGATCGGCCGCTTCGATAGACCGGATCGGCCCGCCCGTCGCCGCACAAATGCCGCGTTCCACCACCGAGAGGGACGCGAATTCGAAGATACAGGAAGGATCGCCCGTCGTGTCGCGCACCCGCTCTGCGCTCTTCAACGTCTACTGGGCCGCCTGGACCGCCTGTTTCGCGCTTCCCCTCGTGGTGCTCGCGGCTCTCGGCTGCCCGACGAAGCCGATCCGGGCGGCGACGCGGCTGTGGTCGCGCGGCATCCTGTTCGGCCTGCGCCACATCGTCGGCCTGTCCTATGTGGAGGAGGGGCGCGCCCACATCCCCACCGAGCCGTGCCTCATCGTGGCCAACCACCAATCGGCCTGGGAGACCCTGGCCTTCCTCGTGCTGGTGCCCAACGTCGCCATCGTGGCCAAGCGCGAACTCGTGGCGATCCCCATCGTCGGCTGGTTCCTGCGCCGCTCGCCGATGATCATCATCGACCGGGCCAACGGCACCCAGGCCCTGCGCACGATGATCGACGAGAGCCGCCTCGCCATCGCGGAAGGCCGGTCCATCCTGATGTTCCCGGAGGGCACCCGCAGCACCATCGACGCGCCGGTGCAGTTCAAGCGCGGGGTCGAGCTGCTCTACGCCAAGCTCGGCCTGCCGGTCCTGCCCGTGGCGGTGAATTCCGGGCTGTACTGGCCCCATGGCGGCTCACGGCACGTCCCCGGCACCGTGGTGGTCAGCTACCTCGCCGCCCTGAAGCCCGGCCTTTCGGGCGGGGAGTTCATGCGAGGCACGCAGGACGCGATCGACGCCGAATTGAACCGCTGGCGGAGCGGAGCAGTAATGGAGCTTCAGGCGTCCTGATCGAAAATCCCTCCCCCCTCTGCGGGCTTATCGGATCCACGCTTTCCAGCGGTTGGCGCTGCCCTCCTCCTCCTTGTGGGGAGGAGTTGGAGGTGGGGGTGGTTGGGCGACCCTCAGCTTGCGGAGGCTGGCGGAGCCACCCCCACTCCTGACCTCTCCCCACAAGGGGGAGAGGGACGCGCTCTGCTCCTCGAGAGCAGATGTGTGAATCCAAGAGGCGCAGGGGAGCGGGAGCGCCCCCTCACTGCGCCTTGATCTGCTTCTCTATCGCCTTGTCCTCGCTGCGCCCGTAATTGATGAAGAACTGGCTGCCGTCGACGGCCTTGCCCTTCTGCAGGTTCGAGAGCTGCACCGTGGTCTGGTAGCCCTGCGGATCGGTGATGCGCCACTGGCTGAGGGTCTTCATCTCGGCGTCGAAGAACAGCTGGATCTTCGAGGTTCCGCCCAGCGTCGCCCGGTCCTCGAGGGAGATGCGGATGCCGCCCGGATCGTTGGAGACGTCCGACACGGTGAGATCGCGGGCCAGGTCGATTTTTTCGCGGAGCAGGAATTTCAGGGGCGTCTGCGAGATGAAGTAGAGGTCCTGGGTCTTCAGTTTGCGGTCCTTCACCGCCACCGAGGTCCCGTCGGCCACCACCTCCATGGGGGAGGGCTGGTCGTAGTCGAACCGCAGGCGGCCGGGCTTGGCCAGGGTCAGCTTGCCGCCGATGCGGCGCCCGTCGCCGGCGATCTGGACGAAGTTGCCGCTGAGCGTGGTCATTCCGTTGAAATAGGCATTGGCCTGGGCGAGCACGGCGGCGGGCTCGGCATCCAGCATGGACGACGCGGCAGTGGGGGCGCCGACGGCGGCGACCTTGGCGGGCGCGTCCGAGGGCGCGGCCTTCGCGGCGGGTTTTGCGCCGGGAGCCGGCTTATCCGACGCCGCCTTGGCGGGTTTCGGCGCCTGGGCCGCCGGTTTCTTCGGCGCGGCGGGAGCGGCCGGGGGCGCTTCCGGCTCGGGAGCGGGGGCCGGCGCGGGCTGCTCCTTGCGCCCGAACAGGCCGTCGAGGAAGGACGAGACCTGCGCCGAGGCCGGCGCGGGGTGGAGACCGGCCGCCAGCACGAGGAGCGAGCCGGCGGCGAGAAGGTGGCGTCGGCCGGTCATCCTGGGGCGTTCTCCGAAGTCGGGTGGGGTTCCGGCTTAGAACCCGAGCCTGTGGCGAATATGGGACGTCGATGCGGTGGAGGTGAGGGGCCGGAGACGGCTCGCCTCGTCCGGAGCCACCCCCACCCTCGGTCCCTCCCCACAAGGGGGAGGGAGGAGGAGTTCACTCGTCGTCGTCGTCCATCATCGGCGACGACATCGAGATCGCCCCCATGCTGGACGGCGCGGTCTCCATCAGGATCTCGCGCTTACCGGCGTGGTTGGCTTGGCCCACGATGCCCTCGACCTCCATCCGCTCCATGATCGAGGCGGCACGGTTGTAGCCGATCTGCAGGCGGCGCTGGATGTAGCTGGTGGAGGCCTTGCGGTCCCGCATCACCACCTGCACCGCCTGGTCGTAGAGGTCGGCACCCGCATCGATCCCGCCGCCCGCATAGGCCCCGGCATCGAAGATCGGCGCGTCGATCTCTTCGGCCTCGGCGGCCGCCGCCTTGTCGGCCTTGGAGGCCTTTGCCGGCTTCTCCTCGGGCGGGTTCTCGTCCACGGTGACGGCTTCGAGATAGGACGGCCGGCCCTGGCGCTTCAGGTGGGCGACCACGCTCTCGACTTCCGAATCCGAGCAGAACGGGCCGTGGACGCGGGTGGTGCGCCCGCCACCGGCCATGAACAGCATGTCGCCCTGGCCGAGCAGCTGCTCTGCGCCCATCTCGCCGAGGATCGTGCGGCTGTCGATCTTGGACGTGACCTGGAAGGAGATCCGGGTCGGGAAGTTCGCCTTGATCGTGCCGGTGATGACATCCACCGAGGGACGCTGCGTCGCCATGATGAGGTGGATGCCGGCGGCACGGGCCATCTGAGCCAAGCGCTGGATCGCGCCTTCGATGTCCTTGCCGGCCACCATCATCAGGTCGGCCATCTCGTCGACCACGATGACGATGTAGGGCAGGGCCGAGAGGTCCATCTCCTCCGTCTCGAACACGGCCTGGCCGGTCTCGCGGTTGAAGCCGGTATGGATCTCGCGGGTGATGATCTCGCCCTTGGCCCGCGCTTCCGCCATCCGGGCATTGTAGCCGTCGATGTTGCGGACCGCGATCTTGGACATCTTCTTGTAGCGCTCCTCCATCTCGCGCACGGCCCATTTGAGGGCGATGACCGCCTTCTTCGGGTCGGTGACGACGGGGGAGAGCAGGTGTGGGATGCCGTCATAGACGGAGAGTTCCAGCATCTTGGGGTCGACCATGATCAAGCGGCACTCTTCCGGCTTCATCCGGTAGAGGAGCGACAGGATCATCGTGTTGATCGCCACCGACTTGCCCGAGCCGGTGGTGCCGGCAACGAGCAGGTGGGGCATCTTGGCGAGATCGGCGATGATCGGTTCGCCGCCGATATTCTTGCCGAGGCAGAGGGCGAGCTTGTGCTTGCTGATGCAGAAATCGGCCGAGGACAGCAATTCGCGCAGGTAGACGGTCTCGCGGGTCTCGTTGGGCAGTTCGATGCCGATGACGTTGCGGCCGGGTACCACCGCCACGCGGGCCGAGACCGCCGACATGGAGCGGGCGATGTCGTCCGAGAGGCCGATGACGCGGCTCGACTTGGTGCCGGGGGCCGGCTCCAGTTCGTACAAGGTCACGACCGGGCCGGGGCGGACGGCGAGGATGTCGCCGCGCACGCCGAAATCCTGCACCGTCTGCTGGAGGTTGAGCGCGTTCTGCTCCAGTACGTCGGCATCGACCTCCTCGGTGCCGGTCACCGGCGGCTCGGCCAGCAATTCCAGCGAGGGGTGCTCGTAATCCTCGTTCTCCACCAGCGACATCGGCGTGTGCCGGCCGGCCGGGATCAGCGTGGCGCGGGGCTCGGGGAAGATCGCGCGGGACGGTGACGGGGCGGGCGGCGGGGCCGGCAGGGCGAGGACGGGAGCCGGGGCTTCCTCCATCTCGACCGGTGCGGCGGCTTCGGGGACGGCCGGCGCTTCCGCCACCCGAGGCTCCGGTTCCGGAGCCGGGGCGGTGGCCTTCGGGTTGCGCAGCAGGACCGGGCGCGGCGGCACCGGCGTGAAGACCGGAGCGACCGGCGCCACTGCGACAGGGGAGGGGGCCTGCATCGGGACGGTCTGCGCGACGGAGGCGTCCATCACGGGAGCTTCCGCGACGGGGGGCTGCATCAGGAGAGTTTGCATCGCGGGAGCCTGCGCCACCGGGGCGGCGGGCATGCGGGCCGGGCGGATCGCCGCGCGGGCGGCCATGGCCGAGACGGCAACCGAACGCTGGGGGGCCGGCCCGGTCTGCTCGATGACGAGAGCCAGGGTGGCCGCCTCGGCGACTTCGGCGACGCGGTCCTCGTGGCTCGGCTCGTCCCTGACGGGTACGGACTGGCCGTTATCTTGGCCGTTATCCTGGCCGTTGGCGGGCAGGGGCGTGCCGACACGGTCGAACCGCATCAGCCGGTCGAGGACATAGACGGGGCTGGGCGGCAGCGGGCGCAGGACCGAGATGTCCACGGTCGGCGAGACCGTGAAGGGTGAGGTCTCGTCCGCCTGTGTGCTGACCGGCGCCAGATCCGGCACCGCAGACATCTCCGGCACCGGGGCAAGCTCCCGCACGGGAGAAGCCTCCAACAGGGACGGAGCGGATGCCTCGGCGGAATCGGCCTGGATCGCCGACCACGTCTCGACGGCGGTCGAATCCTCGCCGTCGAACCAGGCGCGCATGGCGGCCCAGTCCGGAACTTCGGTCCAATCGCGGTCGACGGGCAGCGGCGCCGGCTCGGCGGCGGCCACCGGCTCGCTCACCGATGCGGGGATCGGAAGGGGCTCATCGACGATGGCGGCGAGGACGGCCTGCGGGCGGCGATCGGGCGAGCGGAAGAAGCGGACGCCGGGCGGCGGGGTATAGGGCTGGCGCCACAGGGGAGGCGGCGGCTCGGGAGGAATCGCGGCGAGAAGCGCGGCCTCGGCCGCCTCCCAGGCGGCACGCTCCGCTTCCGCGGCGGCCAGGGCCGCGCGTTCGGCGGCCTGCCGCGCCTCGTCCTCGGCCTGTCGCGCGGCGCGGACCTGCTCCTCCTGCGCCAGGCGCTCGGCATCGAGCGCCCGCTGGCGACGCTCCTGCAGCACCGGATCGGGGGTGCGGGTGTAGCGCACCGCCGGGGCGTCCGGCTCGGGCGCGGAATGGGCCGGCGCGTCGTAGCCCTCCGGCGTGATGGAAGCGGGGCGGCGCGGCGAACGGATCAGCACGCGCGGGCTCGATGCGCCGTGGTCGATCCGGCTCTCGCCGGTCGAGTCCATGGCCGCAATGCCCGAGGAGCGGGCGAGATCGGGGGTGGCGCGGTCGTCGAAGACGTGGTCCGGCCAGGCCTGCGCCTCGGCCCACTTGCCCTGCTCTGCCCAAGGCTGGGCCTGGGGAGCGGGGGCGTCGTGCACCATGTCCCGGGGGGCCGTGAGCCAGGATTGCGCCGGGCGCGGCGAGACCAGGCTCGGGCGCTGGGGCGGTCCGGCGAGGCGCCGGGTCAGGCTTGCGCGCAGGCTGATCAGCCTGTGCGCGAGGGCGCCCAAGGTCAGGCCGGGGCGGTCGCCGCCGCGTCCGGGCCGGGAGGGATCACGATGAGAATAGGGAGGCCGTCCCGATGCGCGCATGATGCTCTGGATTGACTCGAAGGGTACGGGTCCGCGTCCTCGACAGGAGCGGTTCTTCCCCAAGCTAGAGCCAACGTCGTTAACAGACGCTTGCCCGCATGCCGCGAAGTGTCGGATCTCCGGAGACCAGGCGCGCTCGCCTCCCCCTGGAGCCCCGGCGCGTAACGGGTTAGATGAGGGAACCCGATGAAGCGTCTCGGATCAAACGGGTTTCCCTCGGCGGAGCCTGCCCGCTCAGCCCCGTGCGCCGCGGACGCTGCGTCACCCTTGCGAGAGGCACCCCGCCCCTTGGCCGAAACGACACAAAGTACCGCCTTCAAGTCCCTCTACCGTCACGGTTTCGCCCGTGTGGCGGCGTGCGCCGGACGAAGCCATCCGGCCGATCCTGAGCGCAATGCCGACGAGATCCTGGCGCTCGCCGGCGAGTGTCATCGGAAGGGCGCGGTCCTCGCCGTGTTTCCGGAACTCTGCGTCTCGTCTTATGCCATCGAGGACCTGCTGCTGCAGGCGACCCTCCTCGACGCGGCAGAGACGGCGATCACCCGCATCGTCGCGGCCTCGGCCGAGCTGACACCCATTCTCGTGGTCGGCGCGCCCCTTCGCTGGCGCCACCGGATCTACAATTGCGCGGTCGCCATCCATCGCGGCCGGGTGCTCGGCGTGGTGCCCAAGAGCTACCTGCCGAATTACCGGGAATTCTACGAGAAGCGCCATTTCGCCTCCGGCGCCGGCCTCCTCGGCGAATCGATCACCCTCGGCGGCACTGTCGTCCCCTTCGGCCCGGACCTGCTGTTTTCGGCCGATGACCTGCCCGGCTTCACCCTCGGCATCGAGGTCTGCGAGGACCTCTGGGTGCCCGCCTCCCCCGGCACGGATGCGGCCCTGGCCGGCGCCACCGTGCTCGCCAACCTGTCGGGCAGCCCCATCACCGTGGGGCGCGCGGACTCCCGGGCGCTGCTCACCCGGTCGGCCTCGATGCGCTGCGCCTGCGCCTATGTCTATGCGGCGGCGGGCCTCGGCGAATCCACCACCGACCTGTCCTGGGACGGCCAGACCAGCATCGATGAGGCCGGCATCCGCCTCGCCGAGGGGGAGCGTTTCGCCGCCGGTCCGGTTGCGACGCTGGCCGATATCGACCTCGATCTCCTGGCCCAGGAGCGGCTCCAGGCGGGCAGCTTCGACGACAATGCGCGCGGGCGCGAGCTGTCCTACCGCACGATCCGCCTCCGCCTCGATCCGCCCTCGGGCGATCTCGGCCTGAGGCGAAGGGTGGAGCGCTTCCCCTTCGTGCCGGCCGACATCGCCCGCCTCGCCCAGGATTGCTACGAGGCCTACAACATCCAGGTGGCGGGCCTCGCCCAGCGGCTCGCCGCCACCGGCACGAAACGCGCCGTCATCGGTATTTCGGGCGGCCTCGATTCGACCCATGCCCTCATCGTCGTGGCCAAGGCCTTTGACAGGCTCGGCCTCCCACGGACGGACATCCTCGCCTACACCCTGCCGGGCTTCGCCACGTCGGACGCCACCAAGGCCAATGCCCACGCGCTGATGGCTTCCCTCGGCACCACGGCGGGGGAAATCGACATCCGGCCAGCGGCGCAGCAGATGCTCGCCGATATGGGCCACCCGTTCGGGCGCGGAGAGCCCGTCTACGACGTGACCTTCGAGAACGTGCAGGCGGGGCTGCGGACCGATTACCTGTTCCGGCTGGCCAACCAGAACGGCGCCATCGTCATCGGCACGGGCGACCTGTCGGAACTGGCGCTCGGCTGGTGCACTTACGGCGTCGGCGACCAGATGAGCCATTACGGCGTCAATTCCGGCGTGCCCAAGACCCTGATCCAGCACCTGATCCGCTGGGTCATCGCCAGCGGCCAGATCGGCGAGGGCGCCAACGCCACCCTGCAGGCGATCCTCGCCACCGAGATCTCGCCCGAGCTCGTCCCCACGGAGGAGGGCGGCTCGCCGCAGAGCACGGAGGCCAAGATCGGCCCCTACGCGCTGCAGGATTTCAACCTGTTCTACACCCTGCGCTACGGCTTCCGGCCCTCGAAGATCGCCTTCCTCTCCCTTCATGCCTGGGAGGATGCGGAGCGTGGCGCATGGCCGCCGGACTTTCCCGAAGCCAAGCGTCAGGTCTACGCCTTGCCGGAGATCCGCTCCTGGCTCGGCGTGTTCCTGCAGCGATTCTTCGGCTTCAGCCAGTTCAAGCGCTCGGCCATGCCCAACGGCCCGAAAGTCGCGGCCGGGGGGTCGCTCTCTCCGCGCGGCGACTGGCGCGCACCCTCCGACGGCAATGCCCGGATCTGGCTCGACGAGCTCGCCCGCAACGTCCCCGAGAACTGATCGACACACTCCGGTCCGATTATGGCACTATCGGCTGCGTCGGGGTGGCCAGTCGGAGACCGACCGATGCAAAGCTACAACGTGTTTTGCCTGAAGAGCGTCAGCGGCCTGTGCTGCGCAGTGCCCGAGAGTCGTGCCGTTCCGAGCTTCCTCAGCGGACGGAACTGGGCGTTCAGCGGACGCCTGAGCGACGAAGCCGAGGCCCCGGCCGATTTCGACGAGCGGGCCGCGACCACGGCGGTGCGCTTCAACGGCTTCTACCTGTTCGAGACCATGGACCAGCGGTTCAACTGAGCGGGCTCGCCCATCGCGGCGATCATTCCTTAAGGGACCTCATGCGAGGGTCCGGCCGGTCGCACCAAGCGGAGCCGGAGACCGGCCGTCATGTCGGACAAACGCAAGGAAGCGCGGCAGAGGACATTCCTCAAGGGCCGCATCATCTTCAACAACGGCGCGTCGAGCATGGATTGCCTCGTGCGCGACCTGTCGTCGATCGGCGCGCGCCTGGCTCTGACCGAAACCGCGACCCTTCCGGAGATGTTCGACCTCTTCATCCCCCAGAAGGAGCGGACCTATAAGGCGAATCTGCGTTGGCGCCGTGCCGACGGCATCGGCGTCGCCTTCGTGGACGAGACCACAGCCGCCACTCCGGTTCCGCCGCCCCCGGCCGATCCGGCCGCGATGCTGACCCTGATCCGTCGCATTGCTGAACTCGAAGCCGAGAACGCCGCATTGCGCCGGCTGATCGCCGCGACACCGGCACCTGCCAGCGTCGCCTGATCGTTCACGCCGCGTCGAGGGCCGCCCGGATCTGCGCCGCGTGGATGCCGAGGAGATCGCTGTCGGCCATTCCCCCCGTATGCCGGCCCAGCGCCACGCCGTCGAAGCGCGGCACGATGTGGATGTGGAGGTGGAACACCGTCTGCCCGCCGGCCGGCTCGTTGTACTGGAAGACCGTCAGGCCGTCGGCGGCGAAGGCGGTCTTCACCGCGCGGGCGACGCGCTGCACGGTCCTGACGGTAGCGGCGAGGGATTCCGGATCGGCATCGAGCAGGCCGCGCGCCGGGGACTTGGGGATCACCAGGGTATGGCCAGGCCCCTGGGGCATGACGTCCATGAAAGCGAGGGTATGCTCGTCCTCGTAGACCTTATGGGCGGGAATCTCGCCCCGCAGGATCTTCGCGAAGACGTTGTCGGGATCGTACTGCGCAGCTTCGACGTTTGAAGGCATGGGCCGGTCTCCATCGCGGATATGCGTCTGCGGTTTTCCGGCCGGTCCTTGCACAGACTGGCCCCCGGCGTCCACGGCGCGGGGCCGTTCCTTCGATGAGAGTTTCGCCGGCATGGCGCATGAGAGCAACGGCGCGATCTACACCGCCGCAGGGGCCAACCTCGCCATCGCGGCGGCGAAGTTCGTGGGCGCCTTCTTCACCGGTTCCTCGGCGATGCTGGCGGAGGGCGTCCATTCCCTGGTGGACACGGCCAACCAGATCCTCCTCCTCGTCGGCCTGTCGCGGGCCAAGAAGCCGGCGGATGCGCGCTTCCCCTTCGGCTACGGCCGGGAGGTCTATTTCTACGCCTTCATCGTCGCGCTGTTCATCTTCCTCGGCGGCGGCGCCTTCGCGGTCTACGAGGGCATCCACAAGATCCACTACCCGGAGGCCTCCGCCGACGCGGTCATCTTCGGCCGCACCATTCCGGGCTTCTGGGTCAACCTTTCCATCCTCGGTTTCGCGGTGCTGGCCGAGGGCTATTCCTGCGCCGTCGCCCTCAAGGCGTTCTGGGCCGAGAAGGGCGACCGGGAGGCGATCACCGCGATCCGCCGGAGCAAGGACCCGGCCCTGTTCACGGTCCTGATCGAAGATGTCGCCGCCCTCCTCGGGCTGATGGTGGCCCTGGCCGGCGTGATCCTCGCCGAATGGCTGCAGATGCCCGCCCTCGACGGCTGGTCCTCCATCGGCATCGGCGTGATCCTGATAGGGATGGCGCTGTTCCTGATGATCGAGACCCACGGCCTCCTCGTCGGCGAGGCGGCCGCCCCCGAGACCGTGGCGGCGATCGAGGAGACGGTGCGGACGGAACCGGGCGTCCGCCACGTCAACGCGGTGCTGACCCAGCATCTCGGCCCCTCCGACATCCTGGTGAATGTCAGCCTCGACATGGAGGACGACCTCAAGGCCGGCGAGGTCGAGGCGATGGTCGGCCGTCTGGACGCCCGGCTGAAAGCACGGAACCCGGCGGTGAAGCGGGTCTTCATCGAGATCCAGGCGAAGGACTCCGCCGCCTGACGGTCAGGCGGCGGCCAGGGCTTTCGCGATGTCGCCTTCGAGATCCGCGGGCTTGGCGGTGGGCGGGTAGCGGCCGATGACCTTGCCGTCACGGCCCACCAGGAACTTGGTGAAGTTCCACTTGATGCCCTTGGTGCCGAGGAGACCTGGCTTCTCCTGCTTCAGATGGGCGAAGACCGGGTCGGTACCGGCCCCGTTCACCTCCACCTTGGCGAGGACGGGGAAGCTGACATCGTAGGTCAGGCTGCAGAATTGCGCGATCTCCCCGGCATCGCCCGGCTCCTGGGCGCCGAACTGGTTGCAGGGGAAGCCGAGCACCACGAGCCCCCCCTCGCGGTGCTTGCGCCAGAGCGCCTCCAGCCCCTCGTATTGCGGGGTGAAGCCGCATTTCGAGGCGGTGTTGACCACGAGCACGACCTGCCCCCGGTGCTGGTCGAGGGGATAGGGCGTGCCGTCGGCGGCCTTGGGGGCGAAATCGAACAGGCTGGTCATGCGGCGGTGCGCTTCTCGACGAGGCGGGCGAGGTAGGAGCTGCCCAGGGGAATGATGCTGTCGTCGAAATCGAACGCAGCGTTGTGGAGGCCCGGCCCCGGCGTCCCGCCGATCCAGGCATAGGCCCCCGGCACCACCATCAGCATGTCGGCGAAATCCTCGCTGCCCATGCGCGGCACCGTGTCGTCGTCGACACCCTCGGACCCGAAGATCTCGCGGGCGATGTCGGCCGCCGCGGCGGCATGGGCGGCGCTGTTTTCCAGCACCGAGAACGTGTCGCGGATCTCCACCCCGATCTCGGCTCCATGGGCGAGGGCGATGCCCTGCGCGACCTCGCGGATGCGGCGTGAGACGAGCGCCCGCAGGCCCGCATCGAAGGTCCGGACCGTGCCGGCGAGATGGGCGCCTTCGGGAATGACGTTATAGGCCGCGCCCGCATGGATCTGGGTCACCGAAAGGACGGCGCTCTTCAGCGGGTCGGCATTGCGCGAGACGATGGATTGCAGCGCCTGGACGAGGGCCGCGGCCGCCACGATGGAATCCAGCCCGCGATGGGGTTCGGCCGCGTGGGCCCCGCGCCCGGTGATGCGGATATCGAAGAAGTCCGCCGCCGCCATCATCGGCCCGGGGCGGATCTTCAGCTTGCCGTGCGGGCCGCTGGGGGTGTTGTGGAGCCCGTAGATCTCGTCGCAGGGGAAGCGCTCGAACAGCCCGTCGGCCAGCATGGCGCGGGCGCCCCCGAGTCCCTCCTCCGCCGGCTGGAACACGAACAGAGCGGTGCCGTCGAAATCCCGCGTCTCGGCGAGATAGCGGGCCGCGCCGAGCAGCATGGTGGTGTGGCCGTCATGGCCGCAGGCGTGCATCTTGCCCGGAATGGTGGAGCGATGGGGGAGGTTGGTCTCCTCCTCGATCGGCAGCGCGTCCATCTCCGCCCGCAACCCAATGCGGCGGCCGTTGGCCGAGCGCCCCTGCAGCACGCCGACGAGCCCCGTTCCGCCTAGCCCGCGATGAACCTCGATGCCGTAGCTCGCGAGTTGCTCGGCCACGAGGTTCGAGGTCCGCACCTCCTCGAAACCGATCTCGGGATGAGCATGGATGTCCCGGCGGATCGCCGTGAGCTCGTCGGCGAAGTCCTTGATACGGTCGATCGGGCTCATGGGCGCTCTTCGTCCTTTTCGGTCTCGGGATCGGCCATCGTGCAGTCCCGGCGAAACGGGGTCATCTCACCGAGCACCGAGGCCGCCTCGAGCACGTGGTCGCGCTCGCGGCGGAGATAATCGGCGACGGCGCGGCGCAGGGCGGGATCGGCGATGTCGTGAGCCGAATGCATCAGCACCGGCCGGTAGCCGCGGGTGAGCTTGTGCTCCCCCTGCGCCCCGGCCTCGACCCGCTTGAGCCCGTGCCGGATCGCGTAATCGATGGCCTGATAGTAGCAGACCTCGAAATGCAGGAACGGGTGGTCCTCGACGCAGCCCCAGTTGCGGCCGTAGAGCGCCACATCGCCGATCAGGTTGATGGCGCCGGCGACGTAGCGACCCTCCCGCTTGGCCATGATGAGCAGGATGCGCTCCGGCATGCGCTCGCCGATGAGGCCGAAGAACGCGCGGTTGAGATAGGGCCGGCCCCATTTGCGCGCGCCCGTATCGGCGTAGAACTCGTAGAACGCATCCCAATGGGCCGGGGTCAGGTCGGCCCCGGTGATGTGCTCGATGGTGATGCCCTGGCTCAGGGCGTCGCGGCGCTCGCGCCGGATCGCCTTGCGCTTGCGCGAGGAGAGCGCCCCGAGGAAATCCTCGAACCCGGCATAGCCGGCATTGTCCCAATGGAACTGCTGGTCGAGCCTCTGGAGGAGCCCCAGCGCGCCGGCCTGTTCCCATTCCCGCTCCTGCATGAAGGTGACGTGGATCGAGGAGGCCTTGGTCTCCGCCCGGAGCGCGCGTAGCCCGGCGATCAGCGCGGAAGCGGCCTCGGTCACGTCCTGGCCCGGCGCGATGAGGAAACGCGGGCCGGTGACCGGCGTGAACGGCACGCTGATCTGGAGCTTGGGGTAATACGCCCCGCCCGCGCGCTCGTAGGCATCGGCCCAGCCATGGTCGAACACGTATTCGCCCTGGCTGTGCGATTTGAGATAGCAGGGCGCGACACCGACGAGCCGCCCCTCGCGTTCCACCGCCACATGCAGGGGCAGCCACCCGGTCCTGCGCGAGACGCAGCCCGAATCCTCCAGCGCCGAGAGGAAGGCGTGGGAGACGAAGGGATTGTGGGTCTCGTCCCCCGCCGCCAGGGTCTCGGGCGACGTGGCGCAGGCATCCCACTCCGTCGCCGGGATCTCGGCGAGGCCGGTGACCGCGCGCACCTGCAGGGTCGGTGCGGGATCCAGCTCTGGCTCGGCTACCGGTCCGGTCTTTTCCATGACCGCAATCTAACCCTGTCGGGCGAGGGGACAAGCGTGCGCGATGCGCGCGGGGAGACGGATCTATCGGCGCTGATCCATAAGCATCAACGCCAGGATATCGCGGATCTCGGCCGTATCGGCCTGGTCGAGGCTCTTCATCCCGAAATCCGCCAGCAGGCAGGCACGCGCGGCGTCCGCGTCGCTGGTGGCAGCCTCCGGATCGTAATCGGCCCGGTGCCGAGCTTCCTGCAACTCGACGAAGGAAGTTGCGAGGTAGCGCACGGCAGGACTGACGGCGGCTCGTTTCAGCTTGTCACGGTAGACAGGGCGCAAGCTCGGCTTATCGAGCTCCTCGCATACCTGCTTCATCCGGGCGTGGGCGAAGCCGCGGTACAGGAGCGTATAACTCGCCTCACCCTGATGGCGCCTGCCCACGAACTCATCAGCCGCGCGGCGCAGAAGCGCGTGAAACAAGGCGTAATAGGCCGTGGAGACGGCCCTGCATCGCCGCGCCGGGTTCTGGCCCGCGCTCCCCGACGACGTCGCGAGCTCCGTTGCGAGATCGAGAAGCTCACGAGGATCGAGCATCTCACCGGACGCCCCACTCATCCTGCGTCACGAGGCGGATGTAGGGATAGGATTCGTCGCCGTTCTCGATCAGTTCATCCCGGACCTTGTGGGCGATGTCCAAGAGAACCTCCGGCCGCCCAGTCTGGCTGGTCTCGGAGAGAAAGGACATGAAGTACGCAGGTTCGTCCCCAGAATCGAGGGCGGGACGAACCCTGATCGCCCGGACCTGCCCACCGGCAATGGCTCGGGCGGCCGCCAGCCCGATTTCCTCGATGCGGTGGATGGGAAGCTGTGCCATGCAGCGAATGTGGTCCCGATGGCGCGATGCGTCAAACCCTCAGGGCCGAAACCCCTCGAACACCATCTGGTCGGCATGCTCGTGCGCGCGTTGGCGCTGGTCGGGATTGCGCACCGTCCAGGTCATCACCGGCATCTGGCCGAGATGGCGGCAGAGATAGGTCGCGGCACAGGGCAGGTCGTCCACGCGCCAGGACAGGAAGTCGGGGCGACTCGCCCCGAGATGCAGCAGGTCGGAGAGCGAGCGCCGCAGGCTCTCCGGCATCA
Source organism: Methylobacterium sp. Leaf93 (assembly GCF_001422345.1). NCBI lineage: Bacteria > Pseudomonadati > Pseudomonadota > Alphaproteobacteria > Hyphomicrobiales > Methylobacteriaceae > Methylobacterium > Methylobacterium sp. Leaf93. The sequence continues at coordinate 116,670 of NZ_LMMS01000003.1, read as the reverse complement.
GTGCATAGGCCGGATCGTCCTGGGCGGTCTCGCCGACGATTCCGCGCGGGATGTCGGGTGCCAGAGCGGCGAAGGCCACGATCAGTGCCGGGTCGAAGGACTTCACCGCCACCGGGCCGTCATACCCTGAGACGATGGCGGCCACGCGCTCGACGAGGCGCAGGTCGCCGGTGAAGCGCGACTTGACCTCGACCACGAGGGGCACTCGGCCGGCGATGGTGGCGAGGGTGTCGGGGAGGGTAGGGATCGTCTCGGGCGAGCCGGCCACCGCCAGGGACCGGAGGGCGTCCGTCCGCGTCTCGGCCACGAGGGCGACGGCGCCGGTGAGGCGCCCGAGCGCCTCGTCGTGGAACACCATCGCCTCGCCGTCGGCGCTGAGCTGCACGTCGCACTCGATGGCGTAGCCGCCGGCGATGGCGGCTTTCACCGCCGCCAGGGTGTTCTCGGGGATGCCGGCGGCGCGGTCGTGTAGGCCGCGATGGGCGATGGGCGTCGCGGTGAGCCAGGCGGGGGCGTTCGACCCCATCCTCACTTCACCTCGAACATCGCCTCCACCTCGACGGCGGCGTCGAGGGGCAGTTCGGCGACGCCCACGGTGGAGCGTGCGTGCCGGCCGCGATCGCCCAGAACCTCGACCATCAGGTCGGAGGCGCCGTTCATGATCCCGGCGAGGCCGGCGAAGGTCGGCACGGCATTGATAAAGCCGCCGAGGCGCAGGCATTGCACGACGCCGCGGTCGAGATCGCCCACGGCCGCCTGCACCTGCGCCAGAACGTTGAGGGCGCAGAGCCGGGCGGCGGCGATGCCGGCCTCCGGGGAAATCTCGGCGCCGAGCTTGCCCTTGTGGGCAACGGCGAGCTTGCCGTCGGCTCCGAAGCAGATCTGGCCGGAGATGATCACCAGATTGCCGGTGCGGATGAAGGGTACGTAATTCGCCACCGGGGCCGCGGCTTTCGGCAGCACCAGGCCGAGGGCATCCAGGCGTTCCTTGACCGTGCTCATCCGTCCGTCCTTCCCTGAAGGCATGCCATTCTCGGGGGCACGCCCGACGGGGCGGGACAGAGCACACTTGCTCCGAACCGCGCAAGCTGCGAGCCGCGTTCCCGGCCACCCGAGCCGCACCCGCCGCGCGGGCATCGCAGGACCATCAACGGGACCGCCGGATCGTGTCCTCGCGCACAGCTTAACCCTCAGGCATGTCAGGCATATGAACCCGGCCGATCATTGACAGAACCGGCCAATTCTCTAGTAATCACAGCGGTGCCGCCCGGTTTCGAGGCGGCACTTTCATTTGGTGCCGCGGCCAATCCGCGTGCCCGCTTTGACGATGGGAAGTCGGGATCGTGACATCCGCCCTTCTGCCGACCTACGCCCGGGCTCCGATCGCCTTCGAGCGCGGAGAGGGCGCCTGGCTCGTGACGCGCGACGGCGAGCGATATCTCGATTTCGGCGCCGGCATCGCCGTCAACGCCCTCGGCCACGCCCATCCGCACCTCGTGGAGGCGCTGACCAGCCAGGCGCAGAAGCTGTGGCACACCTCCAACCTGTTCGAGATCCCCGAGGGTGAGCGCCTCGGCCGGCGGCTCGTGGACGCGACCTTCGCGGACGTGGCGTTCTTCGCCAATTCCGGGGCCGAGGCCAACGAGGCCGCCATCAAGATGGCGCGCAAGTACCACGCGGCGGGCGGACACCCGGAGCGCTTCCGCATCGTCACCTTCGAGGGCGCATTCCACGGGCGGACGCTGGCCACCATCGCGGCGGGCGGGCAGCAGAAGTACATCGACGGCTTCGGCCCGAAGGTGGACGGGTTCGACCAGGTGCCCTTCGGCGATCACGACGCGCTGGTGGCGGCGATCGGCCCGGAGACGGCCGCCCTGATGATCGAGCCGATCCAGGGGGAGGGCGGCATCCGCACGGTGCCCACCGAGATGCTGCGCGGCCTGCGGGCGCTCTGCGACGAGCACGGCCTCCTTCTCATCATGGACGAGGTCCAGACCGGCGTCGGCCGCACGGGCCGCCTGTTCGCCCATGAATGGGCGGGCGTCACCCCCGACATTATGAGCGCGGCCAAGGGCATCGGCGGCGGGTTCCCCCTCGGCGTCTGCCTCGCCACGGCGGAAGCCGCGCGCGGCATGACGGCGGGGAGCCACGGCACCACCTTCGGCGGCAATCCGCTGGCCATGGCGGTGGGCAACGCCGTCCTCGACGTGGTGCTCGCCGACGGCTTCCTCGACCACGTCCTGCGGATGGGCCTTCTCCTCAAGCAGCGTCTCGGCGCCGTCATCGACCGGCATCCGGGGGTGATCTCGGAGATTCGCGGCACCGGCCTCATCCTGGGGCTCAAGCTTGGCGTGCCCAACACCGCCTTCACCGCGGCGGCGCGCGACGAGCGCCTGCTGGTGATTCCCGCCGGCGACAACGTGGTCCGACTCTTGCCGCCGTTGATCGTCTCCGAGGCGGACGTGGCCGAGGCGGTCGAGCGCCTCGACGCCACGGCCGGACGGCTCGGCGCGCAGATGCGCGGAGCCGCGGAGTAACGCATGGCCGTCCGGGTCCGGCCTCGTCGCCGGACCGCGACGCCGGCACGACCGATATGCCCAACACGAAGAACGAGCCGATGATTCCCCAGACCAACGGGACCGCCACCGGGCCCCGCCACTTCCTCGACCTGAAGGACTTCTCCGGCGAGGATCTGCGTGCCGTCCTGACCTCCGCGGCCGCGATGAAGGGCCGTCGCCGCAAGGGCGAGATCGCCGCCGAGCGCCCGCTGACGGGCAAGATGCTGGCGATGGTGTTCGACCGGCCCTCTACCCGCACCCGCGTCTCCTTCGACGTCGCCATGCGCGAGCTCGGCGGCGAGACGCTGATGCTGACGGGCAGCGAGATGCAGCTCGGCCGTGGCGAGACAGTGGGCGACACCGCCCGCGTGCTGTCGCGCTACGTCGACGCGATCATGATCCGCATCCTCGACCACGACACGATGCTGGAACTGGCCGACTTTGCCGAGGTACCGGTGATCAACGCCCTGACCAAGGTCTCGCATCCCTGCCAGATCATGGCCGACGTGCTGACCTTCGAGGAGCATCGCGGGCCGATCCAGGGGCGCACCATCGCCTGGTCGGGGGACGCCAACAACGTGCTGGCCTCCTGGGTGCACGCGGCGGCGCGGTTCGACTTCACCCTCAACATCGCCGCCCCCCTCGAACTGTCGGCGCCGCCGGCCCTCCTCGCCTGGGCCAGGGCCGAGGGCGCGCGCATCAACGTCACCACCGACGCCTTCGAGGCGGTGGACGGGGCGGATGCCGTCGTCACCGATTGCTGGGTCTCCATGGGCGACGACGACGAGCATTACCGCCACAACCTGCTGTCGCCCTATCAGGTCAACGCCAAGCTGATGGCGGCGGCCAAGAACGATGCGATCTTCATGCACTGCCTCCCCGCCCATCGCGGCGAGGAGGTGACCGCCGAGATCATGGACGGCCCACGCTCGGTGGTGTTCGACGAGGCCGAGAACCGGCTCCACGCGCAGAAGGGCATTCTGGCTTGGTGCCTGGGGGCGTGAGGAACGGCCCGGACGCGCTCGCCCATATCCGCTGACGACGATCTCGGTCGAGACCTTCCGACTGCGCCGGTGGCGGATGTGGTGTTCGCGCGGGGCGGAAGGCCGTGTGAAACGGCGAGCTCATCCCTATATCCGGTCCTGGATGCACGGTAGGCGGTCGAGTGCCATACTCGACGATGCAGACAGTCGCGATCCTCGCAGCGTTGCTCATCCCCCGCGCGACGTCACCCTGAGGTGCCGCGAAGCGGCCTCGAAGGAGATTTCCAGTGTTCGTCGCGCGAACTGGAGGCCTCCTTCGAGGCCTTCGCTTTGCTACGGCGCCTCAGGATGAGGTCGAGATCGAGAATCGGGCCAATGCGTTCGGTCCGCGGACCGGATGGCAAGAGACATGGAGAGGCCATGACCTCCGGACACGAGATTTCCCCCACGATCATCGAAGGCGCCGACGACGTCGCCCTGCCGTTCTCTGTGGAGGCGCTGGACGTGCGAGGTCGCGTGGTCCGGCTCGGCCCCAGCGTCGACACCATCCTGCGCCGCCACGGCTATCCCGACCCGGTGGCGCGTCTGCTGGGTGAGGCGGCGGCGCTCACCGTGCTGCTGGGCTCGTCCCTGAAGTTCGAGGGCCGGTTCCAGCTCCAGACCAAGACCGATGGTCCGGTGGAGATGATCGTGGTGGATTTCGAGGCGCCGGACCGCCTGCGCGCCACGGCGCGGTTCGACGCCGCGCGGATCGAAGCTCTGGGGAGCGCCCCTCTCAAGGATGCCGACCTGATCGGGCAGGGCCACCTCGCCATGACCATCGACCAGGGCAACGAGTTCAGTCGCTACCAGGGCGTGGTGGCCCTGGACGGCCAGAGCCTGGAAGAGGCGGCCCACCAGTATTTCCGCCAATCCGAGCAGATCCCGACCCAGGTCCGCCTCGCGGTGGCCGAGCAATTCGCGGGCGGCGACAAGACCTACCGCGCCGGCGGGCTGCTGATCCAGTTCCTGCCGCAATCCATCGACCGCGCCCGCCTCGCCGACCTCCCCCCCGGCGACATCCCCGAGGGCCACGCCCATTTCGATCCGGGCGCGGCACCGGAGGACGATGCCTGGGTGGAGGCGCGCAGCCTCGTCAACACGGTGGAAGACCACGAACTGGTCGATCCAGAGGTCTCCTCCGAGCGGCTGCTCTATCGGCTCTTCCACGAGCGCGGCGTGCGAGTGTTCGAGCCGCAGGGCATCCACGAGCGCTGCCGGTGCTCGCCGGAGCGTGTGATGGGGATGATCCGCTCGTTCTCGCCCCAGGAACGCCGGGACATGATCGCCGAGGACGGGCGCATCGGCATCACCTGCGAGTTCTGCTCGCGCCGCTACGACATCGACCCGGCCGACATCGAAGCTGGGACCGACGATCCCGCCTGAGGCGTTTTCGCGATGGGGTCACAGGCACCGTGGACCTGAGTAGATGCGTACGACGGGTAACCGCCAACGAAATGTCGTGTCACCGCAAGTCGGCTTTCGATTCAGGGCGCCGCTCCGCAGGCCCGGAATCCAGAGCCGAGATCCGTACAACGACAAGACCTCGTTCGATCCCTCCGAACGACGAGGGGGTCGGACGTTCACACAGACCGACGTAATTTCATCGCGGAAACACGCCGGAGCCGCCCTTCTTGTCGGGAGACCAAAAGACACCGGTATCCTTGATCGGGGCCATGCATATCTACAGCATCGCCTTGATTTGACTATACTCCCTAACGCAAGCTCAAGTCTTTCTCATTGGCGACTTGATTCGAGTTTCTCATGAAAATCGAACCCTGGCCTGAGGGAAGGACGCCAGATGACAGCGAACACACCTCTGCCGGCATTGCGGTTGTTACGGCCCGACCAGCCCGCCGTCTCCCTCGGCCTCGCCGTCAGTTACCTCATGCTGAAGCCGGCCTTCGCCAATCTGCGGTTCTGCGAATGGTCTCGCATCCTCGTGGGCCAGATCGATCGGGGCCATTACTGCTTTGCCATCGATGACACGGGCCAAGTCCAGGGCTTCGTCGGCTGAGCTCTGACCATCCGAGACAAGGCCGAGGCATGGGTCGAGGGCCGGCTCGCGCTGTCCTACGAAGACAGCCTGGCAGGGGAATGCCTGGTGTTCAACGCCTGGTCGGCGAGGCCCGCAAGCTCATCAGCGACTAGCAGACACTATATTTCAAGCGCCACTACCCCGACGGAACGACCCGCCCCGTCCGTCTATCGGTGAACGATTTCGTCTCCGGTCACATTAATCGCAAGATGGACGCGAGTCGTCAATCAGGTTTGACAGTATCGCAACAGTGTCGATCCGATTGACGGCATGCTTCAATCACATCAATCGACGCACCATCGTCTTACGATGACGATTTCCATGAGAAGCTCCTCGACGGCTCCTCAAGTGATCTTACAGCATCGCCATTCCGACTGCTACATCAGCATATGTCGTGCATTCGCGCGGGCGCCGTCTTGCGAGCACGCACGGAGTGACGGTTACACAATATTCAACTTTCGCGGCGATATCTGACACCTACAAAAGAGGCGCTACGAATCAAGGCTCATCATGTCCACGATCAGATACACAAAAGGCGGCGACTACAACGAGGCATCCAGCTTCGAAGCTATTATACCCGATGGGCCAGTCGTTCTGACCAATCAAAACAATGTCCAAATTGCACCGAATTCTGATTTTGAATATTTCCTTACAAACGGCACTCAGGAATCGCTACTGGTTACGAATGCTCCGCCCGTCGAGCAACAGCCGCTCAATCCCAACGAGGACGGTATTTACGTCGATTTTTCCGACCTCACGAGTGGCCTGACGCTTTGGGGCGGCGATCCAGGGGACGTACTCATTGGCGGCTCCGGTGACGATTCCTTGAAGGGTGGCGGCGGCAGCGACATCCTGGAGGGTGGCCTGGGCGAAAATACCATCCAAGGCAACGGCGGAAACGATACGATCAGCTACGAACACTTTGCTGCGCCGACCCAGTATGAACCCGGACGCTGGTCCGGCATCAAGTTGGACATGGAAGACGGGCGCGCGACCGATTTCGACGAAGCCATTCTCGTCGATTCTTTCAGCGATATCTCGAATGTTCGAGGTAGCGCCTACGACGATGTTCTCTTCGGGAGCAACGATACGAATGACCTTTTCGAAGGTGGCGCTGGTGCGGATACCCTCTATGGCCGCAGCGGAATCGATACGGCAAGCTACGTTCATTCTCAATTCGGCGTGACCGTCGACCTTCTGCTTGGGACCGCGTCAGGAGGCGATGCCGAAGGTGATACCTTCCGCGGCATGGAGAATCTCATCGGCAGCAAACTCGCGGATAGCCTGACCGGTGATGATGAGGCCAACACCCTCAATGGGAATGGCGGTGGTGACAGCCTGAGCGGGATGGATGGTGATGACAGGCTTGTCGTGTCCGATACCCCCACCAGCATCGATGGTGGGGCTGGAAAAGACGTCCTCATCGCCATGGGCGGCGGTTCCGTGAGCCTCACGCAGGGCGCGTTCACCGGTGTCGAAGCCGTCTTCGTTCGCGGCGACACGCATCTCGACATGTCCGCCGTGAGCACCGGAACGAAGATCACCTCCCAGTCCACGGCAGACCACGGCGTGGAGCTCGTCGGCGGTTCCGGCAACGACCGCATCTACGCAGGCAAGGGTAGCGATACGATCGAGGGCGGGGCTGGCGCCGACAAGATCTTCGCCGGCTCGGGGGAAGACACCTTCCTTTTTCAGGCGGGATTCGGTCGCGACAACGTCTACGGCTTCAAGGCAGGGACCGATCACTTCGACGTGTCGGCACTCGTGAGCAGCTTCGACCAGATCCGGATCGGCCAGTTGAATGATGGGCCGCACACCCTGATCACGTTTACGGGCAGCGCAACCGGCAACAAGATCATCCTTCACGACGTGGACGCATCGTCCCTCCAGGCGGACGATTTCGGGTTCCTGACGATCTGACACATCGTCGCCGGTTGGTCTGACCGAGCCCGGCCGGGAATATTCCGCGCCGGGCTTTTTGCCGGGTTCATATGGCCTCTCGCGGCGCTACGACATCGACCCGGCGGCCCTACACGGCCTTCATCCAGGGACGGCAGGCCGGGACTGTGTGCAGCCCGGCGGCCGGGCATGATCGCCCCACGACAGCAAAGCTAAGCCTTACTCCGTGGATCATCAATACTCGCCACCCCAAATCAACAAGATACCCCCAAAATCCCTGGTTGCAGAGCAGCCAGACCACGCAAGGCACTCGATCATTCGCTCAATCGATTGAACGGTTTTGCCACGTGCGACGTTTCGATGGCTCGAAAGCTATGGGAGAAACGTCCATGACAAAATTCGGACTGGGTCTTGCAGCATTGCTGTTCTCGACATCTGTCTTCGCGCAGGGCGCGGCAGTCGGGGGATCGAGCAGTTCAGGCGCGGGATCGGCAGGCGCCGGCGCGCGCGAAAGTGTCGAAAGCGGGCAGGGCGGTCGCGGCGGTGCCGCGAATGCCGAACGGGGCGGGGCACAGCGCGCAACGGAAAGCCGCGACGCGAGCGCGGCGCGGAAGGAATCCTCCGGCGGCGATTCGACTGGGGGCGGATCACGGAACCAGGACATGACCCGCCAGGGCGGGCGTGATGGCGGAGACCGTCAGGGCATGCGCGACGAGGGCCGGTCGATGCGGACCGAGTCCCGGGGACGCATGAGCCGCGATCGTTCCGACATGCGTGAGAGCCGCAGCATCGAGCGGAACACGACCCGCGTCAGCGGCCGCTTCGACGGCGGCCAGCGGTCCGGCCGGTACGTGACGATCCGCGGGCAGAGGGTCGTCTACGGATCGCCGCAATACCGCCGGCTCGTCGTGGTCGAGCGCCGGGGCGGGGATCGTTATGTCCAGAACGGCCGTCGGCGCTACGTGGTCATCCGCGGTCAGCGCGTCGTCTACGGCTCGCCCGAATACCGGCGTCTGGTCACGATCCAGCAGACGGGTCCGCGGCGCTCGGGGGGCCGCTACGTGGTCATCCGTGGTCAGCGGGTGGTCTACGGCTCACCCGAGTACCGGCGCCTCACCGTCACCACCGTGCGGAGCGGTCGTGACAGCGTCTCGGTGAGCGGTCGCACCACCGAGCGCTACCGTGGCGGCGGGGAGCGGGTGTCCGGCCGCGCGACGATGCGCAGCGAGAGCGGCATGCGCCGCGACGACAATCGCGCCGGCGAGGCCAATCGTACGGCCGGCGCACGCAACGGCATGCAGGGGAACGAGGCCGAGCGAGGCGGCACGCGCAATGCCGGTCGCGAAGACGGCCAGGCGGGTAGCCGGGATGGCGGCATCCGCAATGCGGCGGATCGTGGCGAGAGCGGCGCCGCAAAGCCGGCCGGCATGAACGGCCGGAGCGGTGGCGCGGAGCGCAGCAGGAGTGAGGGCGGCAGAAGCGAGGGTGGCATGCCCGGCGGACGCAACTGATCCGCACGTGCCTCCGACGATGATACGACGGTAAGGGGGAGGGGGCACATCGTGCCGCCTCCCCCTTTCTCGTGACCCGCCTTCGGGCCGGTGGTCGAGTCAGGCGAAGTGTTTCGACAGTTTCAGCCCCTGCGCCTGGTAGTTCGACCCGGCATCGGCGCCGTAGAGGGTGGCGGGGCGCTCGGCCATGCGCTCGTAGACGAGGCGGCCGACGATCTGACCGTCCTCCAGCAGGAACGGGACGTCGCGCGAGCGCACTTCGAGCACCGCCCGCGCGCCGGCTCCCCCTGCCCCGGCATAGCCGAAGCCGGGGTCGAAGAAGCCGGCGTAATGGACCCGGAACTCACCCACCAGCGGATCGAACGGCACCATCTCGGCGGCGAAATCCGGCGGCACCTGCACCGCTTCCTTGGAGGCGAGGATGTAGAACTGGCCGGGATCGAGGATCAGCGCGCCAGAGCCGTCGGCGGCCAGCGGCTCCCAGAAATCCGCGGTCCGGTGCCGGCCCGGCGCGTCGACATCGACGAGGCCTGTATGGCGCTTGGCGCGATAACCAATGAGCCCTTCGAAGCCGGCGAGATCCACCGAGACGGCGATGCCACCCTGGAAGGACGGGTTGGCTGAGCCCACGAGCGGCGTGGCCGCATGAAGCGAGGCGAGTTCGGCGTCGGTGAGGCGTGGCTCTCCCCGGCGGAAGCGGATCTGCGACAGGCGTGACCCGGTACGGACGCGCACCGGGAAAGTGCGCGGCGAGATTTCGGCATAGAGCCGGCCCCGGTATCCCGCCTCGACCTGGTCGAAGGCCTGGCCCCGGTCAGTGATGACGCGGGTGAACACGTCGATGCGGCCGGTGGAGCTTTTCGGGTTCGCGCTGGCCGCCACGTCCGCCGGAAGGGCCAGGGTCTCCTGCAATTCGGCGATGTAGACGCAGCCGGTCTCCAGCACCGCGCCGGCGGTCAGGTCGATCTCATGAAGGGCGAAGGCCGCGATACAGGCGGAGACCGGGCGGGCACCGGGCAGGAAGCTCGTGCGGACCCGGAAGGCGCGGGACCCCAGGCGCAGATCGAGGCTCGCCGGCTGGACCTGATCGGCGGCGAAGGGGGTTTCGGGGAGGATGGCGCCGGCGGCATGCAGGGCCTGGATCCCTTGCGCCGCCAGAATGCCCCCGGACCGGTCGCTGAGGGGAGAGGGCGGGCTCGTCGGCGCCGTGTCCTGGTTGGTATCCGGCATGGTCTCGCGTCGCCCGCTCCGCACTGGGCCGCCTTCCCCGGCTGGGGTTCAGGAATGCCGCATGGTTCGACGCACCATCCTACCGCATCGCTGAAGGCGCGGTTAAGCCTCCTCGTGATCGATCCGCAGCACGATCCAGGCGACGACGAGGCGGGCGATGGCCCCCATGGCGATCAGGCCCGCCAGCGCGCTGGCCAGAGGGGGAAAGCCTGCGGGCCAGAGCAGGAGCGCCACGGCGAAGAGCACGGCGCCGAGCCCGGCCGCCGGGCCGAAGGCCAGGACCAGCGAGGGCAGCCCGGCGATCCGGGGCGCCGGGCCGCGCCGGGCCAGCAAGGCGCCCGCCAGCAGCGCGAGGCCGTCGAGCACCAGCGCTCCCCCCAGGGCGAGCGCCGCCCAGCCGTTCCGCTCCGGCGCGTTCCAGGCGAAGGCACCGGCCAGGAGAGCGATGGCGAGGCTGGCGAGGACGGCCCGGCTCGGAAACGGGGCGGGCAGGGGCGAGACGGTCTCCTCGACCACGGGGCACGACCTTCCCATTGGAGCGGGCAGCCCCGCATTCAGCATGATTGACGCGATTTCGCCCGGGACGTACCACGGCGAAAAGGCTATGTCGCTTATTGGTGGGCGACGGCACGGGAGGCTTTGAAGGCGATGTACAAGGCCCAGACGCGCGGCATCAGCGTGACCGTCCAGCCCCGCTTCGTCGAGGAGGAATCCTCGCCCGACGAGAGCCGCTACTTCTTCGCCTACACCGTCGAGATCGTGAATAACGGTTCCGAGCAGGTGCAGCTGCGCTCGCGCCACTGGCGCATTGTCGATGGGCGCGGCGAGACCCAGGAGGTGCGCGGCGCCGGCGTCGTCGGCAAGCAGCCCGTGCTCGGCCCCGGCGAGTCGTTCAGCTATACCAGCGGTTGCCCGCTCACCACGCCCGATGGGCTGATGGCCGGCAGCTACACCATGTCGACCACCGCCGGAGAGAGCTTCGAGGCCGAGATCCCCGCCTTCTCCCTCGATTCGCCGCACGTCCGCCGCAGCGTCCATTAAGCCGATGTCGGGCGGCGGAGAACGGTTGAGCACGCTCGACCTGCTGGCGCGCCTCGTCGCCTTCGACACGGAGAGTTCGCGCTCCAACCTCGCACTCATCGACGGCGTCTGCGCCTATCTCGACGGCTGGGGCGTGAGCCATGTGCGCATCCCCAATGAAGCGGGCGACAAGGCAGCGATCTTCGCGACGATCGGCCCGATGGTGGATGGCGGTATCGTCCTCTCTGGCCATACCGACGTGGTGCCGGTGACGGGACAGACCTGGAGCAGCGACCCCTTCACCCTGCGGATCGCGGATGGGCGCGCCTATGGGCGCGGCTCCGTGGACATGAAGGGCTTCTGCGCCCTGGCGCTCTCCGCCGTGCCGGACATGCTCGCCGCTGACCTCAAGCGGCCGATCCATATCCTGCTCTCCTACGACGAGGAGACCACCTGCCTCGGCGTCGCCGACACTATCGCCCGCTTCGGCAAGGACCTGCCCCGCCCAGGCGCGGTGATCGTGGGCGAGCCCACCGATCTCGAAGTGGCGGACGCGCACAAGAGCATCGTGACCTATCTCACCACCGTCCACGGCCACGAGGCGCATTCGGCCAAGCCCATGCTCGGCGCCAACGCGGTGATGGCGGCAGCCGAGCTCGTCTCCGAATTGAACCGCATCGCCGATGCGATGATCGAGCGGGGCGACGCATCGGGCCGCTTCGACCCGCCCTCCACCACCGTGCATGTGGGCACGATCTCCGGCGGGACGGCGCGCAACATCCTGCCCAAGATCTGTACCTTCCACTGGGAGTTCCGCGGCCTGCCCGATCTCGACATGGCCGAGATCCCGGCCCTGTTCGCCGCCAAGGTCGAAACGGTGCTGAAGGACCGGCTCAACCGCTACGGGAATTACGGGCGGATCGAGACCATCGAAGAGGTGGCGGTGCCGGGCCTCGCCCCCGAGCCGGGCTCCGAGGCCGAGCGCCTGACCCTGCGGGTGGCGGGTCGCAACCACACCATCTCCGTCTCCTACGCCACCGAGGCGGGACGCTTCCAGAAGGCGGGCATCCCCACCGTGGTCTGCGGACCCGGCTCCATCGACCAGGCCCACCAGCCGGACGAGTACATCACCCTCGCCGCCCTCGAGGCCGGCGAGGCGTTCATGCGCCGTCTCATCACGGAATGCGTCGTGACTCCATGAGCAAGTTCGCTCCCCGCACCATCGCGGCCGACGGCCCGGTGAAGCTCCGGCCGCTGGAGCGCGAAGACCTGATGTTCGTGCATCAGCTCAACAACAACGACAGCATCATGCGCTACTGGTTCGAGGAGGCCTACGAGTCCTTCGCCGAACTGGCGCAGCTCTACGAGCGCAACATCCACAACCAGACAGAGCGGCGCTTCATCATCGCCAATTCGGAGGGCGCGCCGGCCGGCCTCGTGGAGCTCGTGGAGATCAACCACCTGCATCGGCGCTGCGAATTCCAGATCGCGATCCATCCGGCTTTCCAGGGCCAGGGCTACGCGCCGCGCGCCACCCGCATCGCCATGGATTACGCCTTCAGCGTCCTCAATATCCACAAGCTTTACCTGCATGTGGACAAGGACAATGCGCGTGCCGTCCGCATCTACGAACGCTGCGGCTTCGTGCCCGAGGGCATTTTGAAGGACGAGTTCTTCGTCAACGGCAAGTACCGCGACGCGGTGCGCATGTGCCTGTTCCAACCGGAATACCTGGCCCGGCGCGGCAGCGGCGATATTTCGGAGCCGGTGCTGAAGTCGTAGCCGTCGGTCCCGGACGGTCTCTGATCGGCCTCGTGCGATCGCCCAGGCAGCGATCCGCGCTCAGGCAATGGCGAAGAACACAGCCAGCGCCCGCGTCACCGCCAGCATCGTTTCGGCATCGAGATAGCCGATCCGTGCGCCAATCTTCTCACGCTTCACGGACATGGCCTTGTCCACCCTGACCTGTGAGCGTTTCTTCAAGCCATTGGCCTCAGTCGGCTCGATGGTCGTGCGGATCAGGGGAGCCTCGACCAGCGTGCCGGATATCAGCAGCACCGTGACCGTGCCGGTTTCAACGAACGCGTCAGATTGGATGATGAGAGCTGGACGAAGTTTGCCGAAATCGCCGGGCATGGCGATGGTGACGAGATCGCCCCGCTTCATGCCTCGCGCTCAGGGAGCATATCGAGGAGCGCCGCCTCCATGAAGGCATCAAGTTCCCGATCGGCCGCATCTATCGCCGCGACGACCCGAGCCTGCCGCGCGCATTCTTCGGCAAAGCCCGCCCTTCGGGTGTCGGGCACCCAGATTTGGATGGGCCGGAGGCCGGCTGCCCGGAGCGCATCACGACGCTTGCTGACGCGCTGACCGACAGTTGCCGACATGACGAGTCCTTTCCCGACCCGTTACATGTAACGTAGGCTACGCATGCGACCATGCCAAGGGGCCAGGACGTTGACGGACTGCCTGTCCTCGGTCTCAGCCGAAATCGGCCGCCGCACGGTCGAGCAGCCATGTCAGGGTGCCGGTGCTGGAGATATGGCGCGCGGGCAGGTCCTCGCCCCCGGCGATGCGGGTGAGGGGCTCGCGCTTGCCCGCCCCCGTCACCAGCACGAGAAGCTGACGCGAGGAGGCGAGCGCCGGGAAGGTCAGGGTGACGCGCGGCACGAATGGCGTGAGCCCGGCCTCGGGCACGGCGGCGACCCAGGATTCGCGTTCATCCACGGCGGGCTTGCCCGGAAACAGGGAGGCCGTGTGTCCGTCCTCGCCGAGGCCGAGGAGGACGAGGTCGAAGAGCGGACGGGCGGGGTCGAGGCTATCGGCTCCGTAGAAGCCCTTCAGGGTCTCGGCATAGGCGGAAGCCGCCGATTCCAGCGTCCCGTCGGTGGGAATACCGTGGAGATGGCCATCGGGGATCGGGGCGTCCCCGAACGCCGCGCGGGCCATGTGCATGTTGCTGGCCTCATCGGTCCAGGGCACGAACCGGTCGTCGCCGAAGAACCAGTGCAGCCGGTCCCAGGGGAGGGCACCGACATAGTCGGGTCCGCCCAGCAGGGTGTAGAGCCGCTTCGGCGTGGACCCGCCGGAGAGGCAGATGGCGATGCGCTCCTGCTTGCTCTCGGCGCAGAGGGACACAAGGCGGTCCGCCGCCGCGCGGGCGACGCTCTCGCCATCGGGAAAGATTTCCGCGTTGTTCGGTAGCGGGATCATGCGGAGACGCCTCCTTCTGGTCTGGTCCTCGATCGTCTGCCCGGCAAATTACTTCGGTTCGACGTGGCCGCCGAAGCCCTTGCGCATGGCCGAGAGCAGCTTGTCCGCGTAGGAGGCGTCCTCGCGCGAGCGGAAGCGGGCGTAGAGGGCGGCCGAGAGAACATTGGCCGGCACCGATTCCTCGATGGCCGCGTTCAGCGTCCAGCGCCCCTCGCCGGAATCGGCGACGAAGCCGGAGAAACCGTCCAGGGCTTCGTTGCCCGCCAGCGCCCCGGCGGTCAGGTCGAGGAGCCAGGACGAGACCACGCTACCGCGCCGCCAGACTTCGGCGATGTCACCGATATTGAGGTCGAAGCGCTGGTCCTCGGCCAGATCCTTCGAATTGGCGTGTTTCAGGATGTCGAATCCCTCGGCATAGGCCTGCATCAGCCCGTATTCGATGCCGTTATGGACCATCTTGACGAAATGCCCGGCCCCGCTCGGCCCGGCATGGATGTAGCCCTCCTCGGCGCGGGTATCGCGGCCCTCGCGGCCAGGCGTCTTCGGGATGGTGCCAACACCCGGTGCCAAGGTCTTGAAGATCGGGTCGAGCCTGTCGAGGGCGTCGTTGCTCCCCCCGATCATCATGCAATAGCCGCGTTCCAGGCCCCAGACGCCACCCGACGTGCCGACGTCGACGTAGTGGATGCCCTTCGGCTTCAGGGTCGCCGCCCGCCGAATGTCGTCCTTGTAGAAGGAGTTGCCGCCGTCGATGATGACGTCGTCCGCCTGCATGAGGTCGCCGAGCTTGGCCACCGTGGCCTCGGTGATCGCGCCCGCCGGCAGCATCACCCAGGCCGCGCGCGGCGCCTCGAGTTTGGCGACGAACTCCTCCAGGCTCGCCGCCCCGGTGGCCCCCTCGGCGACCAGGGCCGCCACGGCCTCCGGGTTCTGGTCGAACACCACGGCCGTGTGCCCGTCCCGCAGCAGGCGCCGGACGATGTTGCCGCCCATCCGGCCGAGGCCGATCATGCCGAGTTGCATTGGGGATCTCCTGATTGAGGGGGCCTCGTCAGCCCGAGCACCGATGCGTGGTCCTATCAACCCACCTCATCCTGAGGCGCCGCAGCGCAGCGGAGGCCTCGAAGGAGCCCTCCAGCCGGCACGGTGATCTCTGGAGTCCTCCTTCGAGGCCCGCAGGAGCGGACACCTCAGGATGAGGTAGTAGGTTGGAATGATCCGGCGATTCCGGGTCATCCCGCTGTCCTCACAACACCGCCGCCTTGATCGCCGCCGCGATGCGCTTGAGCCCGGCCTCCACGTCGCCGCCCTTGATGTGGACGCGCAGGGCCCGGCGGCCGCGCTCGGCCAGGACCGCGAAATCGCCCCGCGCCTGAGCCGCCACCACGGTGCCGAAGCCCAGCGCCCGACCGGGGATCGCGAGATCCTCCGACGGGTCGGCGGTGATCTGCAGGAACACTCCGGTATCCGGACCGCCCTTGTAGGCCTGGCCGGTGGAGTGGAGGAAGCGCGGCCCGAATTCGAGGCAGGTCGCGACCTTGCGCTTGTCGCGCAGAGCAATGCGCGCCTCCTGCAGGATGGCGTGGTGCACCTCGTTACGGGCGACGTAAGCCAGCAGCGCGGCGTAGTCGCCGTCCTTGATCCGCGCGAGATGAGCTCTCAGGGCCGCCTCGAACCCTTCCGCCGTCTGCGGCAGCGCCCCGGCATTGGCCGGGTCGGCGTAGAGGGCGATGGTCTCGTCTTCGACGAGCGGCGTCTCGGAGGGCAGCGCGCCGCTCTTCTCGGCCGCATCGAACAGCTTCTTCGTCTCGATCTTGCTCGCTTCCACGTCCGGCTGGTCGAACGGGTTGATGCCGAGCAGGGCGCCGGCGACGGCGGTGGCCATCTCGAAGCGGAAGAATTCCTGCGGCAGTTGCTCCTCGTTCACCATGGTGATGTGGACAACGGGATGGCCCTCGCGCTCCAGGCTGCGCACGGCCTCGTCCTGCTGCGCGTCCGCCCGGTTGTCGAGGCGCAGGTAGACGAAGAAGCGGTCGCGGCCATAGACCGCCGGCACGCCCACCGGCTCGCCGTCGATGGGGATGAGACCCCGGCCGTCCTTGCCGGTGGATTCGGCGATGAGCTGCTCTGCCCAGGCCCCGAACGTGTCGATGCCGGGGGAGGCGATGAACGTCACCTTGTCACGACCGTCATGGAGTGCCGCTGCCGCCATGGCGGTGCCCAGCAGAACGCCGGGATTCTGGGCGGGCGGCACGGCCGGGCCGCAGGAGCGGACCATGGTCCGCGCCGTGTCGAGGAACTGCTTCACGTCGATGCCGGACGCCGCCGCCGGGACCAGCCCGAAGGCCGAGAGCACCGAATAGCGCCCGCCGATCTGCTTCACCCCGTAGAAGATCCGGCGGAAATTGTCGGCCTTGGCCGCCGCCTCCATGGCCGAGCCGGGATCGGTGACGGCCACGAAATGCGCCCCGGCCCGCTCGCCGACCAGCGCCTTCATCCGGCCGAGGAAATAGTCGCGGAACACGTTGGGCTCGAGGGTGGAGCCCGATTTCGAGGCGACGATGAACAGAGTCGTCTCGAGGTTCACCGCGCTTTCCACGGCACGGACCTGATCGGGATCGGTGGAATCGAGGATGCGCAGCGTCGGGAAACCGTCGCGGCTACCGTATGTCTCGGCCAGCACTTCCGGGCCGAGGCTCGACCCGCCCATGCCGAGGACGACCACGTCGGAGAACCCGGTCTGGCGGACGTCCTCGGCGAAGGCCTGGTATTCGGAGACGCGGGCGAGTTCGTCCTCGACGATGCGGAGCCAGCCGAGCCACTGGTCCTCGTCGGCATTCGACCAGACCGTCTTGTCGTGCGCCCAGAGCCGGCGGATCGAGCCCGAGGCGCGCCAGGATTCGACGGCCTTCTTCGCCTCAGCGCCGATGGCATCGCCGAGGATGAGGGTCTGGCCGTCAAGCTTGGCGCCGAGGAAATCGGCGCGCTTGCCCGCCACCGCACCGAGGAGCTTGTCGGCAGCGTCGATGAAGAGCTGGACGCCTTCCTCCACGAGCTGCTTGGCCACCGCCCCGATATCGATGCCGGCCCTGGCCAGACGGGCCATCACGGCCTCGGCGTCACCGACATTCTCCTCGATGGCGGGCTTGACCGTGCCGTGATCGCGGAACGCGTCCATCGTGGCCGGCGGCATGGTGTTGACCGTATCCGGCCCGATCAGCTCCTCGACATAGAGCACGTCGGAATAGGCCTTGTTCTTGGTCCCCGTGGAAGCCCAGAGCAAGCGCTGCGCCTTGGCGCCCTTCTGCGCGAGCGCCTGCCATGTCGGCTCGGCGAAGATGCGCTTGTAGCGCTGGTAGGCGAGCTTGGCGTTGGCGATGGCGACCTTGCCCTTGAGGGCTTCCAGTTCCGCCTTCTCGTCGGGATCGTTGGCCTCCGCGATCTTCGCGTCGAGGGCCTTGTCCACGGCGACGTCGATACGACTGATGAAGAAACTCGCCACGCTGGCGACCTTCGAGACGTCGCCGCCCTTGGCGCCGAACTCTTCGAGGCCGGCGATGAAGGCGCGGGCCACCTCCTCGTAGGCATCCTGGCCGAAGAGCAGGGTGACGTTGATGCTGATCCCGTCGGCGGTGAGGGCGCGGATCGCCGGGATGCCGGCCGGGGTGGCGGGCACCTTCACCATCAGGTTGTCGCGGGCGACCGTCTTGTGCAGGCGGCGGGCCTCGTCGAGCGTATCCTCCGTCGAGAGGGCGAGGTAGGGCGAGACTTCGAGGCTGACATAGCCGTCGGCGCCGTAGCTCGCCTCGTAGACAGGGCGCAGCACGTCGGCCGCTGCCTGGATGTCGGCGATGGCGCAGCCCTCGTAGAGATCGATGACGCGGGCATCGCCCGCATCCATGACCTCCTTCAGCGCCCCGTCATACTCCGTAGAATCGCCGATCGCCTTCTCGAAGATCGACGGATTCGAGGTCACGCCCCGCAGGCCGTCCTCGTCCACCAGCGTCTTGAGGCGTCCATCGGCGATGAAACCGCGGGCGACGAAGTCGAGCCACACGGCCTGGCCCTGTTCCGGGAAGAGAGCCTTGAGCGGGTTCATGCGAAAACTCCTCGTCGTGGTCGTCGTGCCGCTTGGGAACGGGCGGCGTCGTTCAACACTCGTTGTCAGGATGCGCGCCTCTCCTCCCCCTTGTGGGGAGGAGCCGGAGGTGGGGGTGGCTCCGCTGGCCTCCGCGGCCCGCGGGTCACCCAACCACCCCCACCCCTCCCCACAAGGGGGAGGGGGACGTGCGTTCCGTCCTTCAGGGAACCCTCGATCCCTACTTCTTGTGCCGTGCGATCTGGTCGCGGGCGGCCTGCGCCACTTTTTCGGGAGTGAAGCCGAACTTGGCCTGCAGGTCCTTGATCGGCGCCGAGGAGCCGAACGTGTGCATGCCGATGATCGTCCCGGACGAGCCGGAATAGCGGTCCCAGCCGATCACCGAGCCCTGCTCGACGGCGACGCGGGCCAGAACGTCGGGGATCAGGACACTGTTGCGGTAGGCCTCGTCCTGGCGCTCGAACAGCTCCCAGGACGGCATCGAGACCACGCGGGCCTTGATGCCTTCGGCCTTCAGGGCCTCGTAAGCGGAGACGCAGAGTTGCACCTCCGATCCGGTGCCGATGAGGATCACGTCGGGCGTGCCCTCGCTGTCGGCGAGCACGTAGGCACCCTTTGCGGTGCCGGCGGCACTGGCATAGGTCGAGCGGTCCATGGTCGGCAACGGCTGCCGGGAGAGGGCCAGCACGGCCGGCTGCTCCTTCAGGCCCATGATGACCCGATAGGCTTCCGCCACCTCGTTGGCATCCGCCGGGCGGAGCGTGATGAGGCCCGGAATGGCGCGGAGCGTCAGCAGCTGTTCCACCGGCTGGTGGGTCGGCCCGTCCTCGCCGACGCCGATCGAATCATGGGTGAAGACGTGGAAGACCGGCAGTTCCATCAGCGCGGCGAGGCGGATGGGTGGACGCATGTAGTCGGCGAAGACCAGGAAGGTCGCGCCGTAGGCCCTGAGGCCCACGAGCCCCAGACCGTTGACGATCGACCCCATGGCGTGTTCGCGCACGCCGAAATGGATGTTGCGGCCACCCGGCTCGAAGGGCGAGAGGGTACCGGCTCCCTCGAATTCGAGCTTGGTCTTGTTGGAAGGCGCAAGATCCGCCGAGCCGCCGAGCAGGTGGGGCACGTTCTTGGCAATGGCGTTCAGCACCTTGCCGGAGGATTCGCGAGTAGCCATGCCCTTGGCATCCGCCTCGAAGACCGGGATGTCCTTGTCCCAGCCGTCGGGCAGGCGACCTGTGAGGAGGGCGTCGATCTTTTCGGCCAGGGCCGGCTCGGCGGACTTGGCCTCGGCCATGAACCGCTCCCAATCGGCGTAGAGCGTAGCGCCGCGCTCGCCGATCCCGGCCTGGAAATTCTCCCTGACCCCGTCCGGCACCAGGAACTGGGCGTCCTCGGGCCAGCCATAGGCTCGCTTCGCGGCCTTGACCTCGTCCACGCCGAGCGCGTCCGAATGCGCCTTCGAGGTATTCTGCTTGTTCGGGGCGCCATAGCCGATGATCGAGTTGACCACGATCAGGGTCGGACGGTCGCCGGACTGGAGGAAGGTCTCCAGGGCGGAGGCGACGGCGTGGACGTCGTTGGCGTCGGCCACCCGCAACACCTGCCAGCCATAGCTGAGGAAGCGCGTCGCCACCTCTTCGGAGAAGGCGAGTTCGGTGTGCCCCTCGATGGTGATCGTGTTGTTGTCGTAGATCCAGCACAGGTTCGACAGGCGCAGATGCCCGGCGATGGAGGCGGCCTCGGCGGCCACGCCTTCCATCAGGTCGCCGTCCGAGCAGATCGCGTAGACGTTGAAGTCGAACAGCGGCAGGTCTGGCCGGTTCAGGGTCTCGCCGAGGAAGCGGCCGCCCATCGCCATGCCGACGGAATTGGCGACGCCCTGGCCGAGGGGCCCGGTCGTGGTCTCGACGCCGGTGGTGAAGTGGTATTCCGGGTGGCCCGGCGTCTTGCTGTCGAGCTGGCGGAAGTTCTTGATGTCCTCGATGGAGACGGCCGGCTCGTTGCCGCCATCGGTCTGGGCGACCCCGGCGAGGTGCAGCAACCCGTAGAGCAGCATCGAGGCATGACCGGCCGAGAGCACGAAACGATCGCGGTTGGGCCAATGCGGATGCGCCGGGTCGTAGCGCAGGTAGCGGTTCCACAGGGTGTAGGCCACGGGCGCCAGCGCCATCGGCGCGCCGGCATGGCCGGAATTCGCCTTCTGCACCGCGTCGATCGCCAGGGTGCGCAGGGTGTCGATGGAGAGCTTGTCGATCTCGCTCAGGTCGCCCTTCGGCTTGGTCTCGGCTCCGCTCATGGTCTCGTCTTCCTACTCTTTACGGGGCTGCGGCGATCAGCTGTGCTGGGCCGCGGCGCCTTCTAGATTTGCGCCACCCTGGCTGGGAGAACTCGCCTGGCCGGGAGAACTCGCCCGGTTCGGCGATGTGGCCCGGGCGAGGGCGGATTTCTCACTGCGCTCCCGCGCCGGCCCGCTGGCACGACTATAATTCAAAATCGTGTTCACCAACGTGACGTGACTGAACGCCTGGGGGAAATTGCCCACAAGGCGCTTGGCTCCCACGTCGTATTCCTCGGCCACGAGTCCGAGATCGTTGCAGACGCCGATGAGGCGTTCGATCAGCTCCCGCGCCTCGTGGCAGCGGTCGAGGCCGATCAGATTGTCGGCGTACCAGAAGCTGCAGGGCAGGAAAGCCCCCTCGCCGCCGGGCAGACCATCGGTATTGTCATCCTCGGTGTCGTAGCGCAGCACGAATCCGTCGCGCATCAGGTGTTTGCCGATGGCCTCCACCGTGCCGACGACACGAGGATCGTCCTGGGGCAGGAAGCCCATATGGGCGATGAGGAGCAGGCTCGCATCGAGGGTCTTGGCCCCGTAATACTGGACGAAGCTGTTCAGCTCCTTGTCGAACCCCTTCTCGCAGACCTCCTCGTGGATATGGTCGCGGATCGCACGCCAACGATCCACGGGGGCGGGCGGCCCGTCGCCCATCTCGAAGGAGCGGATGGCCCGGTCGAAGGCGACCCAGGCCATGACCTTGGAATGGACGAAGTGGCGGCGCCCGCCGCGCACCTCCCAGATGCCCTCGTCGGGCTCGCTCCAGACCTTCTCCAGATGCTCCAGCAGGGCGAGGCCCACGCGCCAGCCATCGGCATCGCCGAGCAGGCCGCGCTGGCGGGCCTGGTAGAGTGCGTCGAAGATCTCGCCGTAGACGTCGAGCTGGAACTGGTCGACCGCGGCATTGCCGATCCGCACCGGCTTCGACCCCTCGTAGCCGGGAAGCCAGTCGAGCTCGATCTCGGGCAGGAGACGCTCCCCGGCGATGCCGTACAGGATGTGGGCCTGCTCCGGATTGCCGGCCACCGCGCGGATCAGCCAGTCTCGCCAGGCCCGCGCCTCGTCGAGAAAGCCGCCATCCATCAGTGCGATCAGGGTGAAGGTCGAATCCCGCAGCCAGCAGAACCGGTAATCCCAGTTGCGTACGCCGCCGAGCTCCTCGGGCAGGGAGGTGGTGGGCGCGGCCACGATCCCGCCCGTCGGCGTGTAGATCAGCGCCTTCAACGTGAGCAGCGAGCGTTTGAGGATGGCGTCCCACGGCGTGCCGGACGCGCAGCGGCTTGACCAGTCGCGCCAGTAGCGGTCGGTCTGGAACAGCACCTTGCGCGGCTCGATCGGAGGCGGGTCGTCCTCGTGCGAGGGGCCGTAGCTCAGGCAGAACGACAGGCTCTCGCCCTTCGCCACGGTGAAATTCGAGACTGTGGTCTGGCCGACCCCATCGAGGCGCGCGCGGGTGCGGAGAACCACCTTATGGGGGCCGGAAATCGCCCGCAGGTCACCAAGTTCGTTGTGAGACACCCACGGAACCGCGAGCCCGTAATCGAAGCGCACCGCCAGGACCATGCGCATGTCGATCGAGCCGGACAGACCTTCGACGATGCGCACCATGTGCGAGCCATCGTTGGCCGGCATGTAGTCGATCACCCTGGCCTCGCCTGCGGAGGTCACATAGCGCGTCTCGAGGACGAGGCTGCCCTCACGGTAGCAGCGCGAGATCGTGGCGGCGCCGTCCGCCGGGGACAGTTTCCAGAACCCGTGCTCCTCGGTGCCGAGGAGGGAGGCGAAACACGCCGCGGAATCGAAGCGGGGCCAGCAGAGCCAGTCGATGCTGCCGTCGCGCCCGATGAGCGCAGCGGTGCGGCCATCGCCGACCAGCGCGTAATCCTCGATCCGTCCCGCCATGCCCATCCTTGCCGCCGGGCCCCCGCGGCAATGCGGTCCTCGCGCCCGTCTCGTCGACGAAGGCTCACCTAGTCCCCGACAGGGGGAGAATCCAGCGGCAAAGCTCTGAAAGACTGGCCGGACCGGCCCGAAACCGCGCGTGATGCGTGAGCCGGTGCGATCAGGGCCGCAACGGCAGGCGGTCGACGAGCCCGGTCACGACATTGCCGAGGGCCAGGGCCTCGGCGCCCACCGCCGCGCTCTGGGTGCCGACGAAGCTGCCGGCCCGGCTGATCGCGGAGATCGCCGGCGCGAAGGGCAGGGCGAGATGCGGAATGAGTTCCTCGTCCGCCTCGGCCTCGACCCGGAACGGCTCGGGCGAGACGGCGGCCTTCGCGGCGGCGACCGACGGAACCCGGTTGGCGTCGGGCCTCGCCGCTTCGGTCTTCGCCATTTCGGACCGCGCGGAATCGGGCCGGCGTTGAGACGGCTTCACGGCGGCGGTGCGGGATGTCGCGCGGCGCGGCGCGACGCTGGCGGTCGTCGTCACGAGGTCGCGCAGCGGAAACTGATCGCGGAAGGCGAAGGCGGCTGGGACGAAGGCCGTGCCCAGATCGGCGGTCTCGATCGGGCTCACCTGCGCCGTCCGGCTTTCCATCTCGACGATCCGCGTGCTGGCGGACGTCTCGGGAATGGGCGCGGAGGGCGTCTGGCAGAGGAAGGAGGCGGCGGACACGATCGCCGCGACGACGATCGTCGGCAGCAGGGGAAGCGCCATGCCGGTCCCGGCCTCGGCGGCGAGGGCGTTCTCGACAGGCTGCGATATACGGCACTCCACCATCCGAACACCTCACCCGCGCCTCGACACCGCCATTAGCGCTCGCGTTTGCGGCGGAAGCTGGGCCATTTCCTTTCCCGATCGTATCAAAACATACCGGAGACGATGAATCGGTGGCGCTGCTTTTCCGCGCCACCGGTCCTGGGTAGATCCGTGCCGCCGAACGGCCTGTTCGGCGAGGGGCTCATTCGGTATGCGTCTTGCCCTCTCCCGCCGGCAGGCACCGGCCGTACCGCCGCCCATTGGGCCCCGATGACAGACCCATCCCTCACCGTCGCCGTGATCGATCCGAGCCGAGCCCGCGCCGCGATCCTGGAAGAGGGGCTGCGCGCCGCCGGAATCGCGGATGTGGTCATCATCCCCGACACCGCCGACCTGCCGGCGCAGGTGGCCGCCCTCAATCCCGACGTGGTGGTGATCCATCTGGAGAGCCCCAGCCGGGACATCCTCGAACAGATGTCGGGCCTGTCCCGCCATGTGGAGCGGCCGGTGGCGATGTTCGTCGACCGCTCGGACGCGCCGATGATGCAGGCGGCGGTGGATGCCGGGATCTCGGCCTATGTGGTGGACGGACTGCATCCCCAGCGCATCCGGTCGATCCTCGACATCGCCATCCTGCGGTTCCAGGCCTTCGCCCGGCTGCAGCGGGAGCTGGTGGAGGCGCGGGGCGAACTCGCCGACCGGAAGATCGTGGAGCGCGCCAAGGGCATCCTCATGGCCGCCCGCTCCCTCTCCGAGGAGGAGGCCTACAAGCTGATGCGGCGCAAGGCCATGAACGAGAAGAGCAAGATCGCCGACATCGCCCGCGCCATCGTCACCACGGCGGACCTGTTCGGATGAGGCTCGCACTCGGATACGTCCCCCTCGTGGATGCGGCGAGCCTGATCGCGGCGGCGGAGCTCGGCTTCGCCAAGGCCGAGGGGCTCACCCTCGACCTCGTGCGCGAGCCGTCCTGGGCGACCCTGCGCGACAAGCTGGCGGTGGGCCATCTTGATGGCGCGCATATGCTGGCGCCCCTCGCCATCGCCAGCGCGCTCGGGCTGAGCGGGCCGCAGACCCGGCTTTGCGTGCCGATGGCGCTCAACCTCAACGGCAACGCGATCACGGTGTCCCGCCCCCTGTGGGAGGCGATGGAGTCCGCGGACAACGAGGTTGACACCGTGGCCGCCGCTTTCGCGCGCATCGCCACGCGGCGGGAGCGGGAAGGGAGGCCGTTGACACTGGGCACGGTGCATCCGTTCTCCAGCCACACCTACCAGCTTCGGATCTTCGCCGAGCGCGGCGGCCTCGACCTCGACACGCAGACGCGCCTCGTGGTGATCCCGCCACCACAGATCGCCGAGGCGCTGCGGCGCGAACTCATCGACGGGTTCTGCGTCGGCAGCCCCTGGAACAGCGTCGCCGTGGCGGAGGGGTATGGCCGCATCGCGGTCCTCGGCAGCGAACTCCTGCCCGATTGCCCGGAGAAGGTTCTGGCCCTGCCGGAATCGGAGGCGCCGCGCTGCGCCCCCCTGGTGCGGGTCCTCGACCGGGCCGGGCGCTGGTGCGCCGATCCCGGCAACAGCGCCGAACTCGCCTCCCTCCTTTCGCGCGATGGCTACCTGAATGTACCGGCGCCGATTCTCGAACGGGCGCTCACGGGGGACGTGGTCGTCGATTCCGACGGGCGCCGGCGGCGGGACCCGCATTTCGCCCTATTCGGCGAGCGGGCACACCGGCCGGACCCCGCCCATGCGGATTGGTTCATCGGCGAGGCGGAGTTGTCCGGACAGCTTGTCGCCTCCGACGATCTCCGCGCCGCCGCCCGTGCGATCTACCGCCCGGACCTGTTCGATGCCGCTCTGAGCGGCTGATCGGGGCTGGACGCCGCTTTTGGCGGCACGACAAGCCTTTCGATTGTGCAACGCACGCCCCACCGCCGCGCCCGGGCCGTATGCCCCCTCGCGCCGTCCGAACCGCCTTCGGCCTTAGAGCCGTTACAGGCTGAGCGGCGTTTGGCACGGAACCTGCTGTGCCTATCACGCTCGTCAACGGCGACGGGCACGAATGTCGGCAGAGCCGCTGACCCAAGTAACCCGTTGGCGCGCTATCGCGGCTGCCTTCGGTTGCGTTTGGGCGGCGGTTTTTTTTCGTCTTCGGGTCGAATGCTTAAGCTTCGGGGGATCGAGTTTTCCATGACTGACGGGTTTCAGAACAGCCGCCGCAGCCTCTTGAAGGGCGCCGCCGCGACCTTGTCGCTGGCAGCCCTGGCGCGCACTGCGCTGCCCGGCGGCGCCTTCGCGCAGGGGGCCGGACCCGAGGTGAAGGGCGCCAAGCTCGGCTTCATCGCCCTCACCGACGCCGGCCCGCTCTTCGTCGCCAAGGAAAAGGGGTTCTTCGCCAAGCACGGCATGCCCGACGTGGAGGTGCTGAAACAGGCGAGCTGGGGCACCACCCGCGACAACCTCGTGCTCGGCTCGGAGGGCAACGGCATCGACGGCGCGCATATCCTCACGCCGATGCCCTACCTGATCTCGGCCGGCCGGGTGACGCAGAACAACGTCCCCGTGCCGATGCAGATCCTGGCCCGGCTCAACACCAACGGCCAGTGCATCTCGGTGGCCAAGGAGTATCTGGACGCCAAGGTCGCCCTCGATTCCAAGGTGTTCAAGGCGGCGATCGAGAAGAAGAAGGCCGCCGGCAAGTCGGTGAAGGCGGCCATGACCTTCCCCGGCGGAACCCACGACCTCTGGATCCGCTACTGGCTCGCGGCCGGCGGGATCGACCCCGACAAGGACATCGAGACCATCGTCGTGCCGCCGCCCCAGATGGTGGCGAACATGAAGGTCGGCACGATGGATTGCTTCTGCGTCGGCGAGCCGTGGAACGCGCAGCTCGTGCAGCAGGGCCTCGGCTACACCGCGCTGACGACCGGCGAATTGTGGAAGGACCACCCGGAGAAGGCGTTCGCCATGCGCGCCTCCTGGGTCGAGAAGAACCCCATCGCCGCCAAGGCCCTGACCATGGCGGTGCTGGAAGCGCAGATGTGGTGCGACAAGCCCGAGAACCGGGACGAGTTCTCGGCAATCGTCGCCAAGCGCCAGTGGATCAACATCCCCGTCGGCGACGTCGCCGGCCGCATGAAGGGCACCATCGATTACGGCGACGGCCGCGTGGTCGAGAACAGCCCCTACGTCATGAAGTTCTTCGCCGACAACGCCTCCTACCCCTACCAGAGCCACGACCTCTGGTTCCTCACCGAGGACATCCGCTGGGGCAAGTTCGACGCGCAGACCGACACCAAGGCGCTCATCGCCAAGGTGAACCGCGAGGACATCTGGCGCGACGCCGCGAAGGCGCTGGGCGTCACCGCGATCCCGAGCTCCACGTCGCGCGGCAAGGAGACCTTCTTCGACGGCAAGGTCTTCGATCCCGCCGATCCCGCCGCCTACCTGTCCAGCCTCGGCATCAAGAGGATCGCGTGATGGCCAACACCTCCAGCATCGCCGTGACGGGAGCCGCCGCGAAGCCGGCGGCCAAGGCCCCGCGCAAGCCCCTCGTGACCCTGGCGACGTTCCGCCAGATCGCCGTCAACCTGATCCCGCCGGTCGTGGTTCTGATCGCCTTCCTGGTGATCTGGGAGCTGCTGTGCTCGCGGCCCACCGCCGGGCTGCCGCCGCCCTCGCGCGTCGTCACCGAGGCGTGGGACATCATCGCCCACCCGTTCTACGACAATGGCGGCACCGACAAGGGCCTGTTCTGGCACATCTATGCCAGCATCCAGCGCGTTGCCTTCGGCTTTGCCCTCGCGACCGTGGTCGGCATCCTGGTCGGCACCCTGATCGGCCAGTCGGACTGGGCCATGCGCGGCCTCGACCCGATCTTCCAGGTGCTGCGCACGATCCCGCCGCTCGCCTGGCTGCCGCTCTCCCTCGCGGCGTTCCGCGACGGCCAGCCCTCCGCCATCTTCGTGATCTTCATCACCTCGATCTGGCCGATCATCATCAACACGGCGGTGGGCATCCGCAACATCCCGCAGGATTACCGCAACGTGGCGGCAGTGCTGCGCCTCAACCCGCTCGAATTCTTCGTGAAGATCATGCTGCCCTCGGCGGCTCCCTACATCTTCACGGGGCTTCGCATCGGCGTCGGCCTGTCCTGGCTCGCCATCGTGGCGGCCGAGATGCTCATCGGCGGCGTCGGCATCGGCTTCTTCATCTGGGATGCCTGGAACTCGTCGCACATCTCCGAGATCATCGTCGCCCTCGTCTATGTCGGGGTGATCGGGTTCTTCCTCGACCGGTTCGTGGCCTTCATCGGCACCCTCGTCACCCGCGGCGCCACCGCCTGAACGCCTCCGCGCGGCGCGTCGGGGCTTCACCCCGCGCCGTGCCCCGACCGCCTCTCGCAGAGGGACACGAGACCCATGAGCTATCTCAGCATCGAGAATGTCGGCATCAGCTTCACCCGCTCCGGGCGCACCAACGAGGTGCTGCGCGACGTGAGCGTGAAGATCGACAAGGGCGAGTTCGTCTCGCTGATCGGCCATTCCGGCTGCGGCAAGTCGACGGTGCTCAACATCGTCGCCGGGCTGCTCAAGGCCTCCACCGGGGGCGTCCTCCTGGAAGAGAAGGAGGTGAACAGCCCCGGCCCGGACCGCGCCGTGGTGTTCCAGAACCATTCCCTGCTGCCCTGGCTCACCGTGCGCGAGAACGTGGCGCTGGCCGTGGAAAAGGTGCTCAAGGGCAAGAAGTCCAAGGCCGAGCGGTCCGAATGGATCGACCACAACCTCGCCCTCGTGAACATGACCCATGCCGCCGACCGGCGCCCCAACGAGATCTCGGGCGGCATGAAGCAGCGCGTCGGTATCGCCCGCGCGCTCGCCATGGAGCCGAAGGTGCTCCTCCTCGACGAGCCGTTCGGGGCGCTCGACGCGCTCACCCGCGCCCATCTGCAGGACTCGCTGATGGACATCCATGCGCGGCTGAAGAACGCCGTCATCATGATCACCCACGATGTCGACGAGGCGGTGCTGCTCTCGGACCGGATCGTGATGATGACCAACGGCCCCTCGGCCACGGTCGGCGAGATCCTGAAGGTCGATCTCGAGCGTCCCCGCCGCCGCCTCGATCTGGTGGAGGACGCGACCTACACCCATGCCCGCGCCGCCGTGCTCGAGTTCCTCTATGCCCGCCACGCCAAACCCGCCATGGCGGCGTGAGGATCGGACGCAGGTCATGAAGGAGCGTCTGGTGGTGATCGGCAACGGCATGGCGTCGTTGCGCTTTCTGGAGCGGCTGACCGAGCGCGCGCCCGGTCGCTACGACGTCACCGTCGTGGGTGCCGAGCCGCAGGCGGCCTATAACCGCGTGTTGCTCTCGTCGCTGCTGGGCGGCGAGGTGGATGAGGCGGCCTGCGCCTTCCGGGGCCTCGACTGGTACGAGGCGCACGGCATCCGCCTCATCACCGGAGCGCCGGTGACGCAGGTCGACCGGGAAAACGCCCTCGTCATCGTCGGCGAGACCCATGTCCTGCCCTTCGACAAGCTGGTCCTCGCGGTCGGCTCCCTGCCGATCCGGCTGTCGAAGCCCGGCATGGACCTGCCCGGCATCATCACGTTTCGCGATCTCGCCGATGTGGCGGCGATCCGGAAAGCGGCGGTCACCGGCGCCAAGGCCATCGTCATCGGCGGCGGCCTGCTCGGGCTGGAAGCCGCCGTCGGCCTCGCGCGGCTCGGGGTCGACACCACGCTGCTTCACGTCATGGACCGGCTGATGGAGCGCCAGCTCGACCACCACGCCGCCGGCCTGGTGAAGCGCGCCATGGAATCGCGCGGCGTGCGCGTCCTGCTCAAGGCCGATACCGCCCATGTGGAGGGCGACGGGCGGGTCGAGCGCCTCGTCCTGTCGGACGGTACGGTGCTGCCGGCCGATCTCGTGGTGATGTCGGTGGGGGTACGCCCCAATGCCGTCCTCGCCCAGGGCGCCGGGCTTGAAGTCGGGCGCGGCATCAAGGTCGACGACCGGATGACGAGCTCCGATCCGCGCATCTTCGCGCTCGGCGAATGCGCCGAGCATCGCGGCATGGTCTATGGCCTCGTGGAACCCGCCTACGACCAGGCCGAAGTGCTGAGCCGCCACCTCGTCGGCGAGGAGGCCGCCTATCTCGGCACCTCGCTGGCCACCAGCCTCAAGGTCTCGGGCCTGCCGGTCTTCTCGGCCGGCGAGATCGAAGCACCCGAACATGCCGAGACGGTGGTGATGTCGGACCCTGGCCTCGGCCTCTATCGCAAGCTGATCATCGGCGACGGCAAGCTCCTCGGCGCCGTCTTCGTCGGCGACATCGCCGAACAGGGCTGGTGCAAGACGCTGATCCGCACCGGCGAACCGATCGCCGATCACCGTGACGACCTGATGTTCGGGCGCGTCCACGCCCCCGATTCCCAATCCCTGGCAGCATGATGGAGGCTTCCATGGCCGACGACTTCAACGCCGAGCAGAAGCGCTACCTCGAAGGCTTCGCCTCGGGCATCGCCGCCGCCCGCCTCACCGGCGGCCTCGCCCTCGGGCAGGGTGCCGCCGCGCCCTCCGAGCCCACCGGCCCGGACGCCATCCACATCAAGGCCCAGGACGCCACGGTGAAGGCCGGCGGCAAGCTCTGCGACCAGGAGAAGTGGAAGCGGGCCGAGAACCCGTTCGACGGGCACAACCGCCTCATCGCCGAGGCCGCCACCGGTAAGGCCCCGAAGCCGGAGGACAATTTCCGCTGGCGCTATCACGGCCTGTTCTGGCTCGCCCCGGCCAGCGGCGACTTCATGTGCCGCCTGCGCATCCCCAACGGCATCCTGCAGCACTGGCAGTTCGCCGGTATCGCGGATCTCGCCGATGCCCATGGCGGCGGCTACAGCCACGTCACCACCCGCGCCAACCTCCAGGTCCGCGAGATCACGGCGGAGCACGGCCAGCCCTTCCTCGACGGGCTGATCGATCTCGGCCTCACGGCGCGCGGCTCGGGCGCCGACAACATCCGCAACGTGACCGGCTCACCCGTGGCCGGCATCGACGCCCAGGAACTCCTCGACACGCGGCCCCTGGCCAAGTCCTGGCACAACTGGATCATCAACGACCGTTCGCTCTACGGCCTGCCGCGCAAGTTCAACGTCGCCTTCGATGGCGGCGGCGTGATGCCGGTGCTGGAGGAGACCAACGATATCGGCTTCCAGGCGGTGAAGGTCCTCGATGGCGCGGCCGTGGAGCCAGGAATCTGGATGCGCCTCGTGCTCGGCGGCATTTCGGGCCACCGCGATCTCGCCCGCGACACCGGCGTGGTGCTGAAGCCCGAGGCCTGCAACAAGGTCGCCGACGCGATCCTGCGGGTCTTCATCAAGAACGGCGACCGGACCAACCGCAACAAGAGCCGGATGAAATACGTCCTCGATGCCTGGGGCTTCGACAAGTACCTCGCCGCCGTGGAAGACGAGCTCGGCTACAAGCTCGACCGGGTCGACCCGGCCCATCTCGCCCCGCGCGGACCCATGGACCGCTTCTCCCATGTGGGCGTCCACAAACAGGTCCAGCCGGGCCTGAACTGGATCGGGGTGATCCTGCCTGTCGGCAAGATGACCTCCGACCAGATGCGCGAACTGGCAAAGATCTCGTCGGAATGCGGCGATGGCGCCATCCGCATGACGGTGTGGCAGAACTTCCTGTTCTCCGGCGTGCCCGATGCCAAGGTGGCCGAGGTCCAGGCCCGCGTGGCAGCGCTCGGCCTCACCACGGAAGCCTCCAGCATCCGCGCCGGCCTCGTGGCCTGCACCGGCAACAAGGGCTGCAAGTTCGCCGCCTCGGACACGAAGGGCCACGCGCTCGTCATCGCCGATTACATGGAGGCCCACCTGCCGGAACTCGACGTGCCCGTGAACGTCCACGTTACCGGCTGCCACCATAGCTGCGCCCAGCATTACATCGGCGATATCGGCCTCATCGGCGCGAAGGTCGTCGTCTCGGAGGAGGGCGACACCGTCGAGGGCTACGACATCGTCGTCGGCGGCGGCTTCGGCGACAGCCCGAAGATCGGCACCGAGATCTGGAAGGCGGTGAAGGCGGAGGATTGCCCCTCGCGGATCGAGGCGCTGCTGCGCAGCTATCTCGGCCGCCGCGAGAGCCGGGAGGAGAGCTTCCAGGCCTTCACCGCGCGCACCGGCCCCGAGACCCTCCGCAACCTCGCCGAAGATCAACCCGTCCTGAAGGCCGCAGCATGAGCGAGCACGTCATCCCCCCGCTCGTTCTCATCCCCGAGAACGCCCCGTTCAACCCGGATCAGCGTTCCTGGCTGTCGGGCTATTTCGCCGCCCTGCTCGGCCCCGCCGTGGAGGGCGCGACGGCCCTCGCGCCCGGCGATACGGGCAGCGGCCCGAAGCTCGCCGACAATGACGACGCGCCCTGGCACGATCCGTCGATGCCGCTGCCCGACCGGATGGAGCTCGCCAAGGAGCGTCCCGAGCCCCAGAAGCTCATGGCCGCCATGGCCCAGCAGGATTGCGGGCAGTGCGGCTACAATTGCGCCGACTACGCCAACGCTCTGTTCCTGAAGAAGGAAGAGCGTCTGAACCTGTGCCAGCCGGGGGGCAAGGACACCCTCCGCATGCTCAAGAAGCTGGATGAGGAATTCGGCGCGGGCGGCGGCGCGAAGGCGGCCGAAGCGGGGGAGGGCGAGGCCAAGGCGGAGGCGCCCCTCGGACCGCTCGGCTATTGCCGCGAGAACCCGGTGGAAGCCGTGTTCCTGTCCCGCACCCGCCTCAACGAGCCGGGCGGCGAGAAGGAGACCTGGCATGTCGAGATCGATCTCACGGGCACGCCCATCGAGTACGTGGTCGGCGATTCCCTCGGCCTGTTCCCCTCGAACCCGCCGGCCCTGGTGGATGCGGTGATCGCCGAACTCGGCACCCGGCCGGAACGGATCATCGGCGGCCAGACCCTACGGAACCGGCTGATCAGGGATTACTCCCTGGGCGCCGCGCCGGACGGGCTCTACCAGCTCCTCTCCCTCCTCACCTCGGGGGAGGCCCGCAAGAAGGCGCGGGCGCTCTCGGCGGGCGAGGACCCGGACGGCGACGCCGCCTATCTCGACGTGCTCGGCGCGCTCCACAAGTTCCCCGGCGCCCGGCCCGACGCGGAGGTCTTCCTGGAAGCCCTCGACGAGCTGCAGCCGCGACTCTACTCGATCTCCTCCTCGCCCAAGGCCGATCCGGGCCGGGTCTCGCTGACCGTCGACGCGGTGCGCTACAACCACCGCTCGCGGCTGCGTCTGGGCGTCGCCTCGACCCATCTCGGCGAACGCATCGCCGAGAAGACCACGGTCAAGGTCTACCTGCAGAAGGCGCACGGCTTCGCCCTGCCGGAGGACCTGTCGAAGGACGTGATCATGTGCGGGCCGGGCACCGGCATCGCGCCGTTCCGCGCCTTCCTGCGCGAGCGCGCCGCGACCCAGGCGCCGGGACGCAACTGGCTGTTCTACGGCCACCAGCGCCAGGCCAGCGACTTCTTCTACAAGGACGAACTGAACGCGCTGAAGGACGGCAAGGTGCTCACCCGCCTGTCCCTCGCCTGGTCGCGGGACGGGACCGAGAAGACCTATGTGCAGGACCGCATGCGCGAGAACGGCGCGGACCTGTGGAAATGGCTCGAAGGCGGCGCCCATTTCTACGTCTGCGGCGATGCCAAGCGCATGGCCAAGGATGTGGAGCGGGCGATCATCGACGTCGCCGGAACCCATGGCGGCAAGAATCCCGACGAGGCCGTGGCCTACCTCGCCCATCTGAAGAAGACCGGGCGGTATCAGGCCGACGTGTACTGAAAACGGGAATAGCCTTCGCCTCATCGGGCAAGGCTCTCTGGGGAGGCCTCTCGCAGATGCCTGTCCGCTCGTGCGGAGGCCTCTGGCATCGGCCCGTCATCCCGGGGCCGCGCAGCGGAACCCGGGATCCAGAACCACAGGCGGTGCAAAGTCCGGCACCGCCGGTGCGTCTGGCTTCCGGGCTCGCCTTCGGCGCCCCGGAATGACGGTGCGCCTCATCGTCAATTGTTCCGCCCTGCGGGGAAGGGTTCGGCCTCGCGATCCGGCCCGACTCTTGCTGCCCTTCGAACCCTGGAATTCGCCGAGGATTTCGCCATGAACGCGCACGTCCAGGCACCCGCCGCCGCCGTGAAGACCACCTGCCCGTATTGCGGCGTCGGCTGTGGCGTGATCGCCACACCGGACGGGCAGGGCGGCGCGGGGATTGCCGGCGATACCGAGCACCCGGCCAATTTCGGCCGCCTCTGCTCCAAGGGCTCCGCCCTCGGCGAGACCCTGTCCCTCGACAACCGCCTGCTGCATCCCGTCGTCGACGGCGTGCGGTCGAGCTGGGAATCGGCACTCGGCACCGTGGCCGGCGGGCTACGGAAGGTCGCCGAGCAGTACGGCCCGGATTCGATCGCGTTCTACCTGTCCGGCCAGCTCCTCACCGAGGATTACTACGTCGCCAACAAGCTCGCGAAGGGCTTCCTCGGCACGCCCCATGTGGACACCAACTCGCGCCTCTGCATGTCGAGCGCGGTGGCGGCCCACCGCCGTGCCTTCGGTTCGGACACGGTGCCGGGCTGCTACGAGGATCTCGACGAGGCCGACCTCATTGTGCTGGTCGGCTCCAACACCGCCTGGTGCCATCCGATCCTGTTCCGCCGCATGGTCGATGCCCGCGCCAAGCGCGGCACCAAGCTCGTCGTGATCGACCCGCGCCGGACCCAGACGGGGGAGGAGGCGGACCTCTTCCTCGGCCTGAAGCCGGGCACCGACACCGCCCTGTTCTCAGGCCTCCTCGTGCATCTCGCGAGCGCGGGCGCCTTCGATTACCGCTTCGTTCTCGACCACACGACCGGCCTCGACGGGGCCCTGGAGCGCGCCCGTTCGATCGCCCCGGACATCGCCGCCACGGCCGCCGCAACCGGGCTGTCGGAGGCGGATGTCGGCGCCTTCTTCGCGCTGTTCACCCGCACGAAGCGCGTCGTCACCGCCTTCTCGCAAGGGGTGAACCAGTCGGCGCAGGGGACCGACAAGGGCAACGCCATCATCAACTGCCATCTGGCCACCGGCCGCATCGGCAAGGCCGGCGCGGGGCCGTTCTCCCTCACCGGCCAGCCCAACGCCATGGGCGGGCGCGAGGTCGGCGGCCTCGCCAACATGCTGGCCGCCCACATGCATTTCGCGCCCGAGGAGGTGGACCGGGTCCGCCGCTTCTGGTCGGCGCCCAACATCATCACCGGCGAAGGCATGAAGGCCGTCGCCCTGTTCGAGGCGGTGGAACGCGGCAAGATCAAGGCCCTCTGGGTGATGGGCACCAACCCCGTCGTGTCGATGCCCCGTGCCGACGCGATCCGCGAGGCGATCAAGGGCCTCGACCTCTACGTCGTGTCCGAGGCCGTCGCCGACAGCGACACCGCCATGGCGACAGGCCGCAAGACCGTTCTGCTGCCGGCCCAGGCCTGGGGCGAGAAGGACGGCACCGTCACCAATTCCGAGCGGCGCATCTCGCGCCAGCGCAGCTTCCTCAAGGCCCCTGGCGAGGCACGGGCGGATTGGGCGATCATCAGCGACGTCGCCAAGCGCCTCGGCCACGGCGAGGCCTTCGCGTATCCGAACGCCGCCGCGATCTTCCGCGAGCACGCGTCGCTCTCGGCCTTCGAGAACAACGGCACCCGCGACTTCGACATCGGCGCGGTGAGCGATATCTCGGACGCGACCTATGCCGGCGCGAAGCCGCTGCAATGGCCGCTGACGAAGCGCGGGGCCAAGGACGGCAAGCCGCGCCTCTTCGCCGACGGGCAGTTCTTCACCTTCGACAAGCGCGCCCGCTTCGTCGCCGTGCAGCCCCCGGCCCTGGCGCAGGCCGTGAGCCCGGACTTCCCCTTCGTGCTCAATACCGGACGCGTGCGCGATCATTGGCACACGATGACGCGCACGGGGAAGAGCCAGCGCCTCTCGGCCCATCGCGACGTGCCTTTCGTGGAGATCCACCCCGACGACGCAACCGCGATGGGCGTGGTCCATGGCGGCCTCGCCACGGTCTCCACCGCGCATGGCGCGGCGGTGCTCGAGGTGATGGTGGGGGAGGGTATGCGCCGGGGCGACCTCTTCGCGGCTTTCCACTGGAGCGGGGCCACCGCGTCGGAGGGACGCGTCGGCGCCCTCGCACGCGGCATCCCCGATCCGGTCTCCGGGCAGCCCGAGCTGAAGGCGACGCCGTCCGCCATCGCGCCGGCCGTCTATCGCAGCCGCGGCTTTTTGCTGACCCGCGAGCAGCGGTCGCTTCCGGCCGGTTGGTGGTGGGCGCGTGCCACGATCCAGGGTGGATCCGGGCTGCACTTCGCCACCCAGGAGAGCTCGCGCGAGGTCGCGCTGATGCTGAGGGGAATGTTCCAGGGCCTCGAGATCGCCGAATATGCCGACCATGCCCGTGGCCGCTACCGCTTCGCCGCCTATGACGGGGAGCGTCTCGTCGCATGCTTGGCCCTGACGCCCGGCGACGCGAAGCCCGGCTGGGAATCGGAGAAGGCCTATTTCGCCGCCTCCGACCTCGAACCCTCCGCTCGACGCGCCCTGCTCTCAGGCCGGGCCGAGACGGCGTCGGCCGGGCCGACCGTCTGCGCCTGTCACGGGGTCGGCCTCGACGTCATCACCGCCACCATCGCGGCCGGCGCTCACAGCGTCGAGGCGGTGGGTGCCGCGTGCAAGGCCGGCACGAATTGCGGCTCATGCATCCCAGAGATCCGCAAGCTGCTGCCGCAGGCGCTTGCGCGCGACGCCGCATAAGCTCATTTTCACGCCATGAGCACGCCCCGCCAGCCCCGGGAAACCCGACCCGCCGGAATCGCCGCCCGTGAGGGCGCCGGACATGCCGGCCTCGAACCGCTGGCGGTCCTGCCGGTCTTCGTGCCGCTGCAGGGCAAGCGCGCAGTGCTGGCCGGGTCCAATGGCGGCGCGCCGTGGAAGGTGAAGCTGCTCGCCGCCGCCGGGGCCGATGTCGACGTCTACGCACCCGAACCCAGCGACGAGCTGCGCGCGGTGCCGGGCGAGATCGTCGCCGGCAGCGTCACCCTGCACGAGCGCCAGTGGCAGCCCTCCGACCTCCAGGGCGCCGCCTTCTGCATCGGCGCCATGGAGGACGAGGCCGATTGCATCGCCTTCGTGGCCGCCGCGCGGGCGACCGGCGCCATCGTCAACGCCGTCGACCGGCCGCATCTCTGCGACGTGAAGTTCGGCGCCATCGTCAACCGTTCGCCGATGGTGGTGGGCATCTCGACGGAGGGCGCGGCTCCCGTCTTCGGGCAGACGGTGCGCGCCCGGATCGAGGGCATGCTCCCGCGCGGGTTCAAGGCCTGGATCGGCGCCGCCCGCGACTGGCGCGAGGAGGTCACCTCCCGCTTCCACGCCTTCTCCGACCGCCGCGCCTTCTGGGAGCGGTTCACGGATCGCGCCTTCGCCGAGCCGGACCGGGCTCCCACCGAGGCGGATCTCGCCGAGCTTCTCGGCCAGACGGAGGTGGCCCCCAAGGGGGGGGCGGTGACGCTCGTCGGCTCGGGACCGGGCGATGCCGAACTCCTGACGCTGAAGGCCTTGCGGGCGCTCCGCAACGCCGACGTGATCCTCTACGACGATCTCGTGGCGCCCGAGATCCTCGATTATGCCCGCCGCGAGGCGCGCACCATGCTGGTCGGCAAGACCGGGCACGGCCCCTCCTGCCGCCAGGACGACATCAACGCGCTGATGGTGCAGCTCGCCAAATCCGGCAAGCAGGTGGTGCGCCTGAAATCCGGCGATCCCCTGGTCTTCGGCCGGGCCGGCGAGGAAATCGACGCCTGCCATCAGGCGGGAATCCCCGTGAGCGTGGTGCCGGGCATCTCGGCGGCACAGGGGGCGGCCGCCTCGCTGGGCGTCTCATTGACCAACCGCGACTCGGCGCGACGCCTGCAATTCGTCACCGGCCACGACCGGCGCGGTGCCCTGCCGTCCGACCTGAACTGGGGGGCGCTCGCCGATCCGAGCGTCACCACCGTGGTCTATATGCCGAAGAAGACCCTGCGCGAGCTGCTCGACCGCGCCGTCGCCGAGGGTCTGGCACCGGCCACCCCCGCGCTCCTCGTCTTCAACGCCACGCGGCCCAACCAAGCCGTCGTATCGGGCACAGCCGCCGATCTGGCGGACCGTGTGGAGGCATCGGGCTTCGACGGGCCGGCCTTGCTGATGGTGGGCGAGGCATTGCGGCGACAGGGGGCCGCCCTGGTGGACGAGACCGGGGAACGAGATCAGATCGCCGTGTGACAGGGTTCGTCACACCGGAGGCGTCCGCTTTCGCGGCACCGACAAGCCATAGAATGCGAGGCCCGACACGAGGGGCCCCAACAGGAAGAGCAGGTTTTCCGCCGACCCCATGGCGGCGGCGAGCCGTTGGAAAAATCCCTGCGGCCTGGAGGCGGATTCCGTCATCACGACGAGGACGAGACAGGCGAACAGCCATACCGCGACCGGCGAGCCGAGGCTCCATGGCAGGAGATGCCGCTCGATCGAGGGACGGAAGGCCGCCCCGGCGAAAATCGCGATGAGGATCAACGGACCGGCAAAGAGAAGTCCGGCCACCATCAGGGCCATCGTCCTGCCGAAGCCCCTCGACAGGGCTCGGGCCATCGTCTCCGTCGCGGCCCCTTCCGGCAAAGCCGGCCAGAGCAGCATCTGAATGACCAGAACCGATCCGACGAGGCCGATGATGCCCGCCAAGGCGACGCGCAGGGTGATCGGCCAGGAGGCGGATGACATGATCGTGTTCCTTTCGTCGGTCGAGGCGGCGAGGAGATCGCGGTAATCTCGGAGCGGACGGGTGCCGGGGGAGGGGTTTTAGGCCGCGACGCGGCGCAATCCCTCCCTGGGCGTCAGCTCGCCCGGCTGCTTGAGACCCCATACCAGCCCGAGCCGGCGCATCGCCAGCAACACCCACCAACCGGGATCGTGCTGACCCGGCTCGATGCCGAGGCGGGCGGATTCCGGCCAGGCATGGTGGTTGCCGTGCCAAGCCTCCCCGAAGGTGACGAGCGAGGCCGCCGGCAAGTCGTGGCCCTGCACCGCGACACCATCCACCGCCCAGCCCTGCGGCCCGCGTCGGTGGGTGAGATGGCCGACGAGCCAGTGCCCGGTGAGGCTCACGGCGATCCGCACGGGGACGCCCCAGACCAGCCACGGCAATCCGCCGAGCGCGTAGAACAGGATCGCCCACGGGATCTGCTGCGCCATCCAGGTCGCCTCCAGCCAGCGCAGGAACCCGTCGCGGGCGATCCTGTCCTCCGGCACGAAGCGGGGCGGGCGGTCGAGATCGAGGCGGCAATGCATCTGCCACCACGCATCGCGCAGAAACGGTGCGCGGTGGGCATGGAGGTCGTGGCACGCGGCCTGACGCTGCGCCCAGTCCCGGGTGTCGTGGAGCCGCACCATGCCGAGCGGTCCCGCCATGCCGACCAGCGTGCCGAGATAGACCAGCACCCGCTCCACCCAGAGCGACGCCGACAGGCTGCGATGGATCAGGAGCCGGTGTAGGCCGATGGAGTGCCCGAGACAGAGGGTGACCGCGCTCGTCGCCAGGAACAGCAACACCGCGCCGGGCGTGACGAAGACCGGCGCCAGGGAGACGGCCGCCAACGTCATGCCACCGGTCCAGAGCGAGCGGGACGGCGCCCAGCGGACCCGCCCTTCCGTGACGGAGGTGTCCGGCCCCGCAATGAGGCGGGGTGTCGAGAGAAGCGTCATGTCGGCCTCCTGCAGTTAGGTGTTTACCTAATTACGCCAGTGACTGATTTGTCAATCGTTAGCTCATCACCTAAATGTCGGGTGAAGTGAGGCAACGATTCCATGCAGCGCGTCTTCGAGGCCCTGGCATCCCCAGTGCGACGGAAAATCCTCGCCTATCTGGCGCATGCCGAGTTGAGCGCGGGCGAGATCGCCTCACGCTTCGAGATGTCGAAACCGTCGATCTCGCAGCATCTCTCGATCCTGGAGAATGCCGGCCTGGTGGCGAGCGAGAAGCGCGGCCAGTTCGTGTTCTACCGACAGGTGGAGGACAATCTCGCCAACACCCTCGCCGGGTTCGTGCAGGAGGTCTGCCCCATCGGTCGCCCACTCCGGCGCGAGAGCGCCTCCCTTTCCGGCGACCGTGGGAAGGTAGGGGAGGGCTGAAACTCGGGGTTCCCGATGCGGGAACGTCCGTCTGAACGGTATTGCCTATGAAACACCTGTGAATCGATGCGGCGGCCCCACCCGCCCGATGAGCTTGCACCATGTGCGATACGTGTAGAGTTCCGCCCGGAATCGGAGCCGCGCCGTGATCAAGCGATTCGCTGTCCTCGCCCTCGCCCTGTCGCTCGCGGCGACGACACAAGCGGCGAGCGCCAACGATCCGGTGATCGCGGCGGCGACGGACCTCACCGGCGAGATCCTGTTCCTCGAATCCGGCGCGCCCGGCATGATCCTGGTGGTCGTGCGCGGGGACGGGACCTTCATTCGCGGCTACGGCGAGACCGAGAAGGGCAACGGGATCACGCCCGACGGCACGAGTCTGGTGCGGCTCAACTCCGTCACCAAGGTCTTCACCACGGAGGTGCTGGCCTCCCTCGCCGCGCAGAGAAGGCTCGCCCTCACCGATCCGCTGCAGAGCTTCGCCCCGGAGGCGAAGGTGCCCGCCTTCGAAGGGCGGCCCATCACCCTCCTCGATCTGGCGACCTATTCCGGCGCCCTGCCGCGCGAGATGGGACACGCGCCCGAGGGCACGAACCCTCGCGCCTGGCCGACCCGCGACGAGCGCTGGTCCTGGCTCGGCCGATACACGCTGCCTTGGGCCCCCGGCACCGTCACGTCCTACTCGAATGTGGGGTTCGACCTCCTGGCCGATGCCGTCGGCGCGGCGGGGGGCGCGCCCTATTCCCAATTGCTGCGCAGCCACGTCACCGCGCCCGTCGGAATGCCCGATACGGTCCTCTCGCCGACGCCGGAGCAATGCGCCCGGCTGATGATCGGCTCAGGCCTCGGCGGCCCGGCCACCTGCGTCGACACGCAGGCGACGGGCGGAAGCGGCGGCCTCTACAGCACGGGCAACGACATGGCGCGCTGGCTCCGGCACAACGTCGCCGCCACGAGCGGCGCACTCGCCCTGAGCCACGCGGTCTACCGCCAGCGCCAATCGATGCCGGCGGCGATCGGCTTCGACGAAGCCTCGCCGATGGCGGGACTCGCCCTCGGCTGGGTGGCCCTGGCGGCCAAGGGGAACGAACCGGCGATGCTGGCCAAGAGCGGGGGTGGCGCCGGCTTCATGAGCTACGTCGCCTTCGCGCCGGGGCGCGATGTCGGGGTCTTCGTCGTCATCAACAGCATCGATTTCGCGGCGTTCTCCGCCTTGACCAGCACGACCCACAAGCTGATCGCCGCCCTCGCGACCCGCTGACCCCGCGTGGTGAAGCCGGTCTCACGCAGCCCCCCGGCGACACATTGACGGTTGCCCGCATCCCCGGCCCATGCTCTTGCCGCAGCGTCCCTCCGGAACCGGCTTGAAGGCTCCCCATGCGTCGCGCCCTTCCCCTCATCCTCTTCGCCGTCGGCCTCGTAGCGCTCGGCGTTGCGGCCACCGTGATGCTCGTGCCGAAGGCGGGGCAGGTGGCGACCAGCAGCGTCGGCGGCCCCTTCACCCTCACCGACCAGGACGGACGGCGCGTCACCGAGCGGGATTTCGCCGGGGCGACCCATCTCGTCTTCTTCGGCTTCACCCATTGCCCCGATGTCTGCCCGACCACGCTGCAGCAGATCGGCGACGTGCTCCAGGCGCTCGGACCCAAGGGCAAGGACACGAAGGCGCTGTTCATCGCGGTCGATCCGGAGCGCGACACGCCCGAGGCCCTGAAGACCTACCTCGCCAGTTTCGATCCCCGCATCGTGGGCCTCACCGGTTCGCAGGAGGAAGTCACCGCGGCCGTGAAGGCCTACCGCGCCTATGTCCGCAAGGTGCCGACCAAGGGGGACGATTACACGATGGAGCACACCGCGCTCGTCTACATCATGGATGGGCGCAACCGCTTCGTGAACGCCCTCAACCTGACGAAGCCCGCCGACCAGACGGCGGCGGAACTCGCAAAGGCGTTGTGACCCGTCATCGCGGCGAGTGCCGTGTCAGGGCCCCGCTGCGCGAGGTGCGGGACAGGCCGTGCTCGGTCTTGTTCCATCGGTCGGGCGCCAGGATCAGCTCGATCACCCCGCGCCAGGCCGCGAGGCTGACGAAGAGGAAATAGACCGGCAGCAGGGGCACGAAGGGGACGAGATCGTGCCAGCCCCGGCGCCGGGCGCCGATATAGGCGGGCAGCAGCATCGCCACGAAGCCCGAGACGAGGACCGTGATCGCCGTGCCCGTGGGTAGGTTCGACCAGAAGTCGCTCCCCGCCTGGATCCGGCTGGGCCAGAGGGAGACCACGGCCGGAAGCATCAGAAACGGATAGGCCAGGGCCGAGGCCACCGTTCCGGGGATGAGGGCGATGGCGCATAGGCTCGCCAACGGACCGAGCTCGCGGAACGTGACCATAGGAGTGCGGCCATGGGTGAGGCTGGTCTGGAGGAAGCCCTTCATCCAGCGGGTGCGCTGGTTGAGCCAGGCCTTGTAGCGGGCTGGCGCCTCCTCGATCGTACTGCTTGGCAGATCGCCGACATCGTAGCCGGCCCTCGCCAGCCGCAGGCCGAGATCGGCATCCTCGGTGACGTTCCAAGAATCCCAGCCATGGACGGCGCGCAGGATGTGGGTTCGGAAATGGGTGGAGGTCCCACCCAGCGGCGTCGGCAGCCGCCATGCGGCCAGCGCCGGGCCGAGCACGTCGAACAGGGCGGTGTATTCGAGGGCGAAGCACCGGGTCAGCCAGGAATCGCGGGCATTGTCGATGACGAGGCGACCCTGCAGGCAGGCGGTGCGCGGGGAGGCGCGGGCGAAAGCCTCGGCAGCCGCCCGCAACTGGCCGGGATCGGGCACGTCCTCCGCGTCGTAGACCACGAGGCAGCTTCCCCTTGCCAGGGGCAGGGCGGCGTTGAGGGCGCGCGGCTTGGTCCTGGGCAAACCCGGCGGCACGACGACGACCTCCACATGCGCCGGCAGGGTGAGGCGGGCGAGCGCCCCCGCCGTGGCGGCATCGTCGGCTTCCGTGAGGAGTTTGATGTCGAGCTTCGCCACCGGGTAATCGAACCGCGTCAACGCCTCCAGCAAGCGCGGCACCACCGCCGCCTCCCGGTAGAGGGCGACGAACACCGTGTAGACCGGCAGGTCGACGTCCGACATCCTTTGCCCGGGCGTATCCTCCGGCACGATCCTGCCGGTGGGGCCGATGGCGGCCACGCGAAAGGTGAGCAGGACGAGAAATCCGACCTGCACCAGGACCCAGGCCGCCGTGACGAGGAACGCCGGCAGGCAGGCCAGGGCGAACAGGAACGCGCCGAAGACGAGGCCTGCCAGCGCAAGGAGCGGCGCCACGGGGACGGCGTTGTAGGCCCAGTCCGGCCTCCGCCTGAGGAGGTCGTCCGAGGCATGGGCCGCGACCCCCACCGAGCGCTGGGCGAAGATCGCGTGGCGCAGGACCGTCGGGGCGGTGATCGCCGGCATCAGACCGGTGGGGCTGCGTCCCTCCAGCAATTCGACGACGGCGCGTCCCCGCGGCGCGTAGACGAAGGCCGCCCCCGTCCCCGGATCGAGGGGCGCGACACCCGCGACCACACTGTCGGGAAACCGCGCCCCGGCGCCGAGGGGCAGGGG
Organism: Methylobacterium sp. Leaf93; assembly: GCF_001422345.1. Lineage (NCBI taxonomy): Bacteria > Pseudomonadati > Pseudomonadota > Alphaproteobacteria > Hyphomicrobiales > Methylobacteriaceae > Methylobacterium > Methylobacterium sp. Leaf93. Next base: position 73,192 of record NZ_LMMS01000003.1, on the reverse strand, counting down.
CGCGCCGAAATAGCGCGCGCCGAGGGTGACGGCGAGGGCGCGGTAGAAGCGTTCCTCGTCCATCAGCCCGGACTGGATCAGGGCGGTGGCGGCATCGGTGCCGCTCGCCCGCGCCAGGGCGGCGGCCTTCGCCAGCAGCATCGGGGAGGCGGCGTGGCTCAAGAGAAACGCGATCTCCGGCGGCAATGCCACCGTTTCGCCGCGCAGGCTCCTGAAACCGAGGATCGACACCGGAACCGGCTCCCCGAGGCCCGGGAACGTGATAGGGGAGAGCCGTGAGCCAGACGATTCCCGCGCACAACCAGTGCGCCACAGATACAACCACACCGTCAAGCCGCCTCGCCTGGTGTGCCGCCGCTTTGCTGGTGATGGCGCTGTTCTCGGCTTGGCCGGCGGCAGCGCAAGACTCGACAGCGCACGATACGGCCTCGCGGGACACGGCCTCGCCGAGCGTGACGATCCCGAATTTCTGGAATCCGCGCAGCCGGCTCGAACGGATCGAAGCGCCGCAGACGGCGCGCGCCGTCCGCTTCCTCACCGACGACGAGTTCCCGCCCCTGCATTTCGCCGGCCCGGACGGCGCCCCCACCGGCTTCGTGGTGGAACTCGTCCGGGCGGTCTGCGAACGCCTGTCGCTCAGCTGCACGATTCAGGCGCGCCGGTTCGATACGCTGCTCGACGCGCTGGCCGAGAGGCAGGGCGACGTGGTCGCCGCCGCCATCCCCCTGACGCCGACCCTGCGCAGCCGGTTCCTCGCCACCCGTCCGTATTTCCGCTGGCCGGCGCGCTTCGCCGCCCGCACGGACAAGGGCCTGCCCGCCCCCTCGGCCAAGGCGCTGGCCGGCAAGTCCGTCGGAATCGTCGCGGCAAGCGCCCATGCGGCCTATCTGAAGGCGTTCTTCCCCCAGGCGGAGGCACGCGACTTCACCGACCTCGCCACCGCCGAAGGGGCGCTCCGGCGCGGCGATGTGGATTACGTCTTCGCCGACGGGCTCAACCTCGCCCTGTGGATCGGCGGCATCGATTCCTCGAATTGCTGCGCGCTGGTGGGCGGCGACTACCTGGAAAACCGCTATTTCGGCGAGGGCATCGGCCTTGTCACCCGGCGCGAGGACACGGCCCTCTCGCGCGCCCTCGACGAAGCCCTCCAACGGCTCTGGGACGAGGGGAAATACGCCGAGCTGTACCTGCGGTTCTTCCCCGTCAGTCCGTTCTGACTCGCCGGCCCATCCCCCTCGGAGCGCCGGGCTGGCCTTACATCCTCAGCATCCCGCGCGCCTCCTCCGCCAGCCGCAGGGTCAAATCCGCAGCCCCCGTTTCCCACGCCAGGGACGCCGCCTGTCCCGACCAGAGCGGCGAGAAATCGCCCGAGCCTGCAGCCTCCGCGCGCCGGCGCAGCGGCTGAAGCGCCATGGCGGCGGAAGGAAAGGCCGGCGCGTCGGCGCTCAGCGGGCCGAGTTCCGCGACGGCGCGGTTGACGAGACCTCGGGCGGGACGGCCCGTGAAGACGTTGGTGAGCGCGGTATCCTCGTCGCGGGCGGCCCTTAGGGCGGCGAGATGGACGGCGGAGGTGCCGGCCTCCGGGCAGAGGAGATAGGCCGTGCCGATCTGGACGGCGGACGCGCCGAGGGTGAGCGCCGCGGCGATCCCGCGCGCATCGGCGATGCCGCCCGCCGCGATGACCGGCACGCGCACCGCGTCCACCACCTGCGGCACCAGGGAGAAGGTGCCGACCTGGGACTCCACCGCATCGGTAAGGAACATGCCGCGATGGCCCCCGGCATCGGACCCTTGCGCGATGATCGCGTCCACGCCGCGCGCATCGAGCCAGCGGGCCTCACGCACGGTCGTGGCGGACGAGACGACGAGGCAACCCGCATCCCTGACGCGGCGGAGGAGGGCGGCCTCGGGAAGCCCGAAATGGAAGCTGACCACCGCCGGGCGCAAATCCTCCACGACGGCGCACATCGCCTCGTCGAAGGGCGCGCGGTTGGCCATGGCGACGGGTGCCGCCGGGTCGAGGCCGAGTTCGCGGTAATAGGGTGTCACGCGCTGGAGCCATGCGGCCTCGCGGGCCGGATCGGGGGTGGCCGAAGCGTGGCAGAAGAAATTCAGATTGAACGGACGATCCGTGCTCTCGCGGATCGCCGCGGCCTCGCCGCGCATCTGATCGGCGTTCAGGGCGGCGCAGGCCAGCGACCCGAGGGCGCCGGTAGTGGAGACGGCGGCCGTGAGCCGGCCCCGAGGCCCGACCATCGGGGCCTGGACGATGGGATGATCCAGACCGGCGAGATCGAGAAAGCGTCTGTCGGGCCACATGGCATGGTCTCCTTGGCAAGGCGTCGATCACCGTCTGTCTACACCATCGAAGTGCGATGGTTTCCGGCTGGCTCCGCGCCCCGTGAGGAACGCGATGGAAAGCCTCGCTCGGGGTGGATAACCCCGCTCGCAGACGAGTTTCGCGGCCCGTCCGGATGTCGGATCGTGCGGGAACATGGTCCAACTATTGCTGGTGTTTCGGCGAGGTTTGCATCGGCGCCGATGGAGTGACGGACCTCGAGGCGATCCATGGCGATCCGGTCATATCCCGTTCCCGATGCGTCATCGACCCGGCCTCGTCCGTCGCTCGACGCGGCTTACCGCCGGATTACCTGGCGCCTGCTGCCGTTCCTGATGGCGCTCTGGATCCTGTCCTGGATCGACCGCGTCAATATCGGCTTTGCCAAGCTGCAGATGCTGTCCGATCTCAAATTCAGCGAGACGGTCTACGGCATCGGGGCGGGCATCTTCTTCATCGGCTACTTCCTCTGCGAGGTGCCGAGCAATCTGCTGTTGGAATATATCGGCGCCCGCAAGACCATCGCGCGGATCACCTTCCTCTGGGGCGCCTGCTGCGTGGCGATGATGTTCGTCACCACACCGGCCTTCTTCTACGTGCTGCGCTTCCTGCTCGGAGTGTTCGAGGCCGGCTTCTATCCGGGCGTGATCCTGTACCTCACCTACTGGTACCCGAGCGAGCGGCGGGCGAAGGTGTTCGGGCTGTTCATGTCGGCCTCGGCGATCGCCGGCGTGATCGGCGGGCCGCTGGCCGGCGCGATCCTCACCGGCATGGACGGCGTGAACGGCTGGGCCGGCTGGCAATGGGTGTTCCTGCTGGAGGGTATCCCGTCGATCCTCGCAGGGTTCGTCACGCTCCTCTACCTGACCGACCGCCCCGCCAAGGCCACTTGGCTGACTCCGAAGCAGCGGGCGCTGATCGAGACCGACCTTGCCCGCGACGCCGAGGCCCTCGGCCCGCGCGAGCACCGCATCCTGGCATCCCTGAAGGATGTCCGGGTCTGGCAGTGCATCGCGATCTTCTTCTGCATCATCATGGCGAACTCGGCCCTGACCTTCTTCGGGCCGAGCGTGGTGCGCGATGCCGGCTTCACCGATCCGCTCACCGTCGGCTGGATCATGTCGGCGGCCTATCTGTGCGGTGGCATCGGGATGATCCTCAACGGGCGCCATTCCGATCGCACCGGCGAGGCCCGCCTGCATTGCGGCGTGCCGGCGACGATCGGGGCGCTGGCCATCGCCCTCGTCGGTTTCCTGGTCCCGTCGAACCCGGTCCTGGCCATGCTGGCGCTCGCCGTGGCGATCGTCGGCACGATGAGCGCGATCCCCGTCTTCTGGCAGATCCCCGGGCGGTTCCTGGCAGGCTCGGCCGCCGCGGCCGGCATCGCCCTGATCAATTCGGTGGCCAACCTCGCAGGCTTCGGCGCCCCCGCCCTCATGGGCTACCTGCGCGAGCATACCGGCTCGGCCTCCGCCGGCCTGTGGCTGGTCGCGGCCTTCGAGCTGGCGACGATCGTGCTGATCCTCGCCTTCGTCCCACCCGCCACCCCGGCGCTGGAGCGCCGGGCCGCCGCCCGCGCCGCCCATGAGCCGGCCTGAACCCACCCCCGGTCACGCCGGGACCGGCCCTCTGCAGGAGACACAGTTGAACCACCCCCCTGAGCGACCCGACCTCACGCGCCGCAGCCTGGTAGGCGCCGGCCTCGCCGGAATCGGTCTCGGCGGCACGGTCGCCGCCACCGGCACCGTGCTGGCCCAGGGCGCGCCCGCCCCGGCGCCTGCGCAGCCGGGTGCCCTGACCACCGGCCCGACGATGCAATCGGGCCTCGGCCCGCGCCTCACCATGCACGCCATCGACAATTTCCACGGCACACCGGGCGCGGGCATGGTCTGCGACCTCTCCGTGCGCGACGGCGACGCCTACCGGCCGCTCAAGACGATCACGACGGGTGCCAACGGCCGTTCGCCCGAGCCGCTCCTCATCGACGACGCCCTGAAGACCGGGCGCTACGAGCTGCTGATGCATGTCGAGGAATACTTCGCCCGCATCGGCGTGGCGCTGCCGAGCCCGAACTTCCTGAGCCTCGTCCCGATCCGCTTCCACATCCGCGACGCGAGCCAGCGCTACCACCTGCCGATCCTGTTCACGCCCTGGGGCTACTCGTATTATCGCGGCAGCTGAAAGCCCCGACCGTCCGCAACCGCTTACCCACGAAACGATCCGAGAAACCCGATGGCCGGCATCACGACACATATCCTCGACTCGGAGCGCGGGCGCCCCGCGCCCGGCGTGCGCATCGACTTTTCGGTGATGGAGGAGGGGCACTGGCGCCTCGTGAAGAGCGTCGTCACCAATGCCGACGGGCGCACCGACGCACCGATCCTGCCGGCGGCCGAGGCGAAGATCGGCCAATATCAGCTCGAATTCTTCATCGACGGCTATCTGAAGAGCCGGCCCGGCATCAGCGAGGCGGACATCTTCGTGGACAACCCGGTGGTGCGGTTTTCGGTGTTCGACGCCAAGCAGCATTACCACGTGCCGATGCTGTGCACGCCCGGCAATTGCACGACCTATCGCGGGAGCTGAGCCTTTGCCGGATCTCGCCGCCATCCACCGTCTCGACCGGGACGCCTTCGTCGCCCTGCTCGGTGGGGTGTTCGAACACGCGGCCTGGGTCGCCGAGGCGGTGGCGCCGGCCCGCCCCTTCGCCAGCGTGGCCGACCTGCACGCCGCGATGATGGACGTGGTGCGCCATGCGCCCGAGGCGCAGCGCCTCGCCTTCCTCAACGGGCATCCGGAACTCGCCGGCCCCGAGGCCCGGGCCCGGGCGATGACGGCCGACTCGGCGAGCGAGCAGGGCAGCGCCGGCCTCGACCACCTCCCGCCCGAGGATGCGGCGGCCTTCGACCGCCTGAACGCCGCCTACCGGAAGAGGTTCGGCTTCCCCTTCATCATCGCCGTACGAGGCCGCAGCCGGGCCCAGATCCTCGCGGTGTTCGAGGCCCGACTCCGACGGGAGCGGGCCGAGGAGGAGGCCACCGCCCTCGACGAGATCGGCGCGATCACGCGGATGCGCCTGGACATGCTGATCGCAGGGGCGGGCGCCTGAGCGCGCCCGAGAGTTGCCACGGAGGAACCGGATATCGCATTCGCGACCCCGATCAGATGATGAAGTCCCGTTCGGCGAGCGAGGACGCGACCACATCCTCCAGGATGATGCGGTGCTCGATACCGGTGTATTTCTTGAAGCTGACGAGGGTGTCTTGGCCGTCATGGACCGACGTGATGACGACGTTGTCGAAATTCGTCGTCAGCGGCAGCAGAGCCAGCTTGTCCTTGCCGAGCTCGAAATTATGGATTTCGGTACGGCCCTTCTCCGAGCGGAAGATGAACTGGTCCTTGCCCACACCGCCCAGGACGGTGTTGTCCCCGCTCCAGGCGTCGATCCTGTCGCCGCCGCTTCCCGCCCTGATGCGATCGTCCCCGGCAGTGCCGATAATCTTTCCGTGATCGCCCTCGACGCTCTGTGAGATGATCGACGTTCCGAGCGTGACATCCGCCATATAGATGGATCCGTTGCTGCGGACCGCCACCTTCTCGATGCCCTTGAACGTTTCGTCGCTGAAGTTGAGCGTATCGAGGTAAGGGTTCAGCTCGACGATCAGGACGTCCTGCCCCGTGCCGCCATCGACCGCGACGGGGGTAGACGAGGCGATAAGGCGGTCGTTTCCGCCGTTGCCGTGAAGCGTGTCGGAGCCCCCGTTCCCGTCGAGGGTGTTGTCCTTACCGTCGCCCGCGATCCAGTCGCCATCGAGGCTGCCAATCACGTTGGTGAAATCGTAGAGCGTGTCTTCGCTCGCATCACCGCCACTGACCTGGTCGTTTCTATAGAGATTGATCCTGACCCCGGACGAGGAATGCTCGTAGCTTACGGTATCGATCCCGCCGCCACCGCGCAGGGCATCCGCTCCGGCGCCGCCTTCGATGAAATCATCGCCGCTGCCACCATCGATGCCGTCATCCCCGGCGCCACCGATGAGGGTATCGCCGCCGCCGCCGCCGCCGATGCCGTCCTCTCCCGCGCCGCCCTCGATGCGGTTGGCGCGACCGTCTCCCGTGAGTATGTCGCCAAAGCGTGTGCCGCGCACGTTCTCGATGCCCGACAGCGTGTCCGTGTCACCGGTGGGAGCGGTGGCGGCGAACGAATCCTCGAGATACACCTCGATGCTATACCGGGCATGCTCGTAGCTGACGGTATCGGACCCGGCGCTGCCCTTGATGACGTTGTCGCCCTCGCCGCCCTCGAACACGTCGTTGCCGCCGCCACCGCTGAGGACATCGTCGCTGCTTCCGCCCCGGAGCACGTCTCCGAAGATCCCGCCGGTCAAGCTCAGCGATGCCGTGTTGTCGGACATGTCCAGGAAGACCGAGTAACGGTCGCTCGTCAGGACGGCGTAGCCCCCCGGGACGGGTCGCGCGGCATCGGTGAAGGTCACGCCGCCATCGTCAATGGCGCCGGTGTCGGTCAGGATGAAACGGCCCTCGTCGTCGCGGCCGAAGGCGTGGCTGCTGGCCGGCCCGGCATAGGAGGCGAGGGGGTTGCGATCCAGGCGAACGGTCTTGGCGGAATCGTAGTCGTCGTCGAGAGTGAAGGAAACGGATGCCATCGGGGTCGCCTTTCCGCTGGATATGCCGGGATCGGGCCGCGGCAAGATTCCCACCCGTATCGGTCGCCGCAAGGGTCAGGGATGCCCGCTTGCATACGGCACCGAGCATTAAGGCCTGATTTCGGGCGACCCCGGCCCGGGCCTCGCCGGAGACTTGCGTCGCCCCTCCGCATTGACCCTGCGCGTTGACCCTCCCCGGCCCGCTCCCTAGGGTGCCGGGCCGCATCCGGCCGGTTGCGGCCTTCCTGTTTCTCCTCACAGAACTGACGCTGTTCCCATGTCCCCCCCGCCTGCTTCGTCTCCCCTCACCTTCGACCCCGCCCTCGTGGAAGCCGCCGCCAGCGCGGCCGCATGGCCGTTCGAGGAGGCGCGCAAGCTCGTGGCGCGGCTGGAGCGCAAGCCGAAATCGGAAGTGCTGTTCGAGACCGGATACGGGCCGTCGGGCCTGCCGCATATCGGCACGTTCGGCGAGGTGGCGCGCACCTCCATGGTGCGCCACGCCTTCCGCGTGCTCACCAACGACAGCGTGCCGACCCGCCTCATCGCCTTCTCGGACGACATGGACGGCCTGCGTAAGGTGCCGGACAACGTGCCGAACAAGGAGATCCTGATCCCGGCGCTGAACCAGCCGCTCACCCGCGTGCCCGATCCGTTCGGCACGTATGACAGCTTCGGCGCCCACAACAATGCCGAGCTGCGCCGCTTCCTCGACGCGTTCGGGTTCGATTACGAGTTCCGCTCTGCCACGGAATGCTACAAGGCCGGCCTGTTCGACACGGCCCTGCTGACGGTGCTCGACCGCTACGAGGCCGTGATGGCGATCATGCTGCCGTCGCTCCGGGCCGAGCGTTCGGCGAGCTATTCGCCGTTCCTGCCGCTGCACCCGGAGACCGGGGAGGTGATGCAGGTGGCCATCGACGAGGTGCGGGTCTCCGCCGGCACCCTGGTCTGGCGCGACCCCAAGACCGGCACTGCCTACGAGACTCCGGTCACAGGCGGCCACGCCAAGCTGCAATGGAAGCCCGATTGGGCGATGCGCTGGGTGGCGCTCGGCGTCGATTACGAGATGGCCGGCAAGGATCTGATCGATTCGGTGAAGCTGTCGGGCGAGATAGCCCGCGCCCTCGGCGGCGAGCCACCGGAGGGATTCAATTACGAGCTCTTCCTCGACAAGGAGGGCAAGAAGATCTCGAAGTCGAAGGGCAACGGCTTGTCCATCGACGATTGGCTCGTCTACGGCACCGCCGACAGTCTCGCCCTGTTCATGTACAACAAGCCGCGCGAGGCCAAGCGCCTGTTCGTGGAGATGATCCCGCGTCAGGTCGACGATTACCTGAACTTCCTCGAGAAGTTCCCCGGCCAGGAGCCGGCGCAGCAACTCGGCAACCCGGTCTGGCACCTGCATGCGGGCCATCCGCCGGCGGCAGAAGCCGTGGGCAAAGGCGGCTCGTTGAACTTCGCCATGCTCCTCAACCTCGCGGCGGTGGCCAATACCGAGGATCCGGCGGTGCTGTGGGGCTTCATCCGCCGCTACGACCCGGAGATCGGGCCGCGGACCCATCCGGTCCTCGACAAGCTCGTGGGCCATGCGCTCGCCTATTTCCGCGATCTGGTGCGTCCGGCCAAGACCTACCGGACGGCGACGGAGGAGGAGAGGGCGGCCCTCGCCGACCTGTCGCGGACGCTGGACGCCCACAAGGGCTCCACCGATCCGGAGGGGCTGCAGGCCGTGGTCTACGAGGTCGGGCGGCGGCACTTCCCCGACCTCTCCGGCAAGGCCAAGAGCCCGGACGGACGGCCCGGCGTGTCGCAGGCTTGGTTCACCACCATCTACAACGTGCTGTTCGGCGAGGCACGCGGACCGCGCTTCGGCTCGTTCATCGCTTTGTACGGGGTAGCAGAGACTCAGTCGCTCATCGCGCAGGCATTGTCCGGCGCGTTCGTTACCGCCTCGTCCGACGAGGCCGCGCCAATCTCGTAGCCTTTGATGTGCTCGATCATCCAGCGCCCCGCCGGACCCGGCGGGGCGTCGGCACGATAGATCGCGTAGACCGGCATCTCCGGCATGGCCGTCTCCGGCCCGGCCGCGATCTGCAGTGGGACTAGCGTTCCGGCAGCGATGTCCCGTTCCACCGCGGAGAACGGCATGCCGCCCCACCCGAGCCCGGCGAGAAGAAAGGCGTGCTTCGCGCCGAGGTCGGATAATCGCCACGTTCGAGGCGAGAAGACCCCGAATTCGCGTCCTTCCGACAATCGCGAGCGATCGCTGAGGACCAGTTGAGTGTGCCGGGCGAGAATCTCAGCGGGGATCGGACCGCGCTCCGTCGCGAGGGGATGCGTCGGGGCTGCCACCATCAGCAGCTTCACTCGTAGCAGCGCCTCCTTCATGAGCCCCGTGGGCAAGAGAGGCAGGCTCACGAAGAGTCCGATGCGGCATCGCCCTTCGATCACCGGTTCGGCCACCGCCCCCAAAGCTTCGACCTGCAGCCGCAAGGGGACCGATGGAAATGCCTCCGCGAAGGCACGGGCGGCCGATGTCAGCACTGGCATCGGAAACATCACGTCGGCGACGAGCGAGAGTTCCGGTTCGAGCCCGGCATTCATGCCCTTGGCGCGGACTTTGAAGGCATCGATGCTGTCCGCCACCGCCCACGCATCGGCGAGAAGGCTGCGTCCTCGCTCGGTCAGAACCGGCACGCGGCCCGTTCGCTCGAACAGGAGGAGGCCGATCTGCCCCTCGAGATTGGCGATCGTCTGACTGACGACCGATTGCGCCCGCCCGAGCTTGCGCCCAGCCGCCGAGAAGCTTCCCGTTTCCGCTGCAGCGATGAACGTCCGGAGCTGGTCGAGAGAGAAACCGTCGAGCATGGTATCGGTAAAACCGATGGATGGGATCGAGATTGATAGACTACGACGGAGGGTAGGGAGAAGCTAGACCGTCGACGGAGCTTATCCGAGCCCTCCAACGCGAAGGTCTTTTCCATGTCGACGATCACCGCCAACCCCGTTTCCAAGACTTCGAAGAGCACTCTCCTCACTTCATGGGTGGTGCGGCTGCTCCTCGCGGCGGCGTTCCTTGCCGCAGGTGGCGCCAAGATCGCCGGCGCTCCGATGATGGTCCAGACCTTCGACGGGATCGGTATCGGCCAATGGTTCCGCTATCTCACCGGCGCCATTGAGGTGGTGAGCGCGGTCTTGCTGCTGCTGCCGTCGACCCGTCTCCTCGCCGCAGCCGCCTTGGCTTGCACCATGGTCGGAGCCATCGTCACCCATCTGGCCATCATCGGCGGCACGCCCCTGCCGGCTGGGGTGCTGCTGGTGCTGACCCTCGTGGTGATGGCCCTCCACCGTTCGGACCTCGATGGGTTGAAGGCACGCCTGCGCTAAGCGAAGGCGAATCCGCTTATTCCGCCCGTCCGAGCTGCCGCAGGCTGAGTGTCCAGACTTGCTCCTGAAGCGCCTCGTCCCGTCCGAGGGACGAAGTCGGCACGGGGCGGCGCTTCGAAAAATACAGGCCGCTGACGCTGTCCACCTCCGGCGAGGTCGCCAGATGCAGGGAGGTCGCCGCCCCATCGGCCGGGTTGCTGAGGAAAGGCCGGATCAGCGACCAGCCAAAGCCGAACCATCCTCCGGTGCCGCCGGCGAACCCGCTGGCGATCACGCCGGGATGGAGGGAGTTCGCGGTGACACCCGTGCCGGCGAGGCGACCGGCGAGGGCGGCGGTGAACAGCACGTTGCCGAGCTTGGCCTGAGAATAGGCCTTCAGCGCCCCGTAGCGGCGCGCCCCGTCGATATCCTCGAGATCGATCCGGCCGCGCTTATGCGCCATCGACGCGACGTTGACGATGCGGGCCGGCGCGCTCGCCTTCACCAGGTCGAGGAGCTCCAGGGTCAGTTGCATGTAGGCGAGATGGTCGAGTGCCCAGGTCCGCTCCAGGCCATCGACTGTCACGTGCCGGGCATCAAAGATGGCTCCGGCATTGTTCACCAGCACGTCGAGGCGCGGGTAGAGCGCCCGCACCTCTGCGGCGAGACGCCGGATTTCCGTCTGTGAGGAGAGGTCGGCAAGGAACACGTCGATGACGGCGCTCGGCACGGTCTCGCGGATGCGGGACGCCGCCGCGTCGGTGCGGCCGGCATCCCGGCCGACGATCCCCACACGGGCCCCCGCCCGTGCCAGGCCCAGGGCCGTCTCGTAGCCGATGCCCGAGGTGGCGCCGGTCACGAGACAGATTTTGCAGGGGATGGGTGCGGCGTTCGCCATGGACGTCACGAACTCCCGCAGACCCGGTTACCGATCGGATGACCGTTCAGAAGACCGCCTGACCGACAGCCAGGGCGAGCACCACGATCACGATGGCGATCACCAGGAACACGCCGAACAGGATGCGCGACAGGGAGCGAGCGCCCGAGGCGATGCCGGTGAAGCCGAGGCCGCCCGCCAGGAGCGAGATGACGAAACAGATGAGGGCCCATTTGAGAAGGGTCATACGCGCAAAACTCCAGCGTGCGGAACGACCGATAACCCTCCCGTAGGGTCAAGCGTTCCGCTCAAGCTTGTGCGGCGTCGCGATGACGGGCGCGGCACTGGATTCGGCCTTCTCCAAGATGGTGGCGGCCAGCGCGTGATAGAGCCCTTCGCGGCAGATCAGCTTGGAGACCGCATCGGCGATGAGGGCGGTGACCATGAGTGGGATCATCATCGCATGGTCCTGGGTCATCTCGGTGACGATGACGAAGGCGGTGATCGGCGCCTGCAGGGTACCGGTGAGGTAGGCAGTCATGCCGATGAGCACGAGGGCGCCGATGGGCACGTCCGCGAACAGGCCATGCAGCCAGACGCCCATCCCCGCCCCGACGCTGAGGGAGGGGGCGAACAGGCCGCCGGGTATGCCGCTGATGGAGGAGAACACCGTCGCGAGGAATTTCAGCGGAGCATAGGCCGGATGCCCGGTATCGGTGCCGTGGAGCATGGCGCGGGCCTCCTCGTAGCCGGTGCCGTAGACCGTGCCGCCGGAGGCGAGGCCGCAGAGGGCGACGCCGAGCCCGCAAAGGGCACCGAAGACGATGGGGTGGCGGCGGATGGCGGCGCCGATCCGGCCGGGCAGTCCCCTGGCGAAGAGGAGGGTGACGCGGCCGAACAGGCCGCCCGCCATGCCCCCGACCACGCCGAGGATCGCCACGGCGAGCCATCCCGGCCCGAAGGGCAAGGCGACCTTCGTGGTGCCGAAATACGTGTAGTCGCCCTGGATCGCCAGCGCGGTCAGTCCGGCCGCAATGACGGTGGCGACGATGAGGCCGCTGGTCCGCGCCTCGTAGGTCCGGCTCAGTTCCTCGATGCCGAAGACGATGCCGGCGATGGGCGTGTTGAAGGCGGCGGCGACTCCCGCCGCGCCACCGGCGAGGATGACACCCGGCAGGCGTTCCGCGTCGAGCCGGCCGACGGCCGCCATGATCGCGGCCCCCACCTGGACCGTCGGCCCCTCGCGCCCCGTCGAGGCGCCGCAGACGAGGCCCAGCGTCATGACCAGGATCTTGCCGAACGCGGTCTTCAGGGAGACCAGGGCGTTGCGGATCGCCGGGTCCTCCGTATGGCGCGCGGCGATCACCTGGGGGATCCCCGAGCCTTGCGAATTCGGAAATACCCGGATGGCGAGCAGGATCGCGATGGCGAAGCCCAGCGGCGTCAGAACCAGGGCGACGAGGGGGGAGGGCGAGACGATCCAGCGGAACGCCTCGTGCGCGAGGTCCGCGAGCTTGGCCATCGCCACGGCGGCGAGCCCGACGCAGAGGCCCCCGAACAGGAACAGCAGGCGCTGCCGCCACAGGGGCGCCGCATCGGAGGCCGCGCCGCGCAAGCGGTCCAGTCGCCTGCGCGGCGGAGGGGAGGCGGGAGCGGGGTCAAGCATGATCGCCGGCCTCAGCGGGCGATCGATCGTCGGATGGGCGACACGTCCGTGAACCGACCCCGTCTTTCCGGGGCTCCGCGGCAGAGCCCGGATTCCAGAACCAGAGGTCGATCGTCATTCTGCTCCACCGGTGGTTCTGGATTCCGGGCTCGCCTCTGGCGCCACGGAAAGACGGGAAGGATCATGAGCGTGCAGGGCGCTTGTGCCGACACGAACTGAAGGCCCGTGGACACTCGCCAAGCGAGGCAGGCGACGCAAGGTGCGTACCGCCCCTCAGCTCTTCCTGCGCGGTGTCTTTCCCGCCTTCTCCTCGGCCCGGCAGAGTTCGCCGACGGTCTTGAGATAGGCCTTGGCGTTGAATTTCCGGAGCGAGTTCTCGCTTTGATAGCGCACCGTCCCGAAGATCGGACGGCGCGCCCAGGGACGGTCGTGCAGGCCGTAGACCCAGGCGACGTTGGTGAAGGAATTGGCGTCGCGCCCGTCGAGGAAGTAGCGGTTGTTGAGGCGCAGGGTCCGCAGGAACCCTTCCTCCGCACTCGGGGACCATTCGAGGATCTTCTTGCCCCAGTACATGCGCAGGTGGTTGTGCATGTAGCCGGTCACCCGCATCTCGGCCTGGGCGGCGTTCCAGTATTCGTCGTGGGTCTTGCCTTCGGCGAGTTCGGCCTCGGTGTAGAGGATGGGCCGGTCGTCATCGGCGTGTTCGGCCAGGGCCTTGCGGGCCCAGTCCGGCACAGCGTGCTCGAAACTGTCGTAGCGCTCCGTGTAGTTCACATGGTTCATGGCGAGCTCCCGCCGCACCACGAGCTCCTCGAGATAGGAGGCCTTGTCCTCCGACGCGCCCGCCTTCGAGGCCCGTACCGCCAGGGCGATCTCCACCGGGGAGATCTGCCCGAAATGCAGGTAGGGACTCATATGCGAGGCGGCCCCCGCTTCGGGTCTATTGCGGTCGGTGCCATAGGAGCCGAACGGCCCGGCGAGATAGGCCTTCAGGCGCCGGCGCGCTTCCGTCTCGCCGCCGATGAAGCGCGTCACCGGAGCGACCTCGCGGTCGAGGCTCATCCCCGCCAGCACCGCCTCCGGGTCCGAGACGTCGATCTCGTTCTTCGGCAGGCCGCGCCCGGCCTTGTGCTTCACGGCACGGGGTTTGAGCTCCTCCACATACTCGTCGAGGAGCTTCAGGATCTTGGGGCGCAGGGTGCGGGCCGCGAATTCGTGCTTGGGGGAGGCGGCCTCCACCGGCACCACCACGTCTCCCTCCACCTGGACGACGCGGGTCTTCACCGCCCCTACGATCTTCCCGTACCAGCGCTTCTGGATGGCGAGGTAGCCTCGGTCGAGGACGAGGAGGGCCGCCTTGGCCGAGAGGTCGATGGCGATCTCGGCCGGCGAGGCCTTTCGCATCACGAAATGGATGCCGCGCGCCTCCAGCCCTGCCCTCGCGTCGGCGAGCCCCTGGAGCAGGAAGGCGTAGTGGCGCGCATTGGCTTCGGGAAACCCGTTGGCGCCGTCGAGAAGTCCGAAACAAACGACGACGGGAAGCCCGAGACGGTTGGCCTCCTCGATGGCGAGTTCGAGCGCCGGGTTGAAATGGGCGCGGTTGGCCTGCTGCAGCAGATAGAGGACGTAGGATCCGTCCGCATCCGGTTCCAGATCGTTCAGCTCCCGAACCCGCTTCGCCTGTATCGCCATCGTATGAAACCGCCCTGCCACCGTCGAAGTTTATGCCCCCGCCAGGCGGGAATCAGGAATTATCGATCCTGCAAGCAGGTCGTCGGGGAGACGACTGCACCAGAATTCGCGACCGCACGGTCAATGCAGTGGGGGCGCAACCCATCGCGTCCATTGCCTCCGGCGGCGCCGACCGGCGTAAAGACTGAACTGATCTTGACCCGCGACATTTTCGACACAGAAGGATTACGAAGTGCGGCGTCACACGAAAACTCATGGCGCCGTTGCACGAACGACCTTGCAATTCCGTGCGGGACGCTCAGATTGTGCATTGCGGGAACGCGATGGCGTCGCGGTCCTGCTGCCCTTCTTGGGCGTTTCCTCCCTAGACTTCGGGCCGCTCTTCGGAGCGGCCTTTTTTCTGGCAAGAGCCCCGCAGCGCTCGTAAGCCACGCGGCGTTCATCCGCGGGCGCGCGCCCGGATCATGAAATTGTCGTAGGTGTATTCCGCCACCTGGAACCAGAGGTATTCCTCGTTCCGAAAGGTCTTCATCGCCTCGTAGATGCGCTTGAAATCGGCGTTCTTGGCCGAGATCTCGGCATAGACGTCGTTGGAATGCTTCAGGGCCGTCTCCATGACGTCCTGAGGGAAGGGCCGGAGCTGCGCGCCGGCGGCTACCAGGCGGCGCAGAGCACGGGGGTTGCGAGCATCGTATTTCGCCAGGACCTCGGCATGGGCCTGGGCGGCGGCGGCCTGCAGGATCGCGCGATAGGCCTTCGGCAGGGCCTTCCACGCCTCGGCGCCGATCCAGAAATGCAGCATCGCGTTGCCCTCCCAGAAACCGGGGTAATGGTAGGTCGGCGCCACCTTCTGCAATCCGAGCTTTTCGTCGTCGTAGGGGCCGATCCATTCGGCCGCATCGAGGGCCTTCGATTCGAGGCCGGCATAGATCTCCGGCCCGGGCGTCGTCTGGGGCACCGCGCCGAACTTCGCCAGAACCTGACCCCCGAGACCCGCGATTCGGATCTTCATGCCCTGGAGGTCGGCGGCGCTCTTCACCTCGCGGCGGAACCAGCCGCCCATCTGGGCACCGGTATTGCCGCCGGGAAGGCTCACGAGACCGTGCTTGGTGAAGACCTCCGCGAACAGGTCGGACGCGCCGCCCTGGAGCCACCATGCATTCTGGCCGCGGGCATTGAGGCCGAAGGGAAGGGCGGAGGCGAGAGCGAAGGTCGGGTCCTTGCCGCTGCCGAGGGTGGCCGGCGCATGCCCCATCTCCACCGTCGCGGCCGACACCGCGTCGATCACGCCCTCGGCCGGCACCGGCTCGCCCGGCGGAAGCACCTGGATCTGGAAACGGCCATCGGTCGCCTCGGCCACGAGACGCGAGAGCGTCTCCGGCGCGCCGAACAGGACATCGAGGGATTTCGGATAGTGGGAGGCCAGCCGCCAGCGCGTCTCGGGCATCGTCTCGGCCCGGGCTCCCCCCATCGACAGGGCGGCGGCACCGCCCAATCCGGCGGCGAGCAGGCTGCGGCGCGCTGGGTGTGAGGCCATGACAACTCGCTTCAAAAACTCGCTTCCCCCGTCTCTTGGTCCGTTCACGAACGGGGCAGGAGGCAAATCGATCCGATATTCGTCCGCGCGCCGTCGTTTCCGCGTCGCTGGCCGAATTCCGTCACGGGGGAGGCGCGTAGGTGAAAGTCCCGTCCTTCCAGACATAGAGGACGTAGCCCTGTGCGGTGACGTCGCCCTTACCGTCGAAGCCGACCGAACCGAGGACGAGGTCGAACCGCTCCGTATGAAGCGCGGAGACGATGCGACGCGCATCCGTGCTGCGGGCGAAGTTCCCCGCCTCCACCAGGGCCTGAAGGGCGGCGTAGCCATAGATCGTCGAGCCCTCCACGTCGCCGCCCTGCGCCTTGAGCGCCTGGACCACGGCGGCCGCCTCCGGCTTGCGGCGCGGATCGAGGTAGAAGGTCATCAGCACGCCGTTGCTGGCCGGCCCGGCCGCGGTGGCGAAATCCTGCGTGGCGATGGCGGAGGTGCCGAACCATTGCGGCCGGAAGCCCCGCTCCGCCGAGATCCGCACGAGGCGGCCCATCTCCTGGGCGTCCCCACCGTAATAGGCCACCGCGATCCCCGCCTCCTTCAGCCGGTCGGCGAGGGCCGCATCGTCCGCGTCGCTGGCGACGAAGGCCGTCGCCAGGGCTTCGTTGATGCCGATCCGGTTGAGATTGTCCTTGGTGGCGGCGGCGAGCGCCCGGGAGCCGGGGCTCTGGTCGTTGAGGATGGCGATCTTCTTGTCGCGGAAGCGTTCCGCCAGCACCGTGGCCGAGAGCTTGGCCTGATCGTCGTCGCGCCCGCAGACCCGGAACACGTTCTGCAGACCGCGATCGGTGAGCTTGGCGGCGACGGACGCCGCGGTGACCATGGTCATGCCGTTGGCGGCATAGACTTCCGAGGCGGCGAGCGAGGCGTTGGAACAGACATGGCCGACGACGAGGCGCACGTCGCTCAGGGCGTAGTGCTTGGCCACCGCCACGGCCTTGTTGGAATCGCAGGCATCGTCCTGGACATCGAGCTGGATGGTCTGGCCGGCGAGGCCGCCCTTGGCGTTGGCGTCCCGCACGGCGGCGCGGACCCCGCGAAGGACCTGCTCGCCGACGGCGACATACGCGCCCGATTGCGGCACCGCCACGCCGACCGTGACATCGGCTCGGGCGGAGGAAACGACGGAGAGGACGATCAGGAACCCGGAAGCGAGCATGCTCGGCGCGCCGCCCGTCCGCCCCGGCAGGGACCTCCGAACGCCCCCGCTCGCCGGCCCGAAGAAGCGGGCCACCCGTCTCATCCTCATGTCGCCCCGCCCCAACGCCCGTCCGGCCCACTGAAAGACAAGCGAGCCCCGCGAGTGACCCCAGGCCCCCATGGCATCGCGGATGCCGTGCGGCAAGGCCAGCGAGAACGCAAGTCCCCCGGCCCTTCCGCCCAATCCGGCGGCTCCATCGAAGGGCCTATCCCGATCCGTGAGGATCGGGACGGCTTCAGTCAAACGCGCTGCCCACGCGAACGCCGGTCGTGATCGGCTGAGACGCGGCGGCGAAGACGGACAGGACCTTCTTGATCTCGGTGAACGGCGCGTTCGAGACGTAGATCATGTCGCGGTTGCGCATGCGGAAGGCCTGGGTGAGGAACAGGCTGTTCGGGTCGCGCATGTCGACCCGGTAGACCACGGGGACGAGCGGCGTTCCGAGGAGGGGGCTTCCCGGCTTCAGGCGACGGACCACCGCCGCCGGCTCGAAGCGGAAGATGAAGGTCCCGGTCGGGTCGGCATCAGCATCGCGCTGACCGCGCGCCTTGGCCAGTGCCTGCGCCAGGGTGATGCCCTCGGCCTGGAACGGGATTTCGGTCGCCTGCCCCAGCGCGCCCACCGCCAGGAAGGTCTGGGGATCGCGCACCAGGGTGAGGTTGTCGTTGGGGCGCAGGTAGATGTTTTCCTTGGGGTTCGACACCACGGTGGTCAGCGGAACCGTCGCCGTCGTGCCGCCCCGCGACAGGCGCACGAAGGTCTCGTTGACGGGCGTCTTGACCCCGCCCGCGGTGGCGATGACGTCGAGAATGCGATCGCCCTGGGTGCCGAGCGGGACGCGGGCGCCGCCGATGGATTCCCCACCGACCGTCACCGATTGCGAGACAGGCCGGGTCACGGTGACGATCACCTGAGGCTGGATCGCCTTGCCGGCGAGCTCGGTCTCGATCAGCGACTGGACGTCCTGCGTCCGCCGTCCGGCCACTTGGATCCGGCCGGCATAGGGCACCGAGATCGCGCCGTCGCGCGAGACGATCTGCTCGGGCAGCTGTGCCGCCTTCGAGCCGGCGGAGAACGAATTGACCGTGAGCGGGCCGGAGAACAGGCCGCCCGAACCGGCTTCGAACACCGAAACGGAGACGGCGTCGCCGACGCCGATCACGGATTCGGCCGGAGCGCGACGATCGCCGAAGGATGCGAACAGGCTATCGAGGGAGCGCCCGCGCAGGGCCTCGACCACGGCGGAGTTCATGTCGATGAGTTCGTAGCGGGCGAAGGTTCCTTCGCTCGTCGCCTGATCCGCGCCGTCGACGACGGCCGAGGTCGACGGGCCGGCGGCGGGCAGGAAGGCGCCACATCCCGACACCGAAAGCGTGGTGATAAGGACGATAGGCAGAGTGCGCATGCAGTTTCGCCTGTCGGTTTCTCTCATCCGCTGCCTAAACCAAAGCCTTGTCACTGTCCGTGGCGGGTTGGACACAGTGCCGTCCCGTCGGGACGCGTGCAACGGATCGTCCCCGATACCCACATGCCGACCTTCTGGACTTGCCATTGAGGCTTCGCGACGGACGACGTACGGGGCGAATTGGCCGCATCCGCCTCGTCTTGCTGCCGAAATCGCTCGACGGTGGGCGGATCGGCATGCGAATTTCCCAACCTACGAGCAGGGGGCACCTGCGAGGACAGCCGAGCAGGATGCCTTTGTCTGACACGATTCCCGACCGCCCTCCCGGAGCGCGCGCCGCACGGACCCACGATGACGGCGCACGAGGCCCGGTGCGGCGCCGGCACGTCTTCTATGTGCCGGGCTACGATCCGGAAGGGCGCACCCGCTACCGCATGCTGTTCGTGCGGGAGCTGACGCTTCATGCCAAGAGGTTCGGTGAGCCCAAGCGCCGCCCCGGACGCGCGGTCATGGGAGCGGACGGGCTTTCCCAGCGCTGGACCGTGGCCGCCGAACCGACGGTCGGCGGAGCGGAGACGAGCTACGACGTCCTGCTCTGGGACGACATCGTGCTCAAGGACTTCGCCCGCTGGCGCATCGTCAGCGTCCTCCTGCTGTTCGCCGGCGGCCTCCAGGCCATCGTCTCGGGCATGGCGGTCAAGTTCTACCGGCTGAACTGGAAATACGGCAACGTCATCCTCTATCCGCTCGGCCTCATCCTCCTCCTCACCCTCGTGAGCGGCCTGATCGCGCATCAGATCCATGCTCATCTGGGCGACGGATTCGGGCACAGCCTGCAATGGCCGGCCTGGGTGACGATGCCGCTGGGCCTCGTGGCCGGCCTCGTCTGGATCAAATCCCTCGATGTGCTGCTGGAACGCGCGTTCTTCTGGCAATTGCTCAACGACTGGGTCTTCAACTGGCAGCACGGCCAAGGCTGGCGGCGCGACTACGAAACCCGCGTCGACGCGTTCGCCGCCCTGGTGGTGGACCGCCTCGCGGCATTCCGGGCGGAGGGCACCGAGCTCGACGAAGTGCTCATCCTCGGCCATTCGACGGGCGCGCTCACGGCGGTGGAAGTCGCCGCCCGCGTGCTCGCCGCCGATCCAGTGATCGGCACGGGAACGACGGCCTTCTCCTTGCTGACCCTCGGCTCGGGCCTGCCCATCGTCGCGCTGCAGAAGGAGGCGCGCCGGGTGCAATTGGATATCGCGAGCCTCGTCGTCTCGGAGCGGATCGTCTGGGTCGATTATTATGCTCCCCAGGACTGGATGAACTTCCCCGATTTCGATCCGGTGGAGCGCCTGCCCCTCGACCTCGGCGGTCGCCCCCCGCGCAACCCCCTGGTGCGCTCGGCCAAGTTCCGTGAGATCATCGACCCGGAGACCTACCTCAAGGTGCGATGGCGGCCGTTCCGGATGCATTTCCAGTTTCTCTTCGCCAACGATCGCCGCGGCGAGTACGATTTCTTCGCCATGGCGCTCGGTCCACAGCGCCTGCGGGAGCGGGTGACCGGACCCCGGATCGACACCGGCGCGGCGACCCGGCCTTGAGCGCGGAACCGGAGACGGGTCTGCCCCGAATCGTCATCGTGATGGGGGTCTCGGGCTCGGGCAAGAGCACGGTGGCCGGCTTGCTGGCCGAGCGCCTCGGGTGGGATTTCGTCGATGGCGACGACTTCCACAGCCCGGACCACGTGGCCAGGATGCGGGACGGCCACGCCCTCGACGATGCCGACCGCGCGCCGTGGCTGGCGGCGATGGCGGCCTGGATCGGCACCCGCCTTGAGACCGGCAAGCCGGGCGTTCTCGCCTGCTCGGCCCTTAAGCGGGCCTATCGCGATGCGCTCATCCAGGGCCGGGCGGGCATTCGCATCGTCTATCTCGACGGCGACCGCGACCTGATCGCGGCCCGCATCGCCCGCCGGACCGGCCATTTCATGCCGGCCGCCCTCCTCGACAGCCAATTCGCCACGCTCGAACCGCCGCGTCCGGAGGAGGGAGCACTGACGGTGCCGATCGTCGGCAGCGCGAAGGCCGTCGTGGCAACGATTCTGGACCGGTCGGGTTTGCAGCCTGTCGATCCCATCAGACGGGACACAGCATGATGTCGGGCCCTCCCTCCGGCGATCAGGCGATCGCCTTCGTGATCTCCGACGTGGACGGAACCCTCGTCACCTCCGACAAGAGCCTGACTCAAGGCAGCCGGGACGCCGTCCGGCGGCTCGACGCGGCCGGTATCGGCTTCACCATCGCTTCCGCCCGGCCGCCGATGGGACTCGCCTCGCTGATCGCCGACCTCGGCCTGCGTCATCCGATCGGCGCGTTCAACGGCAGCACCCTGCTCGCCCCGGATGGGCACATCCTGGCCGAACATCTCATCCCGGAAGAGACGGCCCGCCAAGCCGTGCGGCTCCTCGACGGGTTCGGTCTCGATATCTGGGTGTTCGCACGGGGGCGGTGGAACCTGAACGACCCCCATGGGCCCTACACCGATCTCGAACGCAGGACCTTGCAGGCAGAGCCCACCCGCGTCGAGGATCTCGGCCCCCTCCTCGTGGGCGCATCGAAGATCGTCGGCGTCAGCGCCGATACCGATCATCTGGCCGCATGTGAGAGCTGGGTCGCCGAGGCGCTGGGACTGGGGGCCGACGTCCATCGCTCGCAGGCCTATTATCTCGACGTGACCCCGTACGGGTGGGGCAAGGGGACGTTCGTCGACGAGATCGCCCGTCGCCTCGGGATTCCCCACGCGCGGATCGCAACCCTGGGCGATGCCGCCAACGACGTGGCGATGTTCGCGCGCAGCGGGTTCTCGGTGGCCATGGGCAATGCGACGGAGGCCGTGAAACGGGCCGCGTCGGCGGTCACGTCGGGAAATGACGACGACGGGTTCGCAAATGCGGTGGATGAATTTCTCTTGACGCGTTGACGGGCAAATTCCGTCGATCCTCGTCCCGTACGGCCCAGCTCCTTGGCATCGTTCGCGAATCTTTCGGGCCGATGCGCGGGCTCGCGTTCCGCGCCTGTGCCATGTGCGCCACAGCACGCGGAGAAACGGCTCCGCTTCCCCGCAATCATGGCAGTGGAGCCGCCTTCCGGCCTCAATTGGCCTCGACCCTGAGCGTCAGATCAAGAACGACGCCACCGGGTTTCCGAATGAATCAGCGCCTTCTGCTCCTCGCCGTGGTTGCGGCCGTCCTGCCGGGTCCCGTTCTCGGCCAGGGAACCCCGGCCCGCGACAACATCGATGCGCTGATCGAGGAGCAGGCAAAGGCAAACGGCGTCCCGGCGAGCTTCGTCCACCAGGTCGTCAAGCGGGAAAGCAACTACAATCCCAACGCGAAGGGCGGCAGCGCCCTCGGCCTGATGCAGATCAAGCATGCGACCGCACGCGGCATGGGATATCGCGGGGATGCAGCGGGTCTCTACGATCCAAAGATCAATCTCCGCTATGGCATTGCCTATCTGGCCGGCGCCTATCGTACCGCCAAGGGCAACACCCACCAAGCCTATACGTATTACAACCGGGGCTATTACTACGCCGGCAAGCGCCAGGGCACTCTGGTCGCCGGCCTCGAGGACACCACGGCCGCCTCGCCGCAATCGAGCGCGGCCTTCAGCGACGTGTTCACCCGTGGCTTCGGCACGCAGCGCAAGGCGCAGCCCGATGCGAACGTCACCGCTGCCGGAACGGCCCTGGCCTATGCTCCGAGCCTGACCACTCCGCCCGTGCCGACCGAGCTGGTGGAAGTCCCGCTGCCGCCGCGCCGCCCGGCCGCCTTGTCCGGCCTCGCGCCCGCCGTGGCGGAGATCGGCCCCGCCCATGCGCCGGCCATTACCCCCCAGGCCACGGCTTTGGCCGCCCTGTCGGTCAATCCGGCAATGCCGCAGCCCGCCGCCGTTACGGCCGCCGCCGAATTCTCCGTGACGGAGAAAGTGGAAGTGCCGCTGCCGCCGCGTCGTCCCTCGGCCATCGTCCTCGCCTCGGTCGGACGGCCGATCGTGGCCAAGAAGGCGCCGACCCCCGGTACGATCATGGAAGCCTCGGCTCTTCCGCCGAGCCAGTAGGCCCGCAAGGGTCCTCTGCACCCGACGTATCGCCTCACCGGGCCGGTCGATCCTCCCCACTCGAACCGGCTGTGTGTCTCAGACCCAGACAAGCGAATATCGTTTTTCGAAACCACGCCACGCAAAAGCTCCCTCGGCCACGCTGATTGCGGCAAAGCCAACACATGTTTCGCTTGCGTATGACGCAAGCCCACATCACATGGTGCAGTGCGGCATTCAGAGACCACGGTCTTGCAAGATCGGGCTTCCAACGTGAAGCGTGAAGTGCAAGTCTTGGACATCAAGCCCAACGCCGACGATAGTGAAGCGTAGTCGCGAGCCTGATCTTGGTCGAACGACCATGGAACAAAGGACCGCGACCGGCGCTCGGGAGCCCGCTGCAATCGATCTCGCCAGCACGATCTTCGTGCCGAGTGAGGATCGCGTGGCGGGATATGGTGAGGTCATCAGCCTCCGGGACGGTCAGGTCCGGGACGCGAACACGGAAGACGGACGACGGCATGGCCGGCGCGGCTGAACAAGAATCGATTTTCCTGGCCGAACTCGGTCGGCGTGTCAGGCACGCGCGGACGGTGCGTGGCCTTTCACGAAAACTCCTCTCCCAAACCTCGGGGCTGTCGGAGCGCTACATCGCCCAGCTCGAGAGCGGGCAGGGCAACGTCTCGATCATCCTGCTGCGCCGTGTGGCGGATGCGATGGGCGTGCGGCTCGACGACATGATCACCGTGCAGGACACCCCGCCGGACTGGCACGTGATCCGCGATCTCCTCGCAACGGCATCGGCGGAACAGATCACGCTGGCGAAGGGCATCCTGTCCGGCCACGCCACGGCCAACGGCGAGACCCCGATGCCGCGGGTGGCCCTGGTCGGCCTGCGCGGAGCGGGGAAATCGACCCTCGGCCGCCGGGTAGCCGAACGCCTGGGCTGGACCTTCATCGAGCTCAACGCCGAGATCGAGCGCGAGAACGCGCTGTCCGTGAAGGAAATCTTCGCGATCTATGGCCAGGAGGGGTATCGCCGCCTCGAACAGGCCGCCCTGCGACGGCTGACCGAACATCCCGGCCCGATGATCCTCGCCACGAGCGGAGGCATCGTCGCCGAGCCCCTGACATACGACCTCCTCCTCCAGGCCTTCTTCACGGTCTGGCTTCGGGCCAAGCCCGAGGAGCACATGCAGCGCGTGCGCGACCAGGGAAAACTCGCCACCACGGGGGATCATGCCTCGGCCATGCAGGAGCTGCGCGCCGTGCTGCTCAGCCGCGAGCCACTCTATGCCCGTGCCCCGGCGGTGGTGGACACATCCGACGTCGCCTTGGAAGAGATGATCGACCGGCTCGCCGCCGTGATCGACGCGCGTTTCGGATCGGCGGATTACCGGCGCAGTGCCTGACCGGCCTTCGGTACGGGCGGGAACCCCTTGATACCGGGGATGCCTTTCCCCACGCTATGGGGAGAGCCCGAGGGAACGGAGTGCTCCGTCCGCCCTTGACCTCGGGGGAGAGTGTTCTCCCGTATCGGTTCCCGACAAGGCCGTCCGCGCCTGGACGAGGGGATCCAGCCGTCCGGGCCGCGCCGTTCGCCTCAGATTCCGCATTGCGGAGGAGTCCATGTCCGCCAGCCCACTCTCGAATCCCGCGATCGGACACGAATCCATCGCCGGGACCGTCGATCCGGTCTGGTCGCGCCTGCGCGGCGAGGCCGAAGCCGTGGTTCGCGAGGAGCCTCAACTCGCCTCGTTCATCGTGGCGACCATCCTTAACCAGGCGACGCTCGAAGCCGCCGTATCCCACCGCGTCGCCGCGCGTCTCGGCCATCCCTCGCTGCCGGCGGAACTCGTGGCGCATGGCTTCCACGAGGCCATCGCCGCCGATCCACGCATCGGTGACAGCTTCCGCGCCGATATCGGGGCCGTGCTGGATCGCGACCCCGCGGCGGCGCGGGCCATCGAACCCGTCCTGTACTTCAAGGGCTTCCACGCCATCCAGGCCCATCGTCTCGCGCACTGGTACTGGACCAGCGGCCGCCGCGACCTCGCGCTCTACCTGCAGAGTCGCTCGTCCGAGGTCTTTCAGACCGACATTCATCCGGCCGCCCGCATCGGGCGTGGCATCTTCCTCGATCACGCCACCGGCGTCGTCGTCGGCTCCACCGCCGTCATCGAGGACGACGTCTCGATCCTGCATGCCGTCACCCTCGGCGGCACCGGAAAGCAGGGCAGCGACCGCCACCCCAAGATCCGTCGCGGCGTCATGATCGGTGCCGGTGCCAAGATCCTGGGCAACATCGAAGTGGGCGAGTATGCCCGCGTTGCCGCAGGCTCCGTGGTCCTGCGCCCGGTTCCGGCCCATACCACGGTGGTGGGCGTGCCCGCCCGCGTGGTCGGCACCGCCGGCTGCGCCGAACCGGCCCGCGCCATGGACCAGTTCGTCAATATCGACCAGTTCATTCACATGGCCGAAGGCATATGAACCCGTCCGCCCGCGCTTGCCCGGCGCGAAGCGGCATGGCAAGCGGTGCCCATCCCGAGGCGCTGGACCGCTCGAACCGGTCCCGCCTCCACCGACCACCGACGAAGCAAGAGGCGAAAGCGTGAACAAGACCGACATCGCGAAGGTCCAGGATTTTATGCGCCGGACGTTCGCCAACACGAATATCCGCCTCGTGGCCCGCCCCAAGAAGGACGATTCGGCCGAAGTCTATATCGGCGAAGAGTTCCTCGGTGTGGTCTCCGTCGACGACGAGGACGGCGATCGCTCGTTCAACTTCGCCATGGCGATCCTCGACATCGATCTCGAAGACTGAAGCTGCCGGGCCGAGAGGCCTCGCACCTCGATCGCGGGCTCCCTGGAGCCGCGATCCGCATGACGCTGGAATCCGCGTAGTTCTCCTCGTGCGTCGGCCAATCCTGACGCCGGGAAATCCTTAACAACTCGTAAACGCTCTGGCAGAGTGCGTGCTCAATCCGTCGTCAACGGTCGAGCGCGCCATGGACATCAGCCCCTCCGCCATCGAATCGATTCGGACCCTGTGTGTCGGTCTCGCCTTGTCGGGCCTCCTCGCCAGCGCCTTCGAGCTCATCTCCGACCGCCGCGCGAGCTTCAGCCTGCTGGAACGCGGCGGTGTCGGGGCGGTGGCGGCTCTGCCGATCCTGGCCTTCGGTGCTCCCTTCATCATCCTGCGCAACACCGTCCGCGGTCGCCGGATCGAGGGCCGTCCGATCCCCTTCGTCATGATCGCGACGATCATCGCCTGCGGCTGGAGCCTGCTCTCGGGCCGGATCGCCCTCGATCTCGCCCACATGATCACCGGTTGAGCGGAACGAACCGCGCCAGCGGCTCGATGCGAGACGTCGCCGAGCCTCGCGTTTCGTCCGTCCGGGTCAGGACCAGCGAAGGGCGGATCGAGGCCACGATCGATCAGCGGTTGGCAGTGGCCACCGGCGAGGCGACGCCGTTGAGCGAGACCCAGGCCATGCTGTCCTGGCCCTCACGCTTGACGTAGGTGTAGCCGGTGCGGGGCGCGGACAGGATCGCGGTGGTCTTGTTGTCGAGGATGAGATCGCCCTTGTCGGTGCGGACCATCAGGACCGCATGGCCTTCGCCGATATCGTCGATGACGACGGTCATCCGTAGGGCACGACGGGGGAGGCCGCGCTCCACCAGCATCCTGCGCTTGAGAAGCTGGAAATCCTCGCAATCGCCGAAACCGTCATCGGGAAAGTCCCACCGGTCGACGACGCCCCAATGGGCCATGTCGGTGATCGGATGGATACGTGCGTTGACGCGGCGGTTGACGCTGGTGAGCGTGCGCCAGATCGCCGGGTTGAGGGCGATGATCGCTGGCTGTGACGTGTCGACGATGCATTCGGCGGGGTATTTGGCGCAGAACCCGTTCCAGGCCGCCACCGGCCGGGCGCCGCCATTCTCGTTCACGGCCGGCGCATCGGGGAGGGCGGCGACCGGGCGCGCTTGCGTGGCGGCCCCGCCGAGGAGCAGGATGGAGCCCACCAGGGACACCCTGGCCGCACGGCCGACCCGTCTCAACAGCCCGCTTCCCGAGAAGCTTCCGCCGTCGACGCCTCGCAGAATCGCGTGCCGCATTCCGGTCGCCCTGCCATTCGTTGCCGAAGGCAAGAAACTGGCACGCCCGGAGCCGGGGCTCAATCCAAAAGTTAAACCGGAATTAACTTCCCACTGGCTCGGGAGTTCCAGGGCAGAAATGTGATGTTTTCCGGCAACCCCGGAGAATCCGGTTCAGCGGTTCGCGGTGGTCACCGGAGACGTGACGCCGCCCAGGGACACCCAGGCCACTGAATCCTGGCTCTCGCGTTTGATGAAGACGTAACCGGTCCGATACCAGGGCAGGATCTCGCTGGTCTTGTTGTCGAGGATGAATTCGCCACGGTCGGTCAGGAGCGTCAACACGGCATGGCCCTCGCCCTTCTCGTCGATGACCACGGTCATCCGCATGGCGCGGCGGGACAGGCCGGCATCGGCGAGGCGCTTGCGCTTGACGAGCTGGAAATCCTCGCAATCTCCCATTCCGTCCTCGGCGAGGTCCCAGCGGTCGGCTTCGCCCCAATGCTCTGCATCGGTGACGGCGCGCAGACCGGTATTCACCCGACGGTTGACCGAGACGATCAGGCTCCACGTGGCGGGGGTGAGGGCGATACGGGGCGGCTCATTCGCGTCGATGGCGCATTCGGCCGGGTAACGCTGGCAAAACGACACCCAGCCGACGATGGGGCGGGCGGCACCGAGAACATCGGCGGATTGCGAGGGCGAGGGCAGGGCGGCCATGGTCTGGGCCTGTGACGCCCCGGCGCCGAACATCGCCAGCGCCGCGAGCATCCCCAGCAAGAATGTTTTCGTCCGTGCCATCGCGACCACCTCGTCCAACGAGGACCACGATGCCGCCACGCTTCCTGTGCTGCGCTGAAACGGATCGGCGCAATTTTATCGATCCGACCTCGAAGCCGGGCCGCCGGCGGACAAAGCCAACCGGCGGCTGAACCAAGGACTCGCATTGGCGCGATCGCGGCAGGCAAACCGTAACCATGACGACGCGGATGCGATCGGCGAGGATCTCATCCCCACCTTGCCCGGGCGCCGTGGATGTCGGAACGAACGACGAGGAAAGCCGGCACGGCCATCCCAAGCCGGGAGGATCCGACCTGTTGGACCGTATCTCGCCGACGCCAGGACGACCGAACTGTCGGCAGAACCCGAAGAGGCGGCGCTCTCAAGCCGAGGCGAGGCGGGGGGACGCTCTCAGAGCGTCAGGCCCTCATGGAACAGGTCGGGCGAGATCGGGAGCATGAAACCCACGCCGATGCCGCCCTCGAAGTAGCGCACCACGCGACCCGGCGTCCGCCCCACCATGACGCTTGTTCCAATCGGTGGCTGCACCTGGGTCGAGAGGGCGACGCCGGACAGGGAGACGTCGATGATACGGGCGGCAACCTCGCGCCCGCCCTCGATCTTCACCGTCACCCCGGTTTCCTGGGGCGTAAGACGCTCGTGGTTGCGCCCTTCGGGCAGGCCGAGGGCCTCGCGGTTGGAGATCCAGGTGAGCTGGGACGCGATCTTGTCGCGCTTGCGTTGAGTCGCGTTCAGGCGAACCGCGATGCCGCCGCTGGGGAACCGGGCGATGGTCCCCTCGATGCGGCCGATACTCTCGAGATACAGCACGACGCGCTCGTCGAGTTCTCCCAGTACCGCGCAGGTCAGGCGGACGCCGCCCGGTGACATGTCGACGGTCTGGCAGGGAAATTCGCGGCGGTCGGCCAGCATGTAACGGCCGAGGAGGGCGACCTTGACCCGCTGATGACGACGCAGATCCGACGGCCGCAGCAAGCGCACCGGCTTCGCTTCAGTTTGCGCGAAAGCCTCGGTCATCGCGGAATCCGCACTCGGGTTGGATCGTCGTCAGCACACTCGTACAGGTCTCTTGGTTACGAAAATCTTTGCCGGGATAGACGCGTCCCACGCACCGTCCGTCAAAAGCCAATCAGGCCCGCCCGCCGGGATGCACCATCAGGTGGCCGCGACGCACCGGCAGGCTGTCATTGGCGGGTTGCGGCAGGTTCCTGAGATTTGACGCGGCGTCGCTCCTGGCGAGGTCGATGACGTCGTAAGTCGGATCGAGGACGCGAAGCGAGATGGATTCGAGCCGCGTCACGGGCCGAAGCCCCAGCCATTGCGGAACGACTTTGGGGCTGAGCGATCCGAACATGCGGACCTGCGTCTGCCCACGGTGACGCAGGGGAAGAAGCAGGAGTTCGAGGTCGATCTGCTCGTCCCTCTGGGTCATCCCGCGCAAACCCGCGACGATCCCCACCGTATCGACCGCCACCGTCTCCACGAGGCGCCAGGGATCGGCCTGCCCCGCACCCCAGATGTCGCCGAAGGCGCTGCCGCGCAATTCGCGCCCGAACAGGGCGCAGACCCGGGTTCCCGCGAGCCGGACCGTCGCCGCCGACTGCGCCATGTCGAGTTCGAGGATCAGGCTCTCGGAGAGAAGGTTGCGGATATCTCCGGGCTCGATCTCGCTCCTCTCGGGCGCGGCCCGCGTACCACGAAGCCGGTCCCAGTAATGATAGAGCATACGGCTGGTCGGATGCTTCATGGCGTCCCGTCGTGGCACGGTCCCGCGGGGACCTGTTCGAAATCGGCCCGATCCATCCGGCGCTGGACACAGCCCCCGGTTCGGTTAACAAGCCTGCGCACACTCTATGCCCGTCCAAGGCGGCACGCTCGCTTAACCTCCGGTTAGGGTTAACGCTGCGGCGGAGCGAGGCTGCGGGGCAGCCGTCATTGCGATGTCCCGCGTGGTCGGATCGTTCGGCCAGTGCGGCACTGCGCCCGAATCGCGCATCGCTCGCCTGAATTTGCATGGGCCGGGGGCTTGCGGCGGCGGCATCCGCGCCGACATGGTGGCGCCATGGATGCCATGCCCGATCTGCCGCGCCAAAGCCGCGTCCCCGTCTTCAACATGCCCGGCGCGGTGACGGCCTCGATCGCCCTCCTGCTCGGCCTCCATGCGATGCGCGAATTCGTCCTGCCGGACGAATGGGACATCACGCTCCTCCTCAACCTGGCCCTGATCCCGGGGCGCTGGCTCGCCTCTGTGGACCCGGACCGGGCCGCGGAGATCCTGTCGGCCGCCTCCTCGGCCTCGGGCGACACGGATGTGGTCCAGGCCCGCGCGGCCTTCGCCCAGTACGTGGTGGCCAACCCTTCGGCGAGCCCCTGGACCTTCGCCACCTATGCCCTGCTGCACGGCTCGTGGACGCATGTCATCTTCAACGTGGTCTGGCTCGCCGCCTTCGGCTCTCCCGTGGCGCGGCGATGCGGCCCCTGGCGCTATGGCCTTCTCGGATTGATCGGCGCCGTGGCGGGCGGGGTCCTCCACGTGGCGATCGACCCGTTGAGCACGGCCCCGCTGATCGGCGCCTCGGCCGGTGTCTCGGCGCTGATGGCGGCCGCCGCGCGCTTCGTGTTCCAGCCGCCGCCGCCCTTCCATGCCGGGCCGCCCTGGCAGCACCCCGTCCACCCCCCGCTCCAGACCATTCCCGAGCTCCTGCGCAACCGGACGGCGGTGATGTTCCTCGGCATCTGGCTCGTCACCAACTTCGTCTTCGGGATCATCTCGCTGCCGCTGGGCGCGGAATCCTCGACCGTGGCGTGGGACGCCCATCTGGGCGGGTTCCTGGCAGGATTCTTCCTCTTCCCGATTTTCGACGGTGTCGGAGGCGCAAAAGCGTAATTTTTCCGCATGTTTCGGCATCGGAAGGGCGGTCCCGTGGGTTGTCACGTCAGACATGACGTCACACAATTCCGTGATGCGCCGGGATCAACCCGGCCCGCGTAACAGCCTATGGGAGATATTGGTCATGACCGTCGCACGCATCCTGTCCGAAAAGGGCGGCTCCGTCGTCACCGTGGAGCCGAACCGGACCCTGGACGACGCCATCCATCTCCTCGCCGAGAAGCGGATCGGCGCCATCGTCGTGAGCAACGACGAGGGTGCCGTCCTCGGCATCCTGTCGGAGCGGGACATCATCCGGGCGCTGTCCCGCCAGGGAGCGGGGGCCTTCGATGCGCCGATCTCCCAGCACATGACGGCATCGGTGACCACCTGCACCCGGTCGAGCACCGTCGAGGAGGTCATGCAGCTGATGACCGACGGGCGCTTCCGCCACGTGCCGGTGGTCGAGGACGGGCGGCTCGCCGGCCTCGTCTCCATCGGTGACGTGGTCAAGCGCCGGATCGCCGCCGTGGAGGCGGAGCACCAGGCCATGCGCGACTACATCACCATGGCCTGACGCGGGGTCGGTCGCGCCAGCGGCGATCTCTCACGCGAAGCGGATGGGCTCCGGCAGGGTCAGACCCGCTCGGCCGCCAGGGCGACGAGCTCCCTGATGCGCGGCAGAGCGGCCTTGGCCGCTTCCCGCCCGAGGAGGATCGCTTCTTCGGCGCGGTGGAACTCGAACAACCCCATTTCCGCGAGACGCGGGGACAGCATGAGATCCGGCGGGTCCCGCTCCAGTCTCGCCCGCGAGATCCTGTCCTGGGTGATGTTGAACGCGTCGAACATCACCCGCCCCATGCCGGGAGGGCCGGGCTCGCGGGGCGGGGCAGGGCGTGGCGCCGGCCCGCGCCGACCGGTGCCGCGCATGCGGTTCAGCAGGTTCCATCCCCGGCGCGACGTGGTGAGGGGCAGGGCCGATGAGGCGGCCCCGTCGCCGTCAGGCCCGATCACCAGGCCGGGCTCGGCCCGTGGATCGCCGTTGAGGTTCACGCAGATCACCAGCTCGGCCCCGAGCCCGCGCGCGAGCTTGACCGGCACCGGATTCACCAGCGTTCCGTCCATCATCAGGCGGCCGTCGAGACGCACCGGGGGAAACAGGCCGGGGAGGGCGTAGGAGGCCCGGATCGCCTCCACCAGGGAGCCACGCGTCAGCCAGACCTCGTCGCCCGAGCCGAGATCCGTCGCGACGCTGGCGAAGCGGATCGGCAGGTTCTCCACCCGCCGCGTGCCGAGATCGCCTTCGAGGCGGCGCTTCAACCGCTCGCCGGCAATGAGGCCGGACCCCAGGCGCAGGTCGAGGAGCCCCATGACCCGCCGCCTCGTCAGCGACAGGGCGAAATCCTTGAGCAGATCGAGCTTGCCGGCGGCGTAGCAGCCGCCGACGACGGCACCGATGGAGCAGCCAGCCACCATGTCGGGGTGGATGCCAGCCTCTTCGAGCACCTCGATGACGCCGATATGCGCCCAGCCTCGCGCGGAACCGCCGCCCAGAGCCAGACCGATCCGCGGTCGTGGCGGCGGCTGTTCGGCCACGGGCTCGACATTGCCCCGCGGAAAGACCGGCTTCTGCGACAGGTGGGACAGCATGCCCTGGCGGTAGAGGGCGACCCCGCGAAAGGACAGCCCATCCCAGGTCACGGCCCGGCGGGTCCGAGCAGGGCCTCGCCGGATACCGGATCGAGGGAGACGGCGCGGTAGAAGCAGGAGCGTCGCCCGGTATGGCAACAACCGCCGTCGCCCCCGACTTCCACCGAGATCAGGAGCGCGTCCTGGTCGCAATCCACCCGCATCTCAACGACGCGCTGGACCTGTCCGCTCGTGGCGCCCTTGTGCCAGAGCTCGCTCCGCGAGCGCGACCAGTACCAGGCCTCGCCGGTCTCAAGGGTGCGCCGAAGGGATTCGGCGTTCATGTGGGCGAGCATCAGGACCCGGCCGTCATGGGCGTCGACGGCGATGCAGGCGACCAGACCGTTCGCGTCGAAGCGCGGGGTCAGCGTTTCGCCTTCCTCCACATCCTTGCGCGAACCGGGCGGGGAGAACCCACCGGGCGCGGCGGAAGCTTGGCTCACCGTCATCGCGTGGAATGCCCGCGTCAGTTCTTGTTGTTGCGGACGAGGGTCAGGAACCGGACCTGCTCGTTGGCATCGTCCTTGAACACGCCGCGGAACTGCGTGGTCAGGGTGGAGACACCGGCCTTCTGCACGCCGCGCATGGCCATGCAGAGATGCTCGGCCTCCACCATCACGGCGATGCCGCGCGGCTTCAGGATGCTCTCGATCACGTCGGCGATCTGGGCCGTCATGGTCTCCTGCGTCTGCAGGCGGCGGGCGAAGGTGTCGACCACGCGGGCGAGCTTCGACAGGCCGACCACGCCCTTGGTCGGGTAATAGGCGATATGGGCGAGGCCCATGAACGGCACCATGTGGTGCTCGCAATGGGAGTAGAACGGAATGTCGCGCACGAGCACGATGTCGGAATAGCCCTCGACCTCCTCGAAGACGCGCTCGAGCAGGGCATCGGCATCTTGCTCGTAGCCGCCGAAGAGCTGGCCATAGGCCTTCGCCACACGGGCGGGCGTATCTTTGAGGCCCTCGCGATTCGGGTCGTCGCCGGCCCAGCGCAGCAGGGTGCGCACGGCGGCCTCGGCCTCCTCCCGGCTCGGACGGCCGGTGGCCACGGCATCGGGCACGCGCTTGGCCGAAGCCGGCAGGGGGGCGACCTCGGCGGGGGCCTCCACGGGGCGGGAATTGTCGTTGCGCATCCCGTTCAGGGGCGCGGGCACAGCCTTGGCAGTCGGGTCCATTCCCTGATGATCCGTCTCGGTCAGCCGGTAGGAAAGGGATTTGAGCGCGGCATCCATGGCATCTCCCGCCCGCGCGACGCGGGCGTTCATCGTCGAACTATCTGGTTTTGCGTACATCGTCGAACCATCTCGGTCGCGTTTTCAGCCGCGTTGCCGCAGGCCGGCGCCCGAACGATGAGAATTTCCTTGGCCGTGGGCGCGACCCTGGTCGACGAACCGCCTCCTCGCGAAACGGTACGCTGGCGCCTATATCGTCGTTATCGCGCCGCCGCGCAATGCGGGGAATGCGGATCAGACCATCGTGATCGGAAGCCGGCTCGCTGCCGGCGCCCCGACGGGACCTCCCCTATGCTCGACGATATCTACAACCGCCGCATTCTCGAACTCGCCGCCGACATCCCCCGTCTCGGCCGGCTCGACGCGCCGGATGCCAGCGCCACCGCCCATTCGAAGCTCTGCGGCTCCACCGTCACCGTCGATCTCTCGGTGAAGGACGGCACGGTGACGGACTTCGCCCATGAGGTGAAGGCCTGCGCCCTTGGCCAGGCCTCGTCCTCCCTCATGGCCCGCCACGTGGTCGGCGCCAAGGCGGACGAGCTTCGGAGCTTGCGCGACACGGTTCGGCGCATGCTCAAGGAGAACGGGCCGGCACCGCAGGGCGAGTGGGCCGACCTCGCCGTGCTCGAGCCGGTGCGGGACTTCAAGGCGCGTCACGCCTCGACCCTCCTCACCTTCGACGCCGTGGTGAATGCCCTCGATCAGGTCGCCGCCAAGGCTCAGGCCGCCGAATAGAGCCATGGTCCGCCGCGCGGCCCATTGGGCGATCCGGGGCTACCAGCTCACCCTGTCGGGCCTGATCGGCCGGCAATGCCGACACTGGCCGTCCTGTTCGGACTACACCGACGAGGCGATCCGCCGGCACGGCTTCTGGCCGGGCGGCTGGGTCGGGTTCTCGCGCATCTGCCGCTGCGGCCCGTTCGGCACCCACGGGATCGACCTCGTGCCGGACGTCCTGCCGCCGCGATCGGCCTGGTACGCTCCCTGGACCTATGGGCGCTGGCGCGGAGTGAACGCGCCGCTATCGCCGTTTGCGTGCGAAGCGGTGGAAGGCGATGACGGAGGAAGGTAGCGTTGCCCCACCACCGGCGATGCAACGGAAGAAACACCGCATGTCGACCCATATCGCGGATGTCGCCTGGGCCTTGAAGCCCGGGGAGGATTTCGCCGCCGGGCGCTACGGCCGGGGGCACACAATCAGGTTCGATGGCGGCGTGACGCTCGCCGGCACCGCATCGGAGCACGTGGTCGGGAAATGGGCCGCTCGCGAGGCCGTCGACCCGGAGGAGATGCTGGTCGCGGCGCTGTCGAGCTGCCACATGCTGACCTTCCTCCACCTCGCGCGCCTCGCCGGGTTTGGCGTCACCGCCTATCGGGACCATGCCGAGGGCATGCTGGAGGAGACGAGGCCCGGACGTCGCGCGGTGACGCGGGTCACGCTCCGCCCGGAGATCGACTGGGCCGGCGCCGCCCCGGATGCCGAACGACTCGCGGCCCTCCACGAGGCCGCGCATGAGGAATGCTTCGTCGCGAATTCGGTGAGGACGGAGGTCGTCGTGGCCGCTCCCCTCAGCCCCCGCTGAGCCATCGCATCACCACCAGCGTCCCCGTCACCGTCAGCGCGCCGCCGATGCGGGTGGCGATCTGGGCGAAAGGCATCAACGCCATGCGGTTGGCGGCGGTGAGGATCGCCACGTCCCCGGTGCCGCCCTGGCCGCTATGGCAGGCATTCACGATGGCGGTCTCGATCGGGTACATGCCGAGGCGGCGCCCCACCAGGAAACCGGTGCCCATCAGCGTCACCACGGTCGAGACGATGGTGACGAGGTTCGCCAGCGTGAACGCCGCCACCAGCTTGTCCCAGGGGGTCATCGACACGCCGATGGCGAAGAGCAGCGGATAGGTCATGCTGATCTGGACGAACTTGTAGGCGACGAAGCCGCCGGCCTGGAGGCGCGGGGAGACGGCGCTGGCGAGCTTGGCGAGCACCGCGAGGAACAGCATCGCCACGGGGGCGGGGAGCCCGGTGAGGTGGTGCATCATCACGCCGAGGAGGTAGAGCGTCACGGCGGTGAGCACGGCCGCGCCCACCGTCGCCGCGTCCACGGCTGCGTCCTCGACCTTGGCGGCGGTGACGTCGTTGTCCCGGTCCGGCTGCAGGCGGCCCTCGCCGGTGAGATGCGGCAGCCGCTTGCCCACGGCATTGAGGGTGCCGGCCAGCACGATCGCTGTCAGGCTGCCGAGCATGACGGGGGGCAGCACCTGAGCGAACACGTCGCCCTGGCCCTGGCCGAGGATGGCCGCGTAGCCGATGGAGAGCGGGATCGCCCCCTCGCCGACGCCGCCGGCCATGATCGGGACGACGATGAAGAAGAAGGTGTGGTAGGCGCCGAGGCCCAGCAGGGTGCCGACCAGCGTGCCCACGCAGGCCGCCGCCACGGAGCCGGCCGCCAGGGGTACGAAGATCTTCAGGAAGCCCTTGATCAGCACCTCCCGGTCCATGCCTAGGATGCTGCCGACGATGATCGTGGCGATATACAGGTAGAGGAAGTTGGTGAACTTGGTGAAATCCGTAATCGCCTTCACCAGCGGCGTCGGGATCAGCATGTAATAGACCAGGGCCGAGGGGATGAAGGTCGCGAAGATCGCGCCCGCCCCGATATTCTTGAGGACCGGCAGCCGCTTGCCGATCTCGGCGCAGGTGAAGCCGCCGAGCGCCAGCACCGCGATCATCGTCGGCGCATCGGGCTTGATCTCGCCCTCCGAGGTCAGGACGGCGAGGAGGGCGACGAGGATGAGATAGACCGGAAGGGGAATGATGCCGATCTTGATATCGACGATCCGCCACCAGCCCTGCGGCCAGAACCGGCGCGCGGGCGTCTCCGCCGCCGGGACGGGCTCGGCGGCAGCGGCGGAAGCTGGATTCGCCATCGATACTCTCCCTTCGGCCGGTCGCCTTTCGGGCCGGCCTGCTTGATCGGACCTTCTCGGCGAACCGGCACGAGCATCCGCCCGCTGCCGGCCATCCCGGTTCCGTGATGCGTGAATGGGCGGATGGGGCCGGAAGCTTGTCAATCGCAGCTTGTATCAACCGACCCGGATCGTCTCGGAAGTGCGTTCACGTCCGCGAGAGCCCGTAAAAGGCCGGTCGATGGCCCGCGCGGATTTCTTCCTCCTGCGAAACGGTCTAAACCGCGCCCCTCGCGCCGAGCGCGCGCCATCCGAACACCAGCTGCTTACCTGCCTCGTTCGCAGGAGTGAGCGCAAGGAGACCCGATCCGATGCCCATCCTGACATTCCCAGACGGCAACACCCGCAGCTACGACGCCGCGGTGACCGGCCGTACCGTGGTCGAGGGCATCGCCAAGAGCCTCGCCAAGCGCACCGTGGCGATGGCCCTCGACGGGCGCGTCCGCGATCTCGACGACCTGATCGATTCGGACGTGCGCATCGAGTTCCTCGACCGCGCCGACCCGCGCAGCCTGGAACTGATCCGGCACGATTGCGCCCACGTCCTGGCGGAGGCCGTGCAATCCCTGTGGCCGGAGACCCAGGTCACCATCGGCCCGGTGATCGAGAATGGGTTCTACTACGATTTCGCCCGCGACCAGCCGTTCACCCCCGAGGACTTCCCCAAGATCGAGGCGAAGATGCGCGAGCTCATCGCCCGCGACGCCCCCTTCACCAAGGAGGTGTGGAAGCGCGACGACGTGCGGGCGCTGTTCGAGTCGAAAGCCGAACGGTACAAGGTCGAGCTCGTCGACGCGATCCCACCCGGCGAGGACCTGAACATCTATCGCCAGGGGGAGTGGTTCGACCTCTGCCGCGGCCCGCACATGACCTCAACGGGCAAGGTCGGCACCGCCTTCAAGCTGATGAAGGTGGCAGGCGCCTATTGGCGCGGCGATTCCAACAACCCGATGCTGACCCGCATCTACGGCACCGCCTGGGCCACGAAGGAAGACCTCGACGCCTATCTCCACCGGCTCGAGGAGGCCGAGCGCCGCGACCACCGGCGCCTGGGCCGCGAGATGGACCTGTTCCACTTCCAGGAGGAGGGGCCGGGCGTCGTGTTCTGGCACGCCAAGGGCTGGACCATCTTCCAGGAGCTCATCGCCTATATGCGCCGGCGCCTGAAGGGCGATTACGCCGAGGTGAACGCGCCGCAGATCCTCGACAAGTCGCTCTGGGAGACCTCCGGCCACTGGGACTGGTACCGCGAGAACATGTTCGCCGCGCAAAGTGCGGGCGACGAGGCCGAAGACAAGCGCTGGTTCGCGCTCAAACCCATGAACTGCCCCGGCCATGTGATGATCTTCAAGCACGGCCTGAAATCCTACCGCGACCTGCCCCTGCGCATGGCCGAGTTCGGCATCGTCCACCGCTACGAGGCCTCGGGCGCCATGCACGGGCTGATGCGCGTGCGCGGGTTCACCCAGGACGATGCCCACGTCTTCTGCACCGAGGACCAGCTCGCCGACGAATGCCTCAAGATCAACGACCTGATCCTCTCGACCTATAGCGATTTCGGCTTCGGCGACATCGTGGTGAAGCTCTCGACCCGGCCCGAGAAGCGGGTCGGTTCGGATTCCCTGTGGGACCATGCCGAGGAGGTGATGACCCGCGTCCTGGCGCAGATCGAGGAGCAGTCGGGCGGCCGGATCAAGACCGAGATCAGCCCGGGCGAGGGCGCCTTCTACGGGCCGAAATTCGAATACGTGCTCCGCGACGCCATCGGCCGCGATTGGCAATGCGGCACGACCCAGGTGGATTTCAACCTGCCGGAGCGCTTCGGGGCGTTCTACGTCGATGCCGACAGCCAGAAGAAGGCGCCGGTCATGGTGCACCGGGCGATCTGCGGCTCGCTGGAGCGTTTCACCGGCATCCTGATCGAGCATTTCGCCGGCCATTTCCCGCTCTGGCTCGCGCCGGTTCAGGTGGTGGTGGCGACGATCACGCAAGATGCCGACGGCTACGCCCGCGAGGTGGTGGCCGCGCTCAACCGCGCCGGGCTCCGGGTCGAGTCGGACCTGCGCAACGAGAAGATCAACTACAAGGTCCGCGAGCATTCCCTGGCCAAGGTGCCGGTCATGCTCGTGGTCGGCCGCAAGGAAGGCGAGGAGCGCACCGTCTCGATCCGCCGGCTGGGCAGCCAGCAGACCCGCACCGCCGCCCTCGACACGGCTCTGGCCGACCTCCTCGCGGAAGCGACCTCACCGGACATCCGCCGGGCGCAGGCCGTGAACGAGAGCGTGCCCAGCGCCGACGTGGCGCTCGACGGCCAGCACGGGGAAAGCCCGACGCCTTGAGGCAGTCTCGGTGAGCACTGCCTTTCCCCGCATGCGGGGAGAGGCGGAAGACTATGCCCTACGGGTTCTGTTCCGAAAGGCCGGCGCGCACTCCATCTCCCCGCACGCGGGGAGATGGAAGCGACGCCCCTGTCGTCAGCGCGGCGAGGCGGCAGCCGACGGTGAGGGGGCTTGGCTGGAGGAGCCATACCCGGAGTCACCCCCTCACCCTCGCCCTGACGGGCTCACTTCGCCTCCCGACAAGGGGAGGACGAAGTCCTCTCCCCGCCCGGCGGGGAGAGGGGTAAGCGTAGTTCTACGGGACCTCGTTGCCGGCGTAGTTGATGGCGCCGTCGGCGCCCTTCTTCCACATGTACATGACGTAGTCGGGCCGGGTGATGTCGCCCTTCTTGTCGTAGGAGATGTCGCCGATCACGGTGTCGAACGGCTTGCCCTGCTGCATGTAGGTGGCGATCTTCTGCCCGTCGCTCGACTTCGTCGCCTCCATCGCCTGTTTCAGGATCTGCACGGCGGCGTAGGAATAGAGCGTGTAGCCCTCGGGATCGAAGTTCATGGCCTTGAAGGAGTCGATGGTGGCCTTGGCCTTCGGGTTCTTGCGGGCGTCGGGCGAGAAGGTCATCAGGGTGCCGTCCGAACCGGGACCGCCGACCTGAGAGAATTCCCGGTCGGCGATGCCGTCGCCACCCATGAGCGGGGCGGCGAGGCCCTGGTCACGCATCTGGCGGATCAGGAGCCCGGCCTCGGTGTAGAGACCGCCGAAATAGACCACGTCGATACCGGCCTGCTTCAGCTTCGAGACGAGGGAGGAGAAGTCCTTCTCGCCGGGGTTGATGCCCTCGAAGATAACGTTGGTGCCGCCCTTGGCCTTGAGCGCCTTCAGGGTCTCGTCGGCCAGCCCGCGTCCGTAGGGGGTCTTGTCATGGACGAAGGCGATCTTCTTGCCCTTGAACTTGTCGGCGAGGTAGGCGCCCGCCACCGCGCCCTGCTGGTCGTCGCGACCGCAGGTGCGGAACGTGTTCCAGTTGCCGCGCTCGGTATACTTGATCGCCGTCGAGGCGGGGCTGATCTCGATGATGCCGGCTTCCTGCAGCACGTCGGAGACCGGGATCGAGACGCCGGAATTGAACGCGCCGACCACGGCCTTCACGCCCTCGGAAGCGAACTTGTTGGCCACCGACACGCCCTGCTTGGGATCGGAGGCGTCATCGCCCACGGTCATGACGAGCTTCTCGCCGTTGACGCCGCCGGCCTTGTTGATATCGGCGATCGCCTGGGTCGCGCCGGTCTTGATCTGCGCGCCGAAGGCCGCGTTGGGGCCGGTGACCGGGACGACCACGCCGATCTTGATCTCGGCCTGCGCGGCACCCGCCAGCATCAGCGCACCCAGCGCCACGCTCATCGCCATCAGTGTCTTCATGGTCATTTCCCCTCGATCAGCGCGGCGGATTGAACGTGTCCCGCTTGGCGCATGGTTGCACGAAGATGTGTCGGGCTCACGTCCCTTGCCGGTCCCGCCAGGATAGCGGGCCGGTGCGCTCGTAGAGCCAGCGATACTGGGTGGTCATCTGCCGGGTGCGGGTGACCCGGTAGCCGAGCGCGCCGATGGCGAGGATCACCACCGCGTCGAGGGCGTAGCCGGCCGGCGAGAGCAGCGTACCCGAGAACAGGGCGTAATGCAGGAAGCGCGAGACCGCAGCGATGGCGAGCCCTGCCAGCACGCACTGCCAGAACGGACGCCATGCCCTGGCGAAGCTGCTGCCCGCCATCCAGGCAGCGCCCCCTCCCATCGCCAGCGTGACGAGGAGGAAGATGCCGAGATTGGGCGTGTCGAGGGACAGGGTCTCGGTCATGATGCCTTGCCTAACGAGAAGCGCGCGACCGGTCGGCGCCAACCGATGATCCCGTCCGCCGGCCTCATCCTGAGGTGCCGCAGCGAAGCGGAGGCCTCGAAGGAGCCCTCCAGATGCCTCGTTGCTCGATGGAGGCCTCCTTCGAGGCCCGCTGGCGCGGGCACCTCAGGATGAGGGCGCGGGTGGGATTCCCGTTCCACGCCTGCCAACCCGCTCAATGCTGGCCCCCTTCGAGATAGGCTGCCTTCACCTGCGGGTTGTCGAGGAGCTCGCGGCCCGTGCCGCTCATCGTCACCGCGCCCGTCACCATGACGTAGCCGCGATGGGCCAGCTTGAGGGCGTGATAGGCGTTCTGCTCGACGATGAAGACGGTGAGCCCCTCGCGCTCGTTGAGCTCGCGAACGGCCGAGAAGATCTGCTTGACGATGAGCGGGGCGAGGCCGAGCGACGGCTCGTCGAGCATCAGGAGCTTCGGGCGGCTCATCAGGGCGCGGGCGATGGCGAGCATCTGCTGCTCACCGCCGGACATGGTGCCGCCGCGCTGGTCGAGCCGCTCCTTCAGGCGCGGGAACAGGACGCACATGCGCTCGAGATCCTCGGCGAAATAGCGCCCGCCATGCAGGGCCGCGCCCATCTGCAGGTTCTCGCGCACGCTCATGCGGGAGAAGATGCGCCGCCCCTCCGGCGACTGGGCGATGTTGAGGCGCGCGATCTCGTGGGTCGCCATGCGGGTGATGTCGCGGCCCGCATAGGTGATGCTGCCGGTCCGTGCCTGCGGCTGGCCGAAGATCGTCATCATCAGGGTCGACTTGCCGGCCCCGTTGGCGCCGATCAGGGCGACGATCTCGCCCTCGTTCACGTGCAGATCGACGCCCTTCAGGGCCTGGATGCTGCCATAATAGGCAGAGACGCCGCGCACATCGAGGAGCGGCGCCTGAAGCGCGCGGGTCTCCTCCACGAGGACGTTGATGCCGGCGACACTCATGCTTGCGTTCCCGTCAGGCCGACCTCGGCCTCCACCGCCGCCACCTCCTCGTCGTCGACGCCGAGATAGGCGGCGATGACGCGGGTATCGGTGCGGATGTCGTCGGGCGTGCCGTCGGCGATCTTGGTGCCGTAATCGAGCACGACGATCCGGTCGGAGATCTGCATCACCACCGACATGTCGTGTTCGATGAGGAGGACGGAGGTGTCGTACTCGTCCCGGATCAGCCGCAGCAGAGTGTTCAGCTCAGAGGATTCGCGCGGGTTGAGGCCGGCGGCGGGCTCGTCGAGGCAGAGCAGCACCGGATCGGTGCACATGGCCCTGGCGATCTCCAGGCGGCGCTGGTCGCCGTAGGGCAGGTCGCCGGCGGCATCGTCGGCCCGCGCCGTGAGGCCGATCCGGTCGAGCCAGGCGGCGGCCTTCTCGATTCCCGCCTTCTCTGCACTGCGATAGGCCGGCAGGCCGAGAATGCCGAGGATCGAGAAACCCGAGGCGCGCATCAGCGGCTTGTGCATGGCCACCAGCAGGTTCTCCAGCACGGTCATGCGCGGGAACAGGCGGATGTTCTGGAAGGTGCGGGCGACGCGGGCGAGCCGGTTCACGTCATGGCCGGGCAGGCGCTCGAGGAGGTAGGTCTCCCCGCCCTTCTGCACTAGGCGGATCATGCCCTCGCTCGGCTTGTAGAAGCCCGTGATGCAGTTGAAGACCGTGGTCTTGCCCGCGCCGTTGGGGCCGATCAGGGCCGTGATGTCGCCACGCCCGACCTTGAACGAGAGGTCGTTGACGGCGGTGAGGCCGCCGAACCGCATGGTCAGGTGGTCGACGATCAGCACCGGATCGGCGGGGCCACCGGGAATCGCGGCGGGGGGCTCGTCCTGCACAATGGCCAGCCGGTTGATGCCTGTGGCGAGGGTCATCGGCCGCGCTCCGCGATGGTGACGGAGGGCGTTCGCTCGGAGATGAGACCGCGTGGGCGGAACACCATCATCGCCACCATGGCGAGGCCGAACAGCAGAAGGCGGTACTCGTTGGGGTCGAACCCTTCGCCGAACACGGCCTTGAGGAAGCCGAGATTGCGCAGGAGTTCGGGGCCGCCGATCATGACGATGGCGGCGATGGCGACGCCGATCTGGCTGCCCATGCCGCCAAGCACGACGATGGCCAGGATGATGGCGCTCTCCAGGAAGTTGAAGCTCTCCGGCGAGACGAAGGCCTGCCGCACGGCGAAGAACGATCCGGCGAAGCCCGCGAACATCGCCCCCAGGGCGAAGGCGGTGAGCTTGGTGATGGTGGTGTCGATGCCGAGCGAGCGGCAGGCGATCTCGTCCTCGCGTAGCGCTTCCCAGGCCCGCCCGAGGGGCAGGCGTCGCATGCGCAGGGTCACGAGGTTGGTGACGAGCGCCAGGACGAGGATCAGGTAATACAGGAAGACCAGCCGGTGCATGGCGTTGAAGCTGAGCCCGAACGTGGCGGCGAACCCGTTCTCCCCCGCCGTGAAGGGCAGGCCGAAGAAGCTGACGCGCGGGATCGAGGAAATGCCGGCCGCGCCCCCCGAAAAGTCGGTCCAGTTGATGAGGACGAGGCGGATGATCTCGCCGAAGGCCAGGGTCACGATGGCGAGGTAATCGCCCCGGAGCCTGAGGACGGGAAAGCCCAGCAGTACGCCGAAGGCGGCGGCGAACAAGCCAGCGAGCGGCAGGCAGATCCAGAAGGACAGGCCGAACACGGTGGAAAGCAGGGCGTAGGAATAGGCCCCCACCGCGTAGAAGGCGACGTAGCCGAGATCGAGCAGGCCCGCGAGGCCGACCACGATGTTGAGCCCCCATCCGAGCATGACATAGGTCAGGATCAGGATGCCGAGATCGATCCAGTAGCGGCCCTCGCCGAGGGATCCGGTGAGGAGGGCGGCGAGGAGCGGCAGGGTGAGGGCGACCACGAGGGTGATGGGCGCGAGGATCGCGGCGAGGCGGCTCGCCCCTTCCACCACCGGCGCACGGGCGGCCCGCCGCCGCGCCCGCCCGGTGAGGTAGAGCTGCTGCACGAGGCGCAGGACGAAGATGGCGGCGCAGAGGGCGAAGACGGTGCCCCAGCGGCTGGTGATGACGAGGCCGATGCCCTGGCCGAGATCGGTGCGGTAGCTGACGATGGGCACGCACAGGCCCAGCGTCACCAGGGCGAACAGCCCGGCATCCTTGATCAGGCCGGGCAGGAGAGAGGCCTCGGCGCGGGCGGTCGCGGCGATGGGGGTGGTCGAACCGGATGCCACGTCAGACCTTCTCCACTTCGGGCCGGCCGAGGATGCCCGAAGGCTTGAAGATGAGCACGACGATGAG
Organism: Methylobacterium sp. Leaf93; assembly: GCF_001422345.1. Lineage (NCBI taxonomy): Bacteria > Pseudomonadati > Pseudomonadota > Alphaproteobacteria > Hyphomicrobiales > Methylobacteriaceae > Methylobacterium > Methylobacterium sp. Leaf93. The sequence continues at coordinate 29,130 of NZ_LMMS01000003.1, read as the reverse complement.
GATCAAGAAAGCGGCCACATCCTTGTACTCGATGGAGAAATAGGCCGACCAGAAGGTCTCGATCAGCCCGATGATGATCCCGCCTATCACGGCGCCGGGAAGCGAGCCGATGCCGCCGAGCACAGCGGCGGTGAAGGCTTTCACGCCGGGCACGAACCCGTCCGAGAACGAGACCACGCCGTAATAGAGCAGGTAGAGCGTGCCCGCGACGGCGGCCAGCGCGGCGCCGAGGACGAAGGTCAGGGAGATGGTGCGGTCGACATTGATGCCAAGCAGCGCCGCCATGCGCCGGTCCTGCTCCACGGCGCGCTGGGCGCGGCCGAAGGGCGTCTTCTGTACGAGGTACCAGAAGCCCGCGAGAAGCACGGCCGTGGTGATCATGATGATCGCCTGCTTGTAGGACAGGGTCACCGTGTACTGCTCGTTCTGGTAGAGCACGACCACGTCGCGCACGAGGGGCGGCACCGGCTTGTTGCGGGCGCCCTGCACCACCTGGACGAAATTCGACAGGAAGATCGACACGCCGATCGCCGAGATCAGCGGTGCGAGGCGGAACGAGCCGCGCAGGGGCCGGTAGGCCACCCGTTCGATCGCCCATCCCCACAGGGCGGTCAGCGCCATGGCGATGACGAGGACGATGAGGAAGACCAGCGCCACGGACGAGAGGCCGAGCCAGGTGGTGAGGATGAGGAACGCGATGAGCGCGATGAAGGCCGAGACCATGAAGACGTCGCCGTGGGCGAAATTCACCATGCCGATGATGCCGAAGACCATCGTGTAGCCGATGGCGATCAGGCCGTAGATCGACCCGAGGGTCAGGCCGTTGATGAATTGCTGGGCGAAGAATTCCATCGATGGGCTTTCGCGAATGGCATGCCAGATGGCCGCCCGGGGCTGTCCCGAAGCGGCCCACCGCCAGGATCGAGCGTGTTCGGCGGGGGCGAGTGTCTGCAAGAACGCTTCGGGGTCAATGCGGAAATCGCCACGGTCCGAAGGGATTGTCAGCCCTCGTCACGAAGCCGGCCCCGGGAAACGACGGCGCGAGGAGACGAATACGCTCCGCCAGCACCCTGGCGTGGAGCATCTTGCCATCGACCCTACGGTTTCCCGTAGTACGCAGCGTCTCCCTGCACTGCCAGACATGCTCCGAAGATGGAGAGGCTGGCATGATCCACATCGTTACCCCCGCCAACGAGACCCTGTATCGCGACGAGATGGAACAGGCTTGGCGCCTGCGCCACGACATCTTCGTGACCGAGAAGGGCTGGACGGACCTCGCCAAGCCGGATCGTCGCGAGATCGACCAGTTCGATACGCCGCATGCCATCCATTTTCTGGCGATCGAGGATGGCAGAGTCATCGGCTATAGCCGGCTTCTCCCGACGACACGCCCGCACCTGCTGTCGGACATCATGCCCCAACTGTGCGAAGGCGAGCTACCGCGCGGCAGCGATTGCTGGGAATGGACGCGGCAGGCGGTGGCACGCTCGCACCGGGCGCGGGGCAAGGCGGTCAACCCGGTTTCCCTCGCGCTTCTCACCGGCATCGTCGAATGGGGGATGCATCACGGCGTGAACCGGCTCATGCTGCAGATGCCGACGCTTTACCTGCTGCATGTGGTGCAGCTGCATTTCCGCGCCCGCCCGCTCGGCCTGCCCCACGCGATCAGCGGCGAGGACATCATCGCGGCGACCGCGGAATTCGACGAGCGCACCCTGGCGCGCCTGCGCAACGTCAGCGGCAATCCGGATTCGGTGCTCGCGCCGGCTTCCTACGCCTACCTCGCCGCCTGAGCGAAGGCCGCTCGCCGAACCATCCAGACCATTTCGAAGAGGGGGCTCTTCGACAAGAGAAGAACAAGGGCTGACATCATGTACGCATCGGTGATCGAGAGAGACGAAAGTCTCGACTCGTTGGCAGAACATTGCATCGCGGCACGGGACATCATCGAGGCTTCGGGCACATCGGTGATGCGCCAATTGATCGACCTTCTGCTCTTCGAGATCGGCGTGGCCATGGCGAAGGCGACGGAGACCGAACAACAGTCGACACGGAGCAACTGACGCGGTGGAGGGTGCGATCCCACTCGGACTCGTGCCGTCTCGTTCCGGGTACCTCGAGAGAGGCTGGAGGACGCACCGCCTCCAAAGCCCGCTCGACGGGTCGGCTATTAGCCGAGCGAGAACGACCGCATTTCTGCCGGCAAAGGCGAGGACGCCATCGTTGGGTGCAGGGCCGCAGCGGGATGAACCAGTATCCGTCCGCGCGTGTTGAGCCCCGGTAGATCGCTCTAGATCGCATGGAAGAACTCACATGCCGACAATGGCCCGCACCCTTGCGCTCATCCTCGCCGTCTCTGCGGCGCCGGCACTCGCGCAGGAGGGGCAGGCGGCCAAGCCTGCCTTCCTCACGCAGGCTCCGCTGGGTAGCGTCAAGGTGTCCAGGATCATCGGCCTGCGCGTGGTCGGCCAGGATCACGTCAAGGTCGGCACGATCGAGGACGTGATGGTGGACGGCAGCGGCCGCATTCAGGCCGTGGTGATCGATGTCGGCGGCTTCCTCGGGGTCGGTGGCAAGAAGGTGGCGGTGCCCTTCGACCAATTGGTTTGGAACACCCACGCGAAGGCGGGGCAGGCCCCCGACCCCTCCATCGTCAAGCCGAAGGACGCGCCATCCGAGGCCCGGGCGGCCGAGGTGACGCCGGAGACCATGCCCGGCGCAAAGTCCGGCAACGCCGTCCTCAACGCGGAGACCACCGGCGACACCAATCAGGCCACCGGCCCAGCCGGCGCCGCCGTCACGACCGATGCCACGAAGGACCGGGCGACGGTTCAGATCGGAGAGCCGGTCGAGGCAGAGATCCGCCGCACGAAGGCGGAGCTGGAGGCAGCACCGGCCTTCACCTATCCGACGCAGACGGCGCCATGATGCGTGGTTCGTGAATGGCCTCGACGATGTGGGCCGGTGGCTAAGGCAGCCTTTTGAGGCGCAACCGCGTAGCCTCGCGTGAGTCGCGGCCTGGCGCCATGCGCGTCAGACCGCCAGTAGCCTCGCGCGAAGCGCGACCACCATCATCGGCCCCTAGCCGGGATCGAGGCAGCGCAGCGATATTCAGAACGATTTCGATAAGACGATCCCGGAGGCACTTGAGCCTTCATCGGGGATCAGACGCTTCGGGGTACATCAACTCAAAAGAGTTGGTGCGGCCAAGAGGACTCGAACCTCCACCCCTTGCAGGACTAGCACCTCAAGCTAGCGCGTCTACCAATTCCGCCATGGCCGCATCGGTACCACCCGCTCCGCCACGCTCTCCGCCGGAGGGCGGTGCGGGGCGTTTCGTGTGGCGCGGCGCAGCGGATAACAGATCGAATCTGCTACGACAAGCGCCGTCATGCGTCTCAGATGAGATCCACCGGTCCATCAAGGATCTGGACCGCCCCGTCGCCGATGGTCACGCCGGGCGTGCGGACCACTTCCGCCTTGCGGATCAGTTCGGTGATCTCCACTGAAATCCGGTTTCCCGTCACGACGATCTGGCCGCGCGCGATCGGGTGGTCGTTGGCGAGAATCTCGACCATATCGGTTTCCGTGGATTCGAGTTCGATCACGGCGCCGCGTCCCATGCGCAGCAGCATGTGGAGCGGCATGTGGCTGCGCCCGAGCACCACCGAGAGATCGACCTTCAGGTCTTCGAAAACTGCCACGCGCCACGAACTCCATCGGCCCGTATCGGGCCTCGCTCGGCGGAGTGTTCCTGAGATATGGTGAAGCCTTGGTAAACGATGCCCCCCGCAGCGCCCGGCTTTCCGCCTCAATGGCCGATTTTCGACCGCGATCCGGCATGAAGCCGGTCCTGTGGCGGATCAGCGACACCCTTGTCCCCTACGATGAGGCGGTGGCGGCAATGGAAGCACAGGCCGGGCGGATCGCGAGCGGGGAGGCGGCTGAGATGGTCTGGCTGCTCGAACACCCGCCGCTCTACACCGCCGGAACCTCAGCAAGGATCGGGGACCTTGTCGAGCCCGACCGGTTCCCGGTCCACGCCACCGGGCGGGGTGGCCAATACACCTATCACGGGCCGGGGCAGCGGGTGGCCTATGTGATGCTCGACCTCAACCGGCGCAGACCGGACCTGCGCGCCTACGTGTCCGCCTTGGAAGCCTGGATCATCGCCACCCTCGGCGCCTTCAACGTGCGCGGCGAACGGCGTGAGGACCGCGTCGGCGTCTGGGTGCGCCGGCCCGAGAAAGGGGAGGGGGTGGAGGACAAGATCGCAGCGATCGGTATCCGCGTGCGGCGCTGGGTGAGTTTCCACGGCATCAGCCTCAATGTGGAGCCCGACCTGTCGCATTTCACCGGCATCGTCCCCTGCGGCATCAGCGGCCACGGCGTGACCAGCCTCGTCGATCTCGGCCAGATCGTCACCCTGCCCGAAGTGGACATGGCGCTACGTGCCTCGTTCGAAGCGATATTCGGAGAGACGCAAGACGGATAAGGACGTGTGCAACACGGACACAGGATGCGAAATTAAATCGACGACGATTGCGAGATACTGTTCATCCCCGATTTAACACCCCGTCGATTCCGCAAAAATATTGAATTATAACTCATTATGTCAGACCATCGCCGACAAACGCTGCAGAGAATGACCGTCTTCGCCTGGTTCGACACGATAAGACCATTCTAAATCAAGCATCGACTCGCTCTGACTTGACGATGGACAATTGACAGGCCCGTGGTCGCGTTTGTAGCTCGTGACTGAGCGTGGTCAGGCAGAGCGGCGATCCGTCTCGCGTAGCGCCGCCCGGCTCCGGTCGCGAGCGGTGGGCGATCCGTTCCACGCGATCGTGACCGCACGGCTGTTCTGGTAGGCGCCCGCTCATGACGATCCGCACCGTTCTGTTCCGCCTGCATTGGCTGCTCGGCCTCACGGCCGGACTGGTCCTCGCCCTCGTTGGCGTGACCGGCGCGATGCTGAGCTATGAAGAAGCCCTGACGGAGTGGGTGAACGGCGACCGCGCCTTCGTCGCCGCGAGCGATGCGCCCCGCCTCTTGCCCGCCGCCCTCAAGGCGAGGATCGAGGCGCAGCGGCTAGGCCTCACGGTGAGTTCCCTGACCCTTTGGGGCGATCCGGAGCGAAGCCCGCGCATCCGGTTCGTCAACGACGCCAAGCTAGGCGCACGGCCGCCGACACTCTATCTCGACCCCGTCGACGGCCGCGAACTCGGCGAGATGCGGCTGGAGGGCGCCTTCGCGACGATCCGCAAGCTGCATCGCTGGCTGCTCCTGCCAGGGGACGGGAAGGGCTGGGGCCGCAGCATCACCGGCATCTGCACCATCGCCCTGCTCGTGTTCCTGGTCACGGGGCTCTACCTGCGATGGCCCAGGATCCATTCCTGGAGGATCTGGCTGAAGCCCTCCCTCAAGCGACCCGGCCGGCCGCGCTGGTGGTCGCTGCACAGCATTGTCGGAACCTGGCTCATTCCGTTCTACGCCGCCATCGCCCTGACCGGGCTATGGTGGTCCTATGACGGCTATAGAAACGCCGCGACTTGGCTGCTCACCGGCGAAACCCGAGCCGCACGGGCGCCGCGCAGTCCGGGCGCGCCCCCGCAGGTCCCCGGGTCGGCCCTGGATATGGCCTGGGCGACCTTCAGCGCCGGGGAGGGGGCGGGCGCTCACATGGCTCTCATCGCACTTCCCGGGCCGGAACTGGCGACGATCCGCATCCGCTTCCTCGCCACTCCCTCGGATCTGCCGAAGGCGCGCGACGAAGCGACGTTCGATCCCGTCACCGGCGCCCGCCTCTCTCAGACCCGATTCTCCGATAAGCCCTTGGGCCAACAGATAGCCGAGAACATGCTGGAGGTGCATCGCGGGCGTTTCTTCGGCGGCATCGTCGCCTTCCTGTTCTTTACCGCGGCCCTGGCGATGCCGCTCTTCGCGGTCACCGGCCTGGTCCTCTACGTCCTGCGCCGCGGCGCCCGGCGCCGCAGATCAATGGCCGCGGCACCTGCCGGCGCAACGACGAGTCGCGCCTGAGTTGATGGCTGGGCCCGGCGCAATGGCTTGCAGCTAGGATCTGCACTCAATCAGCACCAGAAGGCGATGATAGCAGTGAGCGCGACGGCAGAGGCATAGTTGCGGGCGAGTTTGTCGTAGCGGGTGGCGAGACGACGGAAGTCTTTGAGGCGGCAGAAGGTGGCCTCGACGCGCCAGCGCTCGCGAGAGCGTCGCTTGTCGTGGCGGATCTTCCGTTTGCGGCTGCGTTTACCGGGAATGATGGGGGTGATGCCCTTCTCCCGCAGATCGGCGCGCAGCCAGTCGGCGTCGTAGCCCTTGTCGGCGGTCAGGCGACGGATACGGCCTGGGGCCTTGGCCAGCGCGTCCGGGACGGTACGGACGTCGCTGGCGTTGCCGGACGTCAGCAGGAGGACGCCGGGGCGGCCGAGCACATCGGTGAGGGCATGGATCTTGGTCGTCTGGCCACCACGCGACGGGCCGATGGCCTGCGCTTTGCCTCCCCTTTACCGCCGTGGGCGAAGCGATGTGCTTTGACGTAAGTGCTGTCGATGGCTGCCGCTTCGCCCGACCACCCCGCCTTGGCCAAGGCGGCCAGCATGGCCCGCCAGAAGCCACGCCGGGACCACCGGTTGAAGCGATTGTAGACCGTGGTGCGCGGACCGTACTCCGCCGGGCAATCTCGCCAGCGGCAGCCCGAGGTGAGCACATGCAGGGTGCCCGAAATGAGCTTCCGGTCGTCCTTGCGCTCGGGGCCGGGTTGGTTGACCGGCATGAACGCCCCGATCACCGTCCACTGCTCATCCGAAAGCCAGAACAGGTCCGCCATCAGCGCCTCCATGCTGAAAACGGCGAACGTGAATCACAAAACTGCAGCGTCAGCAATATCTTGGTTCGGTTCAGGCCCTAGGCCTTGCGGCCAAGGGCAAAGACCCTGCGAAGGTCAAATGTTCTGATCGAGCAGCTCTAACAATTGCCGAACTCGCCGATCGCTTTCTCGGTGAGCACATCGAAGCCAAAAACAAGGCAAGCACATACTCAGAGTACCAGCGGCAAGTGGAACGCCTTGTGAAGCCGGTCTCGATGGGTATGAACCGCCCGTCGCCATTGTCCCATTCGCGCAGGAGGGACGGCGTCAGCTCTTAGCGAACGCCGCTGTCCCCCGAAAGAAGCTGTCGGTCTCCACCCGCAAATGAGCGCGACATAGGATCACGAACGGGCGCTGCCAGGCCCTATTCAGGTCTGCGGCAGGAGAAGCTAGCCGCGGCATCGACATTGCCCTTGCCGTCGTAGCGGGCCACCTGCGGGAAGGGGCAGAGCGGACGCGTGCGAACGGCCTGACCTTCCTTGTTGAACTTTGATGCGATCACCGCCGTTGGCGCGATCCCCTTTTCCACCCAGTCCTGCACCGGCTTGAGCATGTTGAACACATCAGGGCCATGGCCGCCTGAGCAATGGCCTACCCCCGGAACGACGTAGTAGCGCACGAACTCATCTGCCGACGCCTGCCCCATGGTCTTGACGACATCCTGATAATATTCAGTCGCCGCGACAGGCGAAAGCAGCGGATCAGCCTCACCCATATACATGATGAGCTTGCCCCCGGCACGTTTGAGCGGCGAGAGATCGGCATTCTGATAGCTGAGCGCCCAGCTCAGCTTCTTCATGGCATAGTCGTAGCCCTGTTCCAGATCGAGTGACTTGCCGGGATCGAAGGTCGGATCTTCGTAGACAAATCCCGACCAGAATTCGGCATTTGCGGATGTTCCCCAAGCCCCCCCTGGCGCAAAGCTCGCCGCCCCCAGGAACATGAATTCCTTCTCGGCACCCGGCATCAGGGGATCGGCGAGCCGGTCGCCATTTTTTTTGTGCACACCCGTGTAAATCTCGTCGAGGGCATTCGCTTGCCCTTTGGTCAGGCAGTCGTCCCGGTCAGCGTCCGTACAGAGAAGCTTTTTCGTATCGACACGACACTGATCGGCCTGGCTGATAAGACCATCCTTCAGACCGTCCCTTGCATCGCACTGTTGCATCACCGCGGCGTGAATGAACGGAATTTTCGTCTGCGGGATGCGCGCCGCCGAATCGCGTACCTGCCGCAGGATATAGGCGGATCCCGATGTGAGCCCACGGATCCAATCGCGGGCCGCGTTGCCCGAGACGATCCCGTCATAATCCTCATACCAACGCTGGGCATTGACCATGCCCATCGCGCCGCCGCGCGAACATCCGTTCCAGTAGGAGTAGTTCGGCTGCTTGCCGTAGAAAGACGTTGCGATCCGCTTGGCCCCGGTAGTCGAGACATGAACCGCCCGGTAGCCGAAATCCGCAAGCTTCTGTGGCTGTCCAGCCGCCCACATCAACGAAGCGGGGGCGGAGCGGTGGCCATAATCCGTCGCCATCGCGGCATAGCCTTGATCCATCGCCTTCGACAGGCCGCTGAGCGATATGGCGCCGCCGAAACCCCCGGCACCTACTCCGTAGAAGCGACCGTTCCAGTTCGCCCGTATCGGCAGCCACGCCTCGTAATGGATTTCGGATTGGTCAGGCTTGGCAAGCACCTCGACCCGGCAAAACGGCTTTGTGGTGGGCGGCGGCGGTGTCATCTCTCCGCTCCCATAATCGGGTTCGGTAATCTCGAATGGGGTTTGAACCAAAGTCGCGTTTAGAATGCTTATGTCTGGCCCAAGATCGACACTCTTGAGCGCTGCGCAACGGACGGCGTCGCTGTCTCGCCCATTGGGCGTGGCAGCTTGCACCGGGACTGCGGCAGCAGCCATCAAGGTCAATCCGCCGAAATAAAGACCGATGCGTTTCCTCGACATATCGATTCCCTGGCAAAGTGTACGGCTAGTATTGGTAGGAAGGCTTTGAGCTTCGACGTATCATGCCATTTTTCGCTGCAGGGCGGGTCTCCGTATAGGCACCCACTCGCCTGCATGACGGCTGGCTCAGCGACCTACATGTAGATGAGACGGTTGAGCGCGACGAGGAAATCAGTATCGGAATTGTTTATCTTCGCAGCGCCGAAGCGTTCCAGAATAATCGCGGACACCAAGTCCCGGCGTTTCGGAAGACGCTCTTTCTCGGCCGCAGCAAGCGCCGCCGCCATCTCCTCATTTTTGAGATTCGTACCATATGCCGGTGAACCCGGCTGTTGACGCCATGAATCCCCGAGGGTGCCGGCGTCGAACGCGTCAAATCCGGTCTCGTCGACCAAGCGCATCGCCACGTCACGATCCACCGTTCGATCGGCAGCTACAGGAATCGCGATGCGGTCCGGGCTGCCTGGCGAGATACCCAGTTCGGCGAAGGCGCGTGCGCCTATGGCGTTCCACGCCTTGGCGATCGGTCGGCCCAGTTGGTCGACCACCCACAGGCTCTCCACCTGGCCGGCCTCAATGGCGTCGATCTTTCCGTCTCGCGCCACCGGATAATAGTTTGCCGTATCGATCAGGACGGTTTCCTCCGGAACGCCCGCGAGGAGAGGTCCGACCGTGGAGTGTCTTGCAAAAGGAATCGAGAGTATAATGACGTTCACGTCCTTTACGGTGTTCTGAGCGGTTGCCGCCTGGGCACCGTAGGTCAATATCTGCTGATCGATCGTCTCGGGGCCGCGTGAGTTTGCGACTTTGATCTCGTGGCCGGACTTGGCCAATTTGCGGGCAAGTGTCGTTCCGATGTTGCCCGCACCCAAAATTCCTATCTTCATGATTTTATTCTTCTCGACTTAGAAGCGGACGCTGTGGTTCGTATCGTACCCGCGAAGCGGTGACTTGATTATCGAGCGCTGCGACCTGCTAGCCTGACCGGACGAGCCGGCCTTCAATTCGAAAGGCGCGGATCGATGCCATACTGTACGGGCGCGCCGAGATGGTCCCGCAGGGTCGACCCTTCATAGTCCCGGTGGAACAGCCCGCGATCCTGTAGGATCGGCACGACACCATCGACGAAGGCGTCGATCCCGTCGTCATAGACATCAGGAGAAATCCAGAAGCCGTCGGCCGCACCGGCTTCGAACCATCGCTGCATATGATCGGCGGCCTCGACGGCAGGCCCGGCGATCACGGGATGATAGTCGATCACGCCATGGGCGAGTACATCGCTCAGCGACCAGCCCTGGCGCGCGATCGTCAGCGCGTGCAGCGAGCGGGGATCGCCCGGCGATGGCCGCGCCAACGCCAGTTGCTCTGAAGATAATGGTTTATCAAGCTGTGCCGGGTCGAGGCGTAGGCCAAGCATCTGGCCAAGATATGCAACGCGCTGCGGGAACAGACGCCCGTTCAGCGCAGTCCGGCGATCGAGGCCGGCGCGTCGGTCGCCAGCGATCGTAGTGATGAGGCCGGGAAAGAACTTTACCTCGTCGGGATCGCGACCGACACGCCGGGCAGCGTCCCGGAGCGCCGAGCGCTGCGCGCGGGCGTCGTCAATGGTATAGGTCGAACCAAGCACGGCGCTGGCATGACGGGCGGCTACCTCCAGCCCGTTGCCTCCGCCTCCGGCCTGGAAGATTACCGGCTGACCTTGCACCGATGGCGGAAGCGGCAAGGGGCCACTCGAGCCGACGTGGCGGCCCCGCAAATTGATCGGGCGGATCTTGGACGAGTCCGCGAAGCGACCGGATCCCTGGTCGTGTATCCAGGCGTCTTGCCCCCAGCTTCCCCACAACGCCTGCACGATCTGGACGAATTCGTGCAGCCGTTCATACCTTTCCGTGCGGGGCGGAAGTTCGCGGCCATAGTTGGCGGCGGCGGCCGGATCACTGGTCGGCACCGCGTTCCATCCGGCGCGGCCGTTGCTCATGATATCGAGAGCTTTGAACTGGCGGGCGAGGTTATACGGCTCGTTGAATGTCGTGGAGCCGGTGGCGACCATCCCGATGCGCTCGGTTTCACGCGCGACCGCTGCAAGTACCATCATCGGATCGATGGTGATCATCGGAGCCTCGGTTTCGACATCGCCCATCAATGCCGGAAAATCTGGCACGAACAGAAAATGGAACTTGCCCCGTTCTGCAGCCTGGGCATGGCGCACCATCGCATCGAAGTCGCTATAGGCCGTCGGCGAAACTCCGGGCATCCGCCATGCGCCCGGCTGTGATCCATAGCCATTCCCGAAATGCATGCCGATCTTCATCTGTCTGATCATCAAATTTTCGCTTCGCTGGGCGAAGGCGCGCCATTGGTGGACAACACCGTCAGATCTTATATGGAGAATGCCTCCGGTTGCGTCTCAATATGGAGAGTGTCTCCACTATTCAAGGGCTAAGAATCGAAATGTTTCAGACGTCGACCGTTCGCGAGCCGCGCAAGGACGCCCAGCGGAACCGAATGCTCATCCTACATGCGGCGCGACAGGCGTTTGCCAGCGAAGGCGTGGAGGTATCGATGGATGCGATCGCGAAAAAGGCAGGCGTCGGACCAGGAACGTTGTATCGAAATTTTCCAAGCAAGGACGCGCTTCTGGCGGCGTTGCTTGCTCTTCATCATGCGAAACTGGATGAACAGCGTGCGGTCATCGCGGCGGAAGAAAGCGATACCGGGCGAGCCCTGGAGCGGTGGATCGACGCCCTGGGCGACTGGATGCTGGCCTATCAAGGGCTGCCCGAGCCGTTGCGGGCTGCATGCCAAGGCGATTCCGCTTTGACTCCAACCTGCCTTAACGTGATCGAGACGACCGAAATCATCCTCCGGGCAGCACAGAATGATGGTCATGCACGCCGGACGTTGGAAGGGCGGGACATCTTCCTTGGGGCTCTGGCAATAGCCTGGGCGAGGGGTATGACGGCTGCCGATGAAAGAACACGAACCGCTCAGGGTGACCTGTTGAAGAAAGGATGGTCAGCGGTTGACGTAATGGCGGACAATTGACCGCCCAATAGGTTGACCCGCGTGAAGACGTTCCAAAAGGGAAGCGTCAATACCTGACGGAAGCGACGATTGGGGCCTGCTTCGCTTTCGGCGCCTGCGTCCACCGACATTGCAGTTCAACTGACGCAACACTATTTTCACGCCGATTATCCGATTTGTCCCGCTAGGGCCGCCGATTTGCGGACAGAGTACGCCGAAGATTTTGCCTGTTCAGGCCGTGAACTCCGCACGGTTCAGTGTATCAAATAAGCGGCGACGATCAGAACGAGCGTTCCGAATATACGGGTGAGCAGGTTCTGGCTGTCCGACATTTCCTGCGGTAAGATCGTCAGTACGCCGTACTCGGCATAGTCGGGCTGATCTCGCCGGGGATCTCTGCAGGCGCGTCGGTCATCGAACCAGCGCCCTGCGAGTTCGCGTAGGTATTGTGCCTGAGGATCACGATAGACGAGCCCAAACGACGCCTCGGGATCGACACCAGGGCAAAGCACATTGAATGCCGTCATGATCTAGCCCTCACCGGATACTGTTGAGCCGTCGAGCCACACACCACTGGTGACGTCGCGGTAGAGCATTTTTCGATGCTCATCGACATGGATGTCCGATGCAGCATTGCGCAGCCGATCCAATAGCCCACAGCGCCGGCCGTCCACGACTACCTGCCGTGCCCAACAGTTTGCCGAAGCCTTGAGCGTTGCGTTTGACTCCGACAAGCACGACTTCAATTGCTCGGCCTGATCTTGCCCCCAATAGCCGTCGCAAAACGCGCGGTGCTCCCGTGGGCCAGACCGGAACTCGCCCGATGCCGTGCTTGTGCTGCTGTCGTAGGCCACACGCAGGCGACCGGCCACCTCGCGGCGAGAGGCGGGCTTCACCACTTCGCTTGAGCGCTTCCTGCAGCATGGAGTTGTCCAGCGTTAGGTCGGCGACCAGCCGTTTCAGCTTGCTGTTCTTGTCTTCCAGCTGCTTAAGCCGTCGAATCTCCGGCACACCCATGCCGACGAACTGCTTCTTCCAGCGGTAGAAGGTCGGCTCAGAGACACCCATGTTCCGGCAGACCTCATCCACCGTTGCGCCGTTCTCCACCTGCCGTAGGGCGAAGGCGATCCGTTCGTTAGTTCGTTCGTTCGTTCGTTCGTGAAACGCTTGCGAGCCATGCCCCCCCTTCAGGGTTCAGGATGCCCGAAAAACTTGCGCTCAGCGCGGACCAGTTTGCTGGGTCAGGATCACAGGCCATCGGCCCGTCGCGTGGTGGCCAGACGACCAAGATCCATGCCCTCACCGATGTGCTCGGCCGTCCCGGCGTCCTCCTGCTGACGCCCGGCGACGCCAACGACGTGCGCACGGCCCCGGAGGTCCCAGCCGAGGCCCCAGGCCGTATCCGTCGTCTGACCGCCGACAAGGGCTACCACGCCGACTGGCTGCGCGCCGATCTGCGGGAGAAGGGCATCACCCCCATCATTCCCGGTAAACGCAGCCGCAAACGGAAGATCCGCCACGACAAGCGCCGCTCTCGCGTGCGCTGACGCGTCGAGGCCACCTTCTGCCGCCTCAAAGACTTCCGTCGTCTCGCCACCCGCTTCGACAAACTCGCCCGCAACTATGCCTCCGCCGTCGCGCTTGCCGCCGTCATCGCCTTCGCGACTGCGCTCCCCGGACTTCGAACCCTGACTTCGGGGCCGGTGAGCATGCCGCGCGGCTGCCCGACATCGCGATAGTAGAATTCGCAGTTGTCCAGCGACAATGAGCGTCTTTACGATCGACCTTGCGGCCCCGGCACGTTTTACGCTGCCTCTCTTCCCGCCTGGAAGAAGACTTGGCGTCTCCATCAGGTCCATATTCATTTGCTCGGATCCGTCGGCATCTCCGAGGTGCTATCCCGCCACAACCGGTTTTGCAAAACAGGAGCGGATCGGAGGCTCCAAATACGCCCGCATTACATCTAACATTAAGCAAATACACAGGGATATAACTTTACCTTTTATTTAATAAAAAAGGCAAAATACGCAAAATAATTGACCTGTAAATCGCTGGCTCATTGTTTGTTCAAACAATAGGCCGCATGAACATCATTTAATCGAAAGTGTGTGTTTTATAGACTTTTTAGTTCGGCCATTTTGCCAATAAATCGGGCTGCAGGAACGCTTAAGACAGTGCAAAGGCTGAAACAGCCAGCTCCTGAGAAAAATTAGACCTGCACACGAGGCAGACAATCCAATGCAGCGGTCGGCGCTCCACAGCACTCTTTCCGCAACGTTGCCTACTGCTCTGCCGAGTGACGCGTTCCACCAGGAGAATGCTGCGCAAATGTTTCAACTAGAACGTTTCATCGAAAGCATAAAACGCCACTTGTCCTGCTCGCCATCTCTGTCGCTTTCTCGTCGTTTGGAGATTAATCCGTGTCGTTGAAGTCCTTGCTGCGATCCGCAGTCTTTACTCTTGCGTCGGTATGTACCGCGCTTCCATCGGCCGTGCAGGCCGAGGGCGGTCCTTTCGCGGTCACTACGGGGTCGTACCGTTTCGCCGGTCGGGACGAGCCGCTCGTCGCCACCGACCGCAAGGTCGATCTCTGGGCCGAGGTCTACAGGCCCACGAACTTGTCCGGCGGGCCGCTCCCGGTCGCGGTGTTCCTCCACGGCAACCACGGCACCTGTGGCATCTTCAGCAAGGAATTTCAGGTCCGTTTCGATAGCGGGAGCTCCTATACGCAGACGGGCAAGTGCGAGGCGGGCGCGGTCGTGGTGCCGAACCACCTGGGCTACGAGTACCTGGCCAAGGAGCTGGCCTCCTGGGGCTACATCGTCGTGTCGATCAACGCCAACCGCGGAATCACGGCGGCCCCTGGCGTGCCGGACGATGTCGGCCTCAACCTGATGCGGGGGCGGCTGATTCTGAGACACCTCGCCCTCCTGTCCGACTGGACCCGGGGGACCGGCCAGATCCCGCCTCCGGCGACGCTCAAGTTCAACCCGCGCGGAACGATGGATCTGTCACAGGTCGGCCTGATGGGCCATAGCCGCGGCGGCGAGGGGACTAGGGCGGCGCTTCAGCAGTTCCGCGACCAAGGCAGCCCCTTCCCGGCGCTGATCGACGGGCTGTCGATCAAGTCGATCTTCGAAATCGGCCCCGTCGACGGTCAGACCTCCCGCGAACTGAACGCGGACGGGGTCGACAGCATGATCCTGCTACCGGCCTGCGACGGCGACGTCTTGAACTTGCAGGGTATGAAGGTTTTCGACCGGGCCCTGCAGGGGAAAGTCCCCGATACGTCGAAGACGTTCCACGGCACCGTCTATGTCTGGGGCGCCAACCACAACGCCTACAACACCGAATGGCAGACGTCCGATGCAGCGGGATGTGGTGGCACTGACCCGATCTTCCAGTCGTTAGGCCGCTCGAAGCCACAGCAGGCCACGGCGATCCAAACCCTGGTCCCGTTCTTCCGCGGCACGGTCGGCGCCAAGGCTGACCGCTCGCTGACGGCCCTGTTCGATCCGGCCAACCCGCTTCCCTCGCCCTTTCTCGACATCGCCATTGCCGACCGGGGCTACATCCCGGCACCGGTGGGCGACACCGTGCAGAAACTCGAGACGTTCTCGCAGCCGACCGGCAAGAGCGATGCCGGCATCAACACCACGTCGAGGAACGTCAAGGTGGTGCATCAGGCCGCCGGCACCGACGACTGGTGGAAAGAGCACGATGACGGAACCCGGGTGGCGAACGTGTCGTGGACGGCGGAAAACACCGGCAGCAAGCTGTTCCAGGTGAACTTCCGTCCGGCCAAGAACATGTCCGAGTTCAAGACCCTGTCGTTCCGCACCGCGTTGCGCTGCTTCGGCGAGATCTGCGACTTCCCCGCCTCGGACAAGGGTGAAATGTCCTACGGCGTGCGGCTGCTCGACGGCAACGGCCAGGCATCGACACTCTACCTGACCGACAAGGACGTGCGCATCAGCCGGCCGATCGGACTGCCGTCACAAACCTTCACGATCCCTGATTTCCCCCCCTTCACGATCCCGGGGAACCTTCACTCCGTGCTGTACACGGTCCAGATCCCGCTTTCCGCTCTGGCCGGCGTGGATCTCAGCCAGATCACGGCGCTGCGGTTCACCTTCCACAACCAGAGCGTCGGCAGCGTCGACATCGGTGATATCATGCTGTCCAAATCCGACCCCGTGGCAGATCCCAACCCGCGGGTCGCGTCGAGAGCTCCATCGGCCATGATGGCCGCCAAGGTCCAGATGGCCTCCATGGTCCGCCACGATCCCGCCTCCGACGGCAACTCCCTGACGATCGTCCGCAAGCCCGCTGCCGCGCGGTCGACCGGCGCCGCTACTGCGGAGACGGGCAAGCCGACGGTCGATATGGTCGTCACCTCGAAGCGGCCCTTCCCCGTCACCGACGCCTTCCCGACTTTGAAAGTGGGCAACAAGACAATCCGTGCGGACGGCAGCACGATCGGGCCCGACGGCAAGACGATGACGATCAGCGTTCCGGAGGCGACATTCAACGCTCTGCCCGCCGGCGCCGACGTCTCGCTCCTCCTCTTGGCAAGCTCGCCTCCGTGGAGGTTTGGCCCCCTGCCGAAATAACCCGCGCCTGCCTTTCGACAGAAAGGCGAGCGTAGACACTCACGACGCAATACCCGGGAATACGATCCCGGGTATTGCGCTGTCTAAATATTTACTCGAATGATCCTCCACCGATAAACAAACACCTCAACATAAGTCTCGTCTACTAAGCGATAGAACACCTGGCGCGGAAATTGCCAGACTGGGTCGCAGGGTCGTGGCTAACGCGGAGAATGGCGCCGTCTTACAAGACCTTTCCGTCGCGGTCGGCGGTCCGACTTGGAAAGACCATGAAACGCCGCACGTCGCACCGTAATGGCGATCTGACGGATGTGTAGAAGGATTGTTGTGTGCGTCTGACAGTTGTTGCCGCGATCGGGTTTGGAGTGATGGCGCTGTCCGGCTGCGTTGCCTCCGACCCCCTCGGCCAATCGGGATTCGGCCCATCGGGAGCCGCTGCATCTCGTTCCGGATTTTCCGATGCGAGCTTGGTGGACCTGACGGCGCGTGGCCCCAAGGGAAAGATGGCCGGCAGGACGGCATCAAGGGGTCTGCTGGCCGCGAACGGAGAGCCCGGACGCAGCTTCAACTTCGGAACCGAGTTGGCCGAGAGCGGCGCGGCGGAGCGCTCGACCGCCTCTGTGCCGGGGGAGGGCAATCCGTTCAGGCCGGTCGCCCTGCGCAATGCCGCCGAGGGGCAGCCGTCCGGTGGCCTCTACAGGATGAATTTCGAGGATGCCGACATCAAGGAGGTGCTCCAGTCGGTGCTCGGCACCATACTGGGCGTCACCTACACGGTTGCGCCGAATGTCAGCGGTCGCATCACCCTCTCATCGACATCCCAGATGACCCGGATCGAAGTGCTGTCGACCCTCGAGACGGTGCTCGCCGCCCAGAATATCTCCCTGACCAAGATCGGATCGACCTATCGGGTCGCGCCCATGGCCGTGGGCGGCGGCGTCGTGGACGCGGGCGAGGCGCTGTCGGGCAACGGCGTGTCGGTGGTGCCGCTGCGCTTCACCTCCGTGGCGACCATGACCAAGCTGCTCTCCGGCTTCATCGCCGAGTCGGACGGGCTGCGCATCGATCCGGGCCGCAACGCGATTCTGGTCCGAGGCCCAGCTCCCAACCGCGAAGAAGTGGTACGCGCCATTGAATCCTTCGACACGGACTGGATGCAGAATCAGTCCGTAAGCCTCTTCGAGGTCCGGCGCGCCCGCGTCGATGCCGTCGTGGCGGAACTGACGCGGATCTTCGACAACGAGACCAACGGTAGTGGGTCGGGCCTGATCCAGTTCAAGCCGATTTCGCGGCTGCGGGCCATTCTGGCCGTGTCGAAGAATCCGGCCCTGATCCGCCGCGCGGAAACCTGGATCCGGCGGCTGGACCAAGAGAGCGACCGGGCTGCGGACAACGTCTTCGTCTATCGCCCGCGCCACCGCGACGCCAAGGAACTGGCGCGCCTCGTCGGCGGCTTGTTCAAAGGCGGCGGCACGGGCCCGTCCGATGCCGCGGGCGGGGCGGGTCCCGGCGGAAGCCTGTCGACCACGCCCTTCGGCGGAGGGTCGCAGGATCGGGGCGGGGAGGGCGGTTCGACGAATCCGGGGGGGATGCAGGCATCCCTGACCCAGCCGGCCAGTACCACGCGCACAGGCGGCTTCCCCACCGCGCCCGTCTCGGCGGAGGCCTTCACCCCCGACGCCGCTCCGGGGGAGAGCGAACCCGGCCGCGGCGGTCAGAGCCGCCGGCTCTCCTTGTCGGTGAATGCCGACCCGGCCAACAACACCGTCGTTTCCTACACCGACGGCGAGACCTATCAGAAGGTCCTCGCCGTCATGCGCAGCCTCGACATCCCCCCCGTCCAAGTGGCGATCAACGTGATGATCGCCGAGGTCCAGCTCAACGACGCCCTCAAGTACGGCATCCAGTTCTACCTCCGCAGCAATCGGGTGGGGCTGGGGGAGAACAGAGGTTCCATCGGCCTCGTCGACACGGCCGAGCAGGTTCTGAAGAGCAAGCTGCCGGGCTTCAACTTCGTCGGCGGCGGCAACAGCCCCGACGTGGTGATCTCGGCCCTCGACAGCATCTCGAAGGTGCAGGTGCTGTCATCGCCCTCCCTCGTGGTGATGGAGAACAAGCCGGCGGTGCTCCAGGTCGGCGATCAGGTGCCGATCACCACCCGGCAGGGGCAGAGCGTCGTCAATGTCGATGCACCCATTCTGAACCAAGTAGAGTTCAAGGATACTGGCATCATCCTGAAGCTGATCCCCCGCGTGGGACAGAGCGACACCGTCACCCTCGACGTGGAGCAGGAAATCTCCAACGTCTCGGCGGGCGCGGACACGCTCACGCCGACCATCTCCCGGCGTCGCGTGTCGAGTTCGCTGACCATCAACAACGGCCAGACCGTGCTCCTGGCCGGCATGATCAGCGAGAGCCGCCGCACCATGAAGGACGGCATTCCCTACCTCGCCCGCACGCTGATCGGCGACCTGTTCGGCTCCACCGACAAGGGGTTCGACCGCAAGGAACTCGTCATGTTCATCCGCCCGGTCGTGGTGCGCAACGGCGAGGACGCCGCCTCGGTGGCCGAGGAATTCCGCTCGCGCCTGAAGTTCTCCGACAGGCCAAGGGCCGATGCCCCGGCACGGACCGCCGTCCATAAGCCATGATCGCCCGGGTCCTCATTCCGAAATCCGATGGAGCGGCTGTCGCCGTCAGCCTCGTCGCAGCGCTTCCGCTCGCGGCACTACCGGGAGAAATCCTGCCCCAAACGATCGCCGCCGTGGTGGTCGCCTGCCTCGCCGCATGGATCGCCTGGCAGGACGCCACGACCTTCACCATCCCCGACGGGGGCGTCGCCGGCCTCGTCCTGGTGGGAGCGGCCTTGCGCCTCGGCGAGGGGCTGGACGCCCTGCACGAGGCCCGGTTCGTCCTCATGGGTCTGGCAGTCGACGCTGGTCTCTGCGCCGGAACCCTGCTCCTCTTGCGCGAGCTGTTCTACCGTCGGCGCGGCTATGACGGATTGGGCTTCGGGGACGTCAAGCTCGGCCTGGCGGGAGGTGTGCTTCTGGGCGCCCAGGGCTTCGCCTGGGCGACCTGCGCGGCCTGCGCCCTGGCCCTCGCCGTGGTTCTGGCCCGCAGGATCGCGGGCCGGCCGATGGGGCTCAGGGACCGCATCCCCCTGGGGGCCTTCCTGGCGCCCGCGATCCTGCTCGCCTGGGCGGTGGTGCGGATCATCCCCTCGCTCGACGCGACGAGGATGTGATGCCGAGCTTCGCGTATCGGGCGATCGATCCTGGCGGACGAATCCATTCCGGCGTGATGGACGGCGGTTCTCCGGCCGAGATCCTGGAGGAACTCGACCGTGCCGGCCTGGTGCCGATTGCCGCCCTCACCTCTGCGGGGGCGCGCGCCGGCCGGAACTGGCGCCAATGGATGACGCCGCAGCCGCGGAGCGAGGAGATCACCGCCCTCACCCTCGACATCGTCATGCTGCTCAAGGGCGGCGTCACCCTGAGCCAATCCCTGATGCTACTGACCCAGATGGGCGCGGGCCGCTGGCAGAAGCAGGTGCTGCGCGAACTCCATGCGGCCCTCGCCAGCGGCAACAGCTTCTCGCAGGCCCTGGCCGAACATCCGCGGCTGTTCCCGCCGATCTACGTCAAGATGGTGGAGGTCGCCGAGGCCACCGGCCGGCTCGAAGAGGCCCTGACCACGCTGGCCGAGGAACGCCAGCGCACCGAGCGCCTGCGCAAGCGGTTGGTGGGGGCGATCAGCTATCCGGTCTTCCTCATCCTGGCGGCGCTCGCAGCGATGATCTTCATCTTCGTCTACGTGATCCCGCAATTCGAGACCGCCCTCGAAGGCTTCAAGGACAAGCTCGACCCCTCTGCCCTCCTCGTCTTCGATGCCTCGGCGTTCCTGCGCAACAACGGCGAGGCGATCCTCGTCGCGCTGGCCGCCCTCGTGCTGGGTCTGTTCGTCGCCGGCCGCATGACCGCCCGGCACCGCCTCGGCCTGCGGCTGGCCTTCCGGGTACCGGTGCTGCGCACCCTCTTCCTCTACGAGGGAACGCTCACCTTCTGCCGGACCCTTGCGGTTCTGGTCTCGAACGGTATCGACATCTCCACCACCCTGCGCCTGCTGCGCGACGTCGTGCGCCTCCCGACGCTGTCCCGGGAGATCGATGCCGTGATCGCGGACGTCCGCAAAGGCCAGCGGCTGTCGCAATCCCTGGCCACGCGCGGCGTTCTGCCGGCCCATGTCGTGCAGGTGCTCCGGGTAGGCGAAGAGGCCGGTGATCTCGCCGACAGCGCCCGCCGCGTTGCTGGCTTCTACGAGATGCGCCTCGATGCTGCCCTGGGGCGCGCCATCGCGATCATCGGCCCCGCCACCATGATGGTCGTCAGCGTGATGATCGCATGGCTGATCATCTCGGTGATGACGGCGCTGATGAGCGTCAACGATATCCTGAAGTAAGAGGCCCGGATGTTCCTCCAGACGATCTCGAACGCCAAGATGATTCTGAACAGTAAGACGATCGCAAATAGAAGGTCCGAGGCTCGCGGACGGCGCGACCGCGACGGCGGGTTCACCCTCGTCGAACTTCTCGTCGTGCTCGTGATCCTGGGGCTGGTGATGGGCCTCGCCGGCCCGAGGGTGCTCGGCTATCTCGGTAGTTCGCGCGAGAAGGCGGCCAAGCTCCAAGTCGAGGCCTTCTCCGCCGCCCTCGATCTCTACTATCTGGATTTCGGCCGCTACCCCACCGCCAACGAGGGGCTGGCCGCCCTGGTGACGCGCCCGGCCGGCGCCGAGCGCTGGGCGGGGCCCTATCTCAAGCAATCGACCCTGCCGGCGGATCCTTGGGGCAGAGCCTACGAATATCGTGTGCCGGGCAAGAACGCGCCCTACACCATCGTCTCCCTCGGCCCGAACGGCCGCGGCGCCGATGCCGCGAAGGAGGAGTGAGCCGTATGACCCACCCACGGCGGGGCGGCCCGGCTGCCCGGCGGGCGGGATTCACTCTCATCGAGACGATCGCGGCGCTCCTGTTGATCAGCCTGCTCGCCGGTGTGGCTGTGCCGTTTCTGCGCGGGGGGCCGGGACCGGCAGCCCTCCGGGCTGCCGCTTATCAGGTCTCGGCGCTCCTGCGCGGGGAGCGCAACGCCGCCTTCGCCTCCGGCCGCCCGAGCGCAACACTGGTCGATGCCCGAGCCGGGATCGTACGCTCGGAGCGGGGCGGGACCGGCTTCTCCGCGGGGCCAGGCATGCGCCTCGACCTCAGTGCGCCGCTGTCCGACGCGATCCGCTTCTTTCCCGACGGCCGGTCCACCGGGGGTGACCTCAGCCTGTCGGCGGCCGGGCGCCGGATCGGCCTGCGGGTGAGCCGCGACACGGGAGCGATCGCCATTGTCCAGTGATCGCCCCCGTCCGAAACCGGTGCGCCGCGCTGGTGCCCGTGCCGGATTCACCCTGATCGAGGTTCTCGTGGCCCTCACCGTGCTGGCCGCCGTCTCGCCCGCCCTGTTCCGCATGGCGGTGCTGCTGCGCAGCGGGACCGAGGTGATCGACGATCGGACCCGCAGCGAGATCGTCGCCCGCTCCCTGCTGGAAGCCGCCCTGGGACAGCGCGACGCCGCGCAATACAGCCTGTCGGGCCGCACCGACGGGCGGGGCTGGAGCGTGGAAGCACGCCCCCTCGAAGGCGCGACGGGACGCATCGCCGCCGGAGCCGGGCGAGGCCCCGGCACCGCCCCGAAACCCGACCGGGATGCCCCGACGATGGCGGCGCCGCCGGGAGAGGGTAACCGGCAGGCCGATCGAAAGGCCGACGAGGAGGAGATGCTCTGGATGCCCGTCGGCGTCACCATCCTGGTGGAGACCGCCGGCAGCCCCCTGCGGATCGACACCATCGCTCTGGCCCGGAAGGCCCCGTCGTGAGCGGCTCATCCCGCACCCGCAGGCGGCTTGGCGGAAGCGAGGGCACGCTTCTCGTGGAGGCGTTGACGACCTTCGCGCTCAGCGCCCTCGTCCTGGCCGGTCTCGTCGCCACGTCGGGGCTGTTCCTGCGGATCCTCGACCGCAGCGTCGCTCATGCCCACGAGGTGGAATCCCTCGACCGGGCGATGACCG
This sequence comes from Methylobacterium sp. Leaf93, assembly GCF_001422345.1. Classification (NCBI taxonomy): domain Bacteria; kingdom Pseudomonadati; phylum Pseudomonadota; class Alphaproteobacteria; order Hyphomicrobiales; family Methylobacteriaceae; genus Methylobacterium; species Methylobacterium sp. Leaf93. The sequence continues at coordinate 6,533 of NZ_LMMS01000003.1, read as the reverse complement.
CGATCGGGCGCGACCTGCGCCATCTGGTGCGGGCGCGCTGGGAGGGTCCGGCGCCGCGCTCCTTCATCTTCGAGGGCCATCCGACGCGCCTCGTCTTCGCCCTGGCGGACGGGGGCATGGGGGGCGAGCGGCAAGTCGGCGAGCGGATCGTCTCCCTCTCCAGTCGGGTGAGCCCGCAGGGCGGGCGCATCCTGCGAAGCGAAGCCCCCTTGCGTCCCGGGGCGACCGGTCCGAAGGGCGTCGCCTTCGGGGCTGCGCAGGAATTGCACGCCGGGCGTACCCGCCTGCGTTTCGCTTTCGTGGCGCCCTCGAAACAAGGACAGCCCGTCCCGCCGCCGCTGCCGGATTGGCCGGCCGGCTCCCTGCTTCCAGAGGCCGTCCTGGTCGAGATGGTCGATCCCGAGACCGGGCGCGTCGTCCTGTCCGCCCGCACGCGGCTGATGGTCGACGCCGATATCGGCTGCCTGCAGGGCGGCCAGGGTCCCTGCGGCCTGCCCGGCCGACAGGATCAGCAGGATCCGAACGAGTCCGCCACCGTGGCAGCCCGGTCGTCCTTCGGGGAGGGCCGGTTGTGATGCATCGCGCGGACCGGCAGGGCTTCGTCCTCGTGGCGGTGATCGGGATACTCTCCCTCATCGCCGCGCTGACCGGGAGCGCCCTCCTCGCCCTGCGCTCCTCCGTGGAGAGCGTCGCCCTTGCGGACGAGGAGGTGGCGCTGAGCGGGCTGGCCCATGCGGGCATGTCGCTGACCGCCTATCGGCTGTTGCTGGAGCAGAAGCCGGCCGAGACCTTGAGCGGCCAGAGCCTGCCGCTTCCGGGCGGTCGGTTCGTCGCCTCGATCCGCGACGAGGCAGGCCTCGTCGATCTCAACGGGTCGAAGCCCGAACTCCTTGCCTCGGTCTACCAAGCGAGCGGCGCCTCCGGCATGTCGCCCGACACCTTCGTCGCCCGCCTCGTGGCCTGGCGCGACGAGGCCAAGGGGCAGGAAGAGGCGGGCAAGGGAGGGTCCGAACGCGGCGGGAAGAGGCCGGCTTCCGGCCGCCCCCTGCGCTCCCTCGACGAGGCGGCCTCCATCCTCGGCCTGACCCCGCGCGACGTCCGGGCCCTCGCCCATTTCGTCACCGTCTACAACCCGGACGGCAAGGTGAACGTCCTGAGCGCGAGCCGCGCCGTTCTCGAAGCCCTGCCGGGTATCGCCCGGCCGACTTTGGAGGACATCCTGGCGCGGCGCAGGAACCCGGCGCCCGGGGATGTCGCCGCCCTGAAATCCTATCTGGGCGCCCTCGGCGACGGCATCAAGACGGAGCCCGGCCCGGCTTATCGCGTCGGGATCACCGCCCGCGGCCGTACCGCTCGCGCCAAGAGCGTGAGCGCGGTGATCGCCTCCGGGAATGCCGAACTGGCGCCCTTCCACATCCTGGAATGGTCGGAATGACGAATCCCGTGAACGCCGGCGCCCCGGCGGATGAGCCTGCGCCGAGTGAGCAGGGCACGCCCTCCGGCGACATCCTCGATCACATGCGCGGCCGAGGCGTGGCGGTCCCGCCGGCCCTCAACGGCGCGCGCCGCGACGTCCGCGGCGAGACCGGGCTGCTCGAAAGCCTGTGGCGCGGCGGGCATGCCAATGCCACTGATCTCGCCGTCATCGCGGCCGAGTTTCACGGGCTTCCCCTGGCCCGGCCGGCGGAGGTGGCGGCCGGGGCAACCGTCAGCGCCGACCTCTCCCTGCGCTTCCTGCGCGAGACTTTCATCCTTCCCTTTGTCGGCGAGCACGGCCTGTGCCTCGCCATCGCCGATCCCGGCTCCGGCGAGGAGATCGACGCGGTGCGGCTCGCCCTGCCGGGGGCCGACACGCTGGCGATCCTGCCCTTCGACGCCTTCGAGCGTCTGTTCGCCGAGATCGGCAAGAACCAGACCGGAAACGAGGGGGCAGGCAAGGACGAGCAGGGGGGGCAGGCCGCCCGGGCCGACGGGGCGGACGCCGCCCTGGAAGGGCTCGACCTCGCCCTTGGGGACGATCCCGAGGCGCTGCAGGATCTGGCGCGTGGCGCACCGATCGTCCGGGCGGTGGACCAGGTGCTGGAACGGGCCCTGGAGGCGGGCGCCACCGACATCCATTTCGAGACCGGGCGGGAGGCCCTGCGCATCCGCCTGCGGGTGGACGGCATCCTGCGCCTCGACCAGTCGCTGCCCAAACGCCTCGCCCCGGCGGTGATCTCCCGCATCAAGATCCTGGCGGGTCTCGACATCGCCGAGCGGCGCCTGCCCCAGGACGGGCGCGCCAACATCCGCATCGGCCATGCGGAGGCGGATCTGCGCATCGCGGTGATGCCCACCCTGTACGGCGAGACGGCGGTGGCGCGCATCCTGCTCAAGGACGCGCGGCTGCTGGATTTCGCCCGGATCGGCATGGATGTGGTCAACCGGACAGCGTTCGAGCGTCTGCTCGCCGAGCCCCACGGCATCATCATCGTCACCGGCCCCACGGGCAGCGGAAAGACCACCACCCTCGCCACGGCGGTGTCGCTGCTCAATGAGCCCACCCGCAAGATCGTCACGGTGGAAGACCCGATCGAGTATCAGATCGCCGGTATCCACCAGACCCAGATCAAACCCTCCATCGGCCTCGGCTTCGCCCAGGCTCTGCGGGCCTTCCTGCGCCACGACCCCGACGTGATGATGGTGGGCGAGATGCGCGACGGCGAGACCGCCAGCATCGGCATCCAGGCCGCGCTCACCGGCCACCTCGTGCTCACGACCCTGCACACCAACTCGGCCACCGATGCTGTGGTCCGCCTCGCCGATATGGGCGTGGAACCCTACCTCATCGCCGCGAGCCTGCGCGGCGTCCTCGGCCAGCGCCTCGTCCGGCGCCTGTGCGAGCGGTGCCGCCGGCCGGCTCCCGAGCGCGCCGCCGAGGTGCGCGACCTGTGTCGCGCCCGCGGGCTGACCGCGCCGGAGGGGACCGACTTTCACCGCGCGGTGGGGTGCCCCACCTGCGGCGGCAGCGGCTTCCACGGCCGCGTCGGCGTCTTCGAGGTGTTCGCGGCGACCCAGGAGATCCGAGCGCTGATCCGCGAGCGGCCCGACCCGCAGCGCCTCGTGGCGGCCGCTCGCCTCGACGGGATGACCACCATGCTGGAGGACGGCCTGATCAAGGCCGCCCAGGGCTTCACCTGCATCGACGAGGTGTTCCGTGCTGTGGGCTGAATCCGTAACCTTCCGGCACCTGCGCGAGATCCTCGCCCGCGCGCAGCCCATGTTCGCCCCCTTCCGGGGCGTATTCGCGGCCTTGCTCGACAGTTTCCTCGACATGGTCCAGCCCCTCTGCGCCCGCTGGATGCCGACCCGGCGGCTCGTCTTCCTCCTGGACGGCACAGGTACTCTGCAGGTGCGCCGGATCTCGGGTGAGGTCGTCGAGGACCTCGGCCTCCTGACGGCCCTGAGCGAGGCCGCGCGCGCCGACCTCCTCGCCGAGTCCTGGTCCGCAGTTGAGCTTCACCTTCCGCCCGAGGCGGTACTGCGGCGCAGCCTCAAGCTTCCGGCCACGGCGCGCCTCTATCTCGGCCCGATCCTGGCGCACCGCCTGGAACGCCTGACGCCGTGGCGCCCCGACCGGATCCTGTACGGTCACCGCGTGGTCTACGAGGAGGCCGAGACGATCGGCGTCGAGTTCGCGGCCGTGCCGAATCACATCGCCGCCGGCCCTCGATCCGCCATCGAGGCCCTCGGCTTCAGCCTGACTGGGCTCGGGCCGAGGCCGGACGAGGCCGCGCAGGCCCTGCCCGTCGATCTGGGCAGCGGCGGCGCTCGATCCGCCCCCCATCGCCTGAGGCGGCAGATTCTGCTGGCCTGGAGCGGCGCCACGGCGGGCCTCACCGCCTTCGCCCTCGGCAGCCTGATCTGGGCATCCGTGGTCGAGGCGCGGTTCGAAGACGTCTCCCTCGACCTGGCCAAGGCCCGCAGGACGCTGCGCGGCATGGTGGGGCCGGGGGGCGCTCCGGGGGAGGCCATCCTCGCGGGCAAGACAGGCGAGGCCTCGGTGATGCTCCTGATCGACCGCGTGGCCGCGAGCCTGCCGGACGAAAGTCACTTGCGCGAGCTGCAGATCGGCCCCCGCACCATCAGGCTCGCCGGCCGGTCCCGCGACGCGGGCAGGCTGATCGGCATCCTCGAAGCCTCGGGCCTGGCGAACGTGCGCTTCTCCGCCCCCGTCACCCGTGAGGAGGACGACATCGACAGTTTCGAAATCGTCGCCGACCGCGGAGCACCCCCCTCTGCGGATGCGCAGGCAGCGGAGACACGCAGATGAGCGATGCCGTCCCGCGCGGCCTCGCCCGGCCCGACATCCGGCGGGCGGCAGCCCTTCTCGTCTTCCTCGGCCTGCCGGTCCTCTTCGGCGGCATCGCCGTGACGGCGCTGGTCCAGGCCCGGACCCAGTCCGGGGAGACGACGGCCAAGGCCGACCTCCTGGCCCAGATACGAGCGCAGATGAAGGCGCGCCTGTCGGGCCGGGCGGCCCTACGCGACCCCGCGCCCCTCTATCTGGCAAGCCCCAGCGCCAGCCTGGCACGGGCGGAACTCCTGAGCCTGCTGGGCCGTCTCATCGACGAGGCGGAGGGTCGGCTCGTCGAGACCCAGATGGCCCCGGAGGAGGGCAACGGGCCCTCCGAGCGCATCGCTCTCCAGACCACCCTCGACATCGGCAATGACGGCCTTGCCGACCTGCTCCATGCGATCGAGACCGGGCTCCCGGTTCTCAACGTGGATGAGGTCACCGTGGTGCGGGCGATGCGGGCGGAGCGGTCAGACCCGGTGACGCTACGCGTCACCCTCGTGATTCACGGCTACTGGAAGGCGAAGGCCATATGAGCCGCGGAACGCGACATCCCGCAGGGCGGCTCCTGTGGACGGCACTGGCGGTCTCGTACCTGGCCGGCACCGCCGCGCGGGCCGAGCCGGGCGAGGACGCCGCACGGGACCCCGCCCTCAACCCGCTCCATTCCATAGCCCCGCAATCGCTCACCGCCTTTCGCGACAGGCCCCTGTTCGAGGCGTCCCGTCGGCGCTACGTCGCCCCCCGGCCCACGCCGGTGGCGGAGCCCGTGGCCAGGGCTCCGGCCGCGCCCGTCCCGCCGCCCCCGAACCTGCGGTTGCTGGGCCTCCTGCAGCTCGGCCACGAGGATCTCGCCATCGTGCGTGATCTCGCCGACCGGAAGATCCACCGCCTGCGCACAGGCGACGTCATCCAGGCCTGGACGGTGACCATCGTGTCGCGCGCAGCGATCGAACTCGCGTTGGACAAGGACAGGCAAGAGCTGCGCATGTTCTCGCACCGTGTTGGCCAGGATAAGTCCGATGCCGACGAGACGGAGGACGACGCGCCCCGGGAAGAGCCGTCCCCGGTCAAGGTCCCGGAACTCACCCTGGAAGAATTCAAGAAGCGGAGGCAGCAGACCCCTACCGCAGAGTGAACCGCGCCGGGTTTTCCGGAGGCGATTTGGTTTGGATCATGCGGCCAAGGCCTGTGCCTCGGTTTGGGCATAGTAACGCGCTTCGGCTTCAGCGGGGGGGGGGCACGTTGCCGATCGGTTCGAGCAGCCGACGGTGATTGAACCAATCCACCCATTCGAGGTTGGGGAACGCGACGGCCTCGAACGACCGCCACGCGGGCCACGCCGGTGGATCACCTCGGTCTTGAAAAGGCCGATGATCGTCTCGGCGCGAGCATTATCGTACGCGTTGCCGACGGAGGGGTTCGATACCTGCCTCGGCGAGACGCTCGGTGTCGCGGAGGCTGACGTATTGCGAGCCGCGGTCGGAATGGCAGACGAGACCGCGGCCAGCAAAGGGGCGGCGTTCGTGCAAGGCCTGCTCCAGGGCATCGAGGACGAAGTCCGCCCGCGCCGATCGCGACACGCGCCAGCCCACGATCCGACGAAGACATCGACCGCGAAAGCCGCATAGACGAAGCCGTCCCAAGTGGCGACGTAGGTAAAATCCGCGACCCACCGCCTGTTCGGGCACTCGGCCTTGAATGCTGGTTGACCCGGTCGAGTGGGCACGCCGCGGCCCGATCAGGGATCGTCGTCCGGACTGTCTTGCCTCGGACGACGCCTTGCAGAGTAGCGCGCCCGGCTTGCACCAGCAGCGAAATCGCCGAGATGCCAGACGTCGTCGGCAGCGCCGACGACGTCGTTCTAGCCTCGGATCAGAGCCGATTCAGATCATTCGATGATCCGACTCGGCTCCGCGCTGACGCAGAATGTGAGCATCCCCAAAATGCGTGTCTGCGGTGAAAAAGGTAGCCATGCGGATCCATAGTCGCCGCGTGCCTCAAGCGGTTGCCCGCTGTTCAAACGCATCCTCCTGGCCAGGATCGACCCACCTTACAAAAATGTGGCGTCGTTCGGACTTTGTATGGCCTTGCGCTTAAGAGCGCCTAACAGAACCGTTTGATCTGGTTGAGAGTGATGAGGCTGGTCGCGAGGCTCGTGAAGGCCTCGTAGATGTCTGCACGTCGCTCGTAGCGG
>NZ_LMMS01000002.1:156633-156846 GCF_001422345.1 Methylobacterium sp. Leaf93 | reverse complement strand
GTTTTCAGCATGGAGGCGATGATGGCAGACCTGTTCTGGCTCTCGGATGATCAGTGGACGGTGATCGAGCCGTTCATGCCGGTCAACCAACCCGGCCCCGAGCGCAAGGACGACCGGAAGATCATCTCGGGCATGCTGCATGTGCTCACCTCAGGCTGCCGCTGGCARGATTGCCCGGCGGAGTACGGTCCACGCACCACGGTCTACAATCGC
>NZ_LMMS01000002.1:156349-156555 GCF_001422345.1 Methylobacterium sp. Leaf93 | reverse complement strand
CAGGCCATCGGCCCGTCGCGTGGGGGCCGGACGACCAAGATCCACGCCCTCACCGATGTCCTCGGACGCCCCGGCGTCCTCCTGCTGACATCCGGCAACGCCAGCGACGTCCGTACAGCCCCGGACGTGCTGGCCGAAGCCCCAGGCCGTATCCGCCGCCTGACCGCCGACAAGGGCTACGACGCCGACTGGCTGCGCGCCGATCT
>NZ_LMMS01000002.1:0-156317 GCF_001422345.1 Methylobacterium sp. Leaf93 | reverse complement strand
CGTCCGTACAGCCCCGGACGTGCTGGCCGAAGCCCCAGGCCGTATCCGCCGCCTGACCGCCGACAAGGGCTACGACGCCGACTGGCTGCGCGCCGATCTGCGGGAGAAGGGCATCACYCCCGTCATTCCAGGCAAACGCAGCCGCAAACGCAAGATCCGCCACGACAAGCGCCGCTATCGCGAGCGCYGGCGCGTCGAGGCCACCTTCTGCCGCCTCAAAGACTTCCGTCGTATCGCCACCCGATACGACAAGCTGGCCCGCAACTATGCCTCCGCCGTCGCACTCGCTCAAAGACTTCCGTCGTATCGCCACCCGATACGACAAGCTGGCCCGCAACTATGCCTCCGCCGTCGCACTCGCCGCTGTCATCGCCTTCTGGTGCTGATTGAGTCCAGACCCTAGGCTGAGAGCAGGCGAATCCGCGCGCAGGATTGTTTGAGAGCGTGAGATCGGTCGCCGGCGATCCCGGCGAACTGTGACGTCGTGGCATCAAGGAGAAGCACACAGACAGTCTGAGCCATGACCTAGACTCGTAAGACGGGACGGTCCGTTTCGGGTGATGGATGTGCAAGAGGCCGATGCTTCGAGCCGCGCTTCCCCGGAGTTGTAGACGTCGGATAGGATTGCACCATGACCGCGCCCCACTCGGCAAAGCCCTCGACCGGCCCCATCATCCTGTTCGATGCCGAATGCGACCAGTGTTCGGCCAACGCCCAGTTTGTTCCGAAACGAGACCGCAACGCCGTGTTTCGACTTGCCTCCATGCAGGACGAGATCGGGCAATCCCTCTACCGCAGATACGGAATGGATCCGGGCGATCCCGCCGGCCCGCTCGTTGTGGAGGGAGACCGGACGCATCAAGACAGCGACGCCGTCCTCAAAATCTACGAAACGCTCGGCTTTCCCTGGGCGCGCGTCTGGGTGTTCCGGCTCGTACCCGTCGCGATACGCGACCCGGTCTATCGCGTTGTCGCCCGTCACTGGTAATCGTCTGTTTGGCCGACGGCACACGTGTTGGGCGGCCCCGAGGCAGTACAGGGACCGCATCCTATGAGACGACTCGTGTCCCTTGGTGCGGTGTAGCGTCGAGCGAGGCACCACGATCGCCGGTTTGGGCCGGGACGATCAGGCTGCCATTGCCGAACAGATGACGGAGCTAGACGAGCGCGCACCGCCAAACCGCTCGTCATCGACCGTCAGGAACGACCCCGATCCGTCTCGGCTCATCCATATGGTCGGCCAGGTTCAGGAGGGCTGCTCCTCGCCGACTCGCTCTTCCTCCTCGGTGAGAGGGGGTGTTTCGTCGGCATCGTCTCCGACCAGCTCATCGAGTTCGTCGATGAGGTCGTTCACCTGATCTTCCGTGGCGAGGATGCGGAAGATCTCGCCGTCCACGGTTTCGATGGTCAGGCGATAGCCTCCGTCCGTCTCGTCGGTGAGGACGCGGGCCAGCTTCTTCGTCGGTGTCATGCGGATTCCCTCTCGTGCGAACGGGTTCGGTCGTGGATCAGATCAGGTCGGAAAAGACGCGATCGGACCAGGCCGTGGAGGCGGCGGGGCGGGACGGGGCTTGCCCCGGTTCGGCGCGCGCGGGCTTTGCGCGCCTCGGGCCGGGCGTCGTCTTCGCCTGCCGCGCGGGCTTGTGAGGGCCGCCCACGGCGTCGTGTTCGAAGAGGAGGCAGGCTCCGTGCTCGTCCGAGATCCAGCCTCGGTCCGCCCAGCCGATGAAGCGGCCGTCATAGGCGTAGACCTTGTCGTCATGGATGAAGGCCGCGGCTCGGCCGTTCCAGAGGTAGAGGGAGTGCCCGTCGTGGCAGTACGCCGCCTCGCTGCCCTGTCTGTCGAAGAACTCGATCATGGACGGCTCAAGCCCCGATCTGGCTGTTGTGCAGCGTGCGGAGCTCGACATAGCTCATGGTCTCGCTGCTCCAGGTCGGTCCGTCGGAATCGTGCAGGCGTTTTGCGAGCGGCTTGTGCTTGTCACCCTGATAGAACCCCATGATGACGGTTTGGCCGTCGGTATCCTCGGCCTCGATCCGGTAGGCCGGCTGGGTGCCCGATCCGAGCCGGCTGAGGCGAACGCGCAGGGTCGGATTGCGGGTCTGGTCGGGGACCATGTTGAGATAGACGCCCTTCAGATATTCGAGGCGGTCCGCTCTCCGTCCGGCGAGATCCGCGATGGAGACGTTCTCAGCGAGCATGTCGGGCTTGTTCATGATGGATCTGCTTTCCGGTGAATGGGATGGGGGGCGGGCCACTCGCATAGACAGGGCGCATCGACCTGCGATGTTCCATGCGGCGACCGAAGCGTTCTCGGGTTTGGGCTGGGCCTTCGTCGGCGTGCTCGCCCCCTGAGGCCGGATTGGGGGGCACGACGACACCGCGATCCACAGCATCGCTTGCTGCGTGCGGCGGCGGATAGTCGATGGGGGATGCGTCAGTGCAAGGTCGGCGACGGTTCGAGGAACGCGCGCATGCCGTCACCGTCCTCGATGGCCTCGATGAAGGCGTCGAGGGCGTCTTCGTCGGAGGCGAAGGTGGTGTCCCAGACGGTGGACCACCCGGTCTGATCGATGACTTCGAGCGTCCACGGGTCCTGCGTGCCAGCGAAGCGATAGACGTTCACCGTAACCGTGATGCCGTTCTGCGTCGCCCGTCCGGTCAGGTCCGAGAATTCCATAGCTGGCATCTCGTGGGTCATGGGGTGTTTCTCTCGAATGACGAGTTCACCGCAGAGACCCGAACGTGTCCCTATCTCATGAGCCGATTTGTCAATTCTAGCAGAGTTCTTGCCGGAACGGTTCCGAAAACTTTGAAACTGCTGGGCATCGAACCCAAGCGAGTACGAAAAAGGCGGCATCCCCGCAGGAATGCCGCCCCTTCGTGCCGCTCTTTCGAGCGATCGACTTAGTTGCAGTCGACTTAGTTGAAGGTGTCGATCTCAGCCGACTCGTAGCTGGTGACTTCCATGCCGACGCACACTTCCTGAACGATGGGGGCAGACCACGTCATGACGTTTCTCCTGGTTGGTGGTTATGAGGCTTGGTGACACGGGCCCGTGAGGGCGCCGATCCCTTAGTTGAAGGGATCGATTTCCGCCGACTCGTAGCTGGTGACTTCCATGCCGACGCAAACTTCCTGAACAACGGGGGCAGACCATTTCATGGCAAAACTCCTTCGTGTCCGACGCCCTCAAGATAGGTGATACATTGGGCGCAATACAAGCGGGCACGAGACTTATATTTTTCATATGATGCATCGTCCGGGCCGAATTTGCCCCGATATGCGGACAATTTTCCTCTATTAGGGAACTATGATGCAGGATTGTGCGCCGTCAGTGCCGGATCCCGGCCGCGTCGCTGCCCGTTCCGAACGTGGGAACGAAGACTCCCGCGGCTGTGGCGCGCGTCCCGCCGACAGGTCTGAAAGACAGGAGGAAATTCATCTTGACGCGCCCCGTGGCGGAGCGCATGGGGGCGCCGCCGACAGCTTCCCCTCCGCGATCCGCATGTGCGGATCGCAGGTGGACGCCTTGGAGCCCGAATTCCCCATCCATGCCCAGCGACAGTCCCACCGATCCAGCCCGCCCGGCCGATATCGTTCTGACCGCCTGAGGACCTGACGGGTTCACACGCGGCTCACCGCGATCCGGCCGAACACGGCCCGATCGCCACCCTCCCGCGAGGTGAGCCCATGAACCCGATCGCCACCTTTCCCACCAAGATCGATCCCTCCGTGCTGGCCGCCCGCCTGTCGGACGAACGCGCGCCCGACATCGTCGAGGCGCTGAACGAGGAGGCGCCCGAGGTCGCCGCCGCGATTCTGCTCGGGCTGCCCCACGACCGGGCGGTGGAGGTGCTCGACCAGCCGGAACTCGACCTGGCCGCCGACATCATCGAGATGCTGCCGCGCGACCGGGTGGCCTCCTACCTGTCCGGCATGTCGGCGGACCGGGTGACGGACGTGTTCCGCGAGATCGAGGAGCCGGGCCGCTCCGATCTGAGGGCGCGGCTCGATGCGGAGACCCGTGGGACGATCGACCGGCTCAGCGCCTATGGCGAGGAGAGCGTGGGCTCGCTGATGACCACGGAATTTGTCACCGTGCCGGGCAACTGGACGGTGCAGCAGACCCTCGACCATGTCCGCACCGTCGAGAAGACCCGCGAGACGATCTACGCGATCTTCGTCCTCGACCCGCGCACCCAGGCGCTGACGAAGGCCGTGCCCCTGCGTCGGCTGATCTCCGGCAATCCTGGCGACAACGTCCTCAGCGTCGCCGCCGGCCGGCGGCCGCTCGCCGTCTCGCCCACCGCCAGCCGTGAGGAGGCCGCGCGGCTGATCTCGAAATACGACCTGCTGGCCCTGCCGGTGGTGGATGCGGTGGGCCACCTCATCGGCATCGTCACGGTGGACGACATGATCGACGCCATGGTCGAGAAGCAGACGCAGGACGTGCAACGTTTCGGCGGCATGGAGGCCCTGCCCGAGCCTTACATGGATATCGGCTTCGGCACGATGATCCGGAAGCGCGCCGGCTGGCTCTGCGCCCTGTTCCTTGGCGAGATGATGACCGCCACGGCGATGCAGGGGTTCGAGGGGCAGCTGGAGAAGGCCATCGTCCTCACCCTGTTCATCCCGCTCATCATGAGTTCGGGCGGCAATTCGGGCAGTCAGGCGACCTCGCTCCTCATCCGCGCGCTCGCGCTCCACGAGGTCCGCCTGCGCGACTGGTGGCGGGTGGCCCTGCGGGAGGTGCCCACCGGGTTGCTGCTGGGCGCCATCCTGGGGGCTATCGGGATCGTCCGCATCGTCGTCTGGCAGAAGGCGGGGCTCTACGATTACGGCGAGCACTGGATGCTGGTGGCGGCGACGGTGGGGGCCGCCCTGGTCGGTATCGTCACCTTCGGTTCGCTGACGGGGTCGATGCTACCCTTCGTGCTCCAGCGCCTCGGCTTCGATCCGGCGACGGCCTCGGCACCCTTCGTGGCGACGCTCGTCGATGTGACCGGCCTCGTCATCTACTTCTCGGTGGCGATGCTGATCCTGCGCGGCACGCTGCTCTGACCCTCGTCGATCCTCCCGGGCGGGCTGCGCCCGGGAGGAGACGACGCCTTACGCCGGTACGCGGCCGTCGGGGGTGTAGCGGTCGACGGCCTGCGGCAGCTCCCGCGACAGGCGGGACAGCAATTCCTCGCGGGTCAGTCCCGTCTGCTGGGCGAGGGTCGACAGGATGTCCGGGCCGATGGCCTTTTCGAGGTTCTGCGGCGCGATCTCCTGATTCGGGCCCTGGTTGACCCAGGAGGACGCCGTCTCGCCGTGGCCGTTCTGGGTGAAGCGCTCGATGAGCTCGCTCAAGCCCCCACCGAGGAGACCGCCGGCTCCCGCGCCCCCGAGGGCGCCTCCCAGCTGGCCGAGGATGCCACCGAGTCCGCCCTGGTTGACGGTCGCGGCTCCCGGCGTTCCCGGAGCCGTCGTCTTGTTCGTAGCACCGCCCAGGAATTCGGCGATCTTGTCCCTGTTCTGGTAACCCGCTACGGCGAGCAGACCCAGCAGGGCGGTCATGGACGGATATCCGCGGCTCATGCGCTGTCTCCCTTGAGGTTCGCCGCCGGCTCATCGGCGAGGCGACGCTCACTCAACGTGCCTATGGCGCGGCGGGATGCATCGGGCCGCCGGACTGCCCAGGATCGAGGCGCCATGGCGCGCCGCACACAAAACTTGTCCGCCCGGCGGTTGTCGACCGTGACCCGTGCATTACGTCGCAAGCGAAGCTGTATGGCGAGGGAACCAGACCCTCGCGGACGGCCTTCTCCCCCGTGGCCGGTGCGACCCGGCCGCGAGGTTTCCCGATGAGCGAGATGGCGGTCTGATGCGGCGCACACACGACATGAACTTCGGTGCCGCGATCGCGGCGGACGGCGTGCGCTTCGCCCTCTGGGCACCCACGGCCAAGGACGTGGCCCTCGTGGTCGACGGGGCCGAGCATCCCATCCCCGAGGCCGGCGAAGGCTGGCGCCGCACCACCGTGCCGAACGTCCGTCCGGGCGCCCGCTACGGTTTTCGCATCGACGGCGACCTCGTCGTGCCCGACCCGGCCTCGCGCTTCCAGCCCGACGACGTGTCGGGCCTCAGCGAGGTCATCGATCCGAAGGCGTTCGACTGGAGCGACGGCGAATGGACGGGCCGCCCCTGGGAAGAGGCCGTCCTCTACGAGCTGCATGTGGGCACCGCCACGCCGGAGGGGACCTATGCCACTCTGGAGGCCAAGCTCGAAGACCTGACCCATCTCGGGGTCACCGCCATCGAGCTTCTGCCGCTGGCCGACTTCAAGGGCACCCGCAACTGGGGCTATGACGGCGTGCTGCCCTATGCGCCGGATGCCGTCTATGGACGGCCGGACGAGCTCAAGCACCTGATCGACAAGGCGCATTCGCTTGGCCTGATGGTCTTCCTCGACGCGGTCTACAACCATTTCGGCCCGGCCGGGAATTACCTCCACGCCTATGCCAAGACCTTCTTCACCGAGCGTCATCAGACGCCCTGGGGGGCGGGCATCAATTTCGACGGCGAGACCAGCGGCAAGGTCGTGCGCGACTACTTCATCGAGAACGCGCTCTACTGGCTGGAGGAATACCATTTCGACGGTATCCGCTTCGACGCGGTCCACGCCATCCTGGACGATTCGCCCAAGCACTTCATCGGCGAGCTCGCGGAGACCATCCGTACGCGGCTACCCGGACGGCACATCCATCTCGTCCTCGAGAACGAGGCTAACCAGGCCCGTTGGCTCGAGCGCGACGATCACGCCCAGCCGGTCCAGCACACGGCGCAATGGGCAGACGACCTCCACCATTGCTGGCACGTGCTGCTGACCGGCGAGGACGCGGGCTATTACGTCAGCTTCGCCGACAAGCCGGTGGACCACCTCGCCCGCTGCCTCGCGGAAGGCTTCGCCTATCAGGGCGAGCCGTTCCCGAGCCTCGACAACCACCCGCGCGGCGAGCCCTCGGCTCATCTGCCGCCCTCGGCCTTCGTCACCTTTCTCCAGAACCACGATCAGGTGGGAAACCGGGCGCTGGGCGAGCGGCTGAGCGCGCTGAGCGACCCGGACAAGCTCAGCCTGGCGCGAGCCGGCCTGCTCCTTGCTCCGCAGATTCCGATGCTGTGGATGGGCGAGGAATGGTCGGCCACGGCACCGTTCCTGTTCTTCGTCGATTTCGCGCCGGACGAGGAGCTGAACAAGGCGGTGCGCGAGGGACGCCGGCGTGAATTCAAGAGTTTCGCCGCTTTCGCCGACGACACCTCGGTCATCCCCGATCCGACCGCCGAGCGGACCTTTGTCGATTCGAAGCTCGACTGGTCGGAGCCGGAGCGGCAGCCCCATCGGGGCGTGTGGGCCGACACCCGCAACTTGCTCCAGATCCGGCACCAATCCGTCGTGCCCCTGACGAAGACCCGCTATCTCGGGGCCGACGTGACCCGGCCGTCCCCGGATTCCCTCGACGTGACGTGGCGCTACGCGGGGGGCACCCTGCGCTTCGTCGCCAATTTCGGCGCGGATCCCCTCGCCGTAAATGCCAATGGAGGTCAGGTGATCTGGTCGAACGGTCATACGGGCAGCGAGATCGAGCTTCCCACCTGGACGGGCATCGTGCTGACGGGAGCCGCCCGATGAGCCGCGACCTCGAACGCTTGGCCGACCTCCTCGGCATCGCATCGGGCTATACCGACGCCTTCGGCCAGCCCGTGGCGACCGATATCGAGACCCGGCGCGGCATGGTCGCCGCCCTCGGCTTCCCGGCCGGCACCGACGACGAGATCGCGAAGAGCCTCGCGGAGGTGGAATCCGTGCGGCTCGGGCTCGTCCCGTCGCTGATTCCGGTGGAGGCGCGGCGCGCCTCGACGATCCCCGTTCAGGCCATTGACGCGCACGGCGCCGTGTCGTGGCGCGTCGTCGACGAGCGCGGCCTCGCGCGGGAGGGGAGGGCGTCGATCACGGGGGCGGGCGAACCCCGTATCGAGTTGCCGCCCCTGACGCCGGGCTACCACCGGCTCACCGTGGCGCTCGGCGAGCGGAAATCGGAAGCCTGGGTCATCTCCGCGCCGCAGCGCTGCTGGCGCCCCGCCGCCTATGCCGACGAGGGCGCACGGGATTGGGGCCTCGCTGCGCAGCTCTACGGCCTGCGCTCGCCGCACAATCTCGGCATCGGCAGCTACGCCGATGCGGGCCGCGCCGCGCGGGATGCCGGCATTCGCGGCGCCTCGTTCCTGGGCCTGAGCCCGGTCCACGCGCTGTTCGAATCGGACCGCAGCAAGATCTCGCCCTATTCGCCGTCCTCGCGCCTGTTCCTCGAGACGCTGTTCATCGAACCCGGCGCGTTGCCCGGTTTTGCCGGCTCGCGTGCCGCCGCCCTGCTGGCAGAGAAGGCCACCGACATCGCCGGTCTCCAGGCTGCGACGCTGGTTGACCATCCCGGCATCTGGGGCGTTCTGTCTCCCGTGCTGGAGGCGTTCTGGCAGGAATCCCAGGCTCGCGCGGGTGACGACGCCGCCTTCTCGGCCTTCCGGGATGAGGGCGGTGCGGATCTCGAAGCCCATGGGACGTTCGAGGCCCTGTCCGCCCATTACAAAGCGCTGGGCGCCCATTGGTCCGGCGACTGGCCGGAGGAGATGCGCCGCGCCGGGACGCCGGCCGTGGAGGCGTTCGCGCTGGCCCATGCGGAGGCCGTCACCTACCATATCTGGCTGCAATACCTCGCCGATCGCCAATTGGCCGATGCGTCGAAGGCGGCCCTCGAAAGCGGCATGCGCCTCGGCCTCTACCGCGACCTGGCGGTCGGTGCCGATCGGGGCGGGTCGGAGGTGTGGTCGCATCCCGAACGCTTCGCCAATGGCGTCTCCATCGGTGCGCCGCCCGATCTGCTGGCGCCCAAGGGCCAGGATTGGGGCCTGCCGGCCTTCCACCCGCTCGAAATGGAGCGCGACGGGCTCGCGGCGTTCCGCGCCCTGGTCCAGGCGAACATGCGCCATGCCGGCGCCATCCGCATCGACCATGCGTTCCAGCTTGCCCGCCTTTTCCTCATTCCAGTCACCGGATCGGCGAAGGACGGCGCCTATGTGGCCATGCCGTTCGAGCCCATGCTCGCGGTGCTGCGGCTGGAGAGCCATCGGGCGAAATGCCTCGTCATCGCCGAGGATCTCGGCACCGCGCCGGAGGGCTTCTCCGACGCGCTGATGCAAGCCGGTATCTTGAGCTACCGTATCCTCGCCTTCGAGCGCGAGCATGGCGGCCGCTTCAAGAGCCCCGGCGCCTATCCGCGCGATGCGCTGACCGCCATCACCACCCACGACCTGCCGACCTTCGTCGGCTGGTGGCGCGGCGTCGACACCGACACCCGCCAAGCGCTCGGCCTCTACGATGCCGAGCGGGCGGAAGCCGAGCGCCGGGAGCGTGTCACCGAGCGCTCCCGCCTCACCGAGGCTTTGGCATCCGAGCAGCTGCTGCCGAGCTACGACGTGCCCGAAGTGGCGCCGTTCGAAGCGGCGGCGCGCTACCTCGCCCGTGCTCCGTCCATGCTCACGGCGGTGCAGTATGAGGATGTCGTCTCGGAATTGAGCCAGGCCAACGTGCCGGGCTCCACCGAGGGCTACCCAAACTGGCGGCGCAAGCTCGACCGCAGCCTGGAGGCCATCGCGGCGCCGGGCGGTCCCCTGGCGAAGCTCGCCGCCGCCCTCTCGGCCGAGGAACGCGGTCCCCGTTCGGGGGCGGCGCGCCTCGCCTCGACGCCGCCGCGCGCCACCTACCGGCTGCAGTTCCACAAGGACTTCACCTTCGCCGATGCCGAGCGGATCGTGCCGTATCTGGCGAGGCTCGGCATCAGCCACGTCTATGCCTCGCCGATCCAGAAGGCGCGGCCGGGTTCGACCCATGGCTACGACATCGTCGACCATTCGACGATCAACCCGGAACTCGGCGGCGAGGAGGGCTTCGTCCGCTTCTCCGACGTGATGCAGCGGCACGGCCTGAAGCTGCTCCTCGACATCGTGCCCAACCATATGGGCGTCGGTGGAGCGGACAATCCGTGGTGGCTTTCCGTTCTCGAATGGGGCGATCTCTCTCCCCTCGCGCATGCCTTCGACATCGACTGGCAGCGCCAGGGCGCCCGCAACAACCTCGTCATCCCGTTCCTGGGCGACCGTTACGGTGAGGCCCTCGAACACGGCACTCTCGACCTGAAGTACGACCCGGCGGCGGGCGCCTTCAGCGTCTGGCATTACGAGCATCAGTTCCCGATTTGCCCGCTGCAATATCCCTCGATCCTCAACCGCGCCCTGGCGGCGCATGGCGAGATCGGCGACGACGCGGCGGCCGAAGTTCTGGCCGTCTCCGAGCGCCTGCGTCTCATGAGCGAGGAGACGAATGCGGAGCGGCGCCGGGGCTTCCCGGAGGAGGCCGACGGCCTCAAGCGCCGGCTCGCCGACGCGGTGGAGGCCTCGCCGGCCATCGCCAAGGCCATCGACCGGACCCTAACCCTGCTCAACGGTTTCGAGGGAAGACCCGACAGTTTCGGGCCGCTCCACCGGCTCCTCGAGCAGCAATCCTACCGCCTCGCCCATTGGCGGGTGGCGGCGAGCGACATCAACTACCGCCGCTTCTTCGACGTGAACGGCCTCGCGGGCCTGCGCGTGGAGAAATCCGACATCTTCCACCGCTCGCACGAGACGGTGTTCCGCCTCATTGCCGAGGGGCGGATCGACGGGCTGCGCATCGACCATATCGACGGTCTGGCCGACCCGCAGGG
Organism: Methylobacterium sp. Leaf93; assembly: GCF_001422345.1. Classification (NCBI taxonomy): domain Bacteria; kingdom Pseudomonadati; phylum Pseudomonadota; class Alphaproteobacteria; order Hyphomicrobiales; family Methylobacteriaceae; genus Methylobacterium; species Methylobacterium sp. Leaf93. The sequence continues at coordinate 145,514 of NZ_LMMS01000002.1, read as the reverse complement.
TTATGCCCGCGCCCTGCAGAGCGCGGTGGGGCCTGGCTTCTATGTCGTGGTCGAGAAGATCCTTGAACCCGGCGAGAAGCTGCGGCCCTGGCCCGTCGCCGGGACCACAGGCTACGACGTACTGAACCAGCTCGACGGCATCCTGGTGGATCAGGAGAAGCACACGCGGATCACCCGGTTCTATCGCTGGGCCACCGGCATGGACGAGCCCTACAAGGCGCAGCTCCGGGCGGCCAAGGCCGAGATCCTCGAGATCAGCTTCGCCAGCGAGCTCGAAGTGCTCACCGCCGACCTGAAGCGGATCGCCGATGCCGACCGGCGCACGCGCGACTTCTCGGTCAATGCCATCCGCCGCGCGCTGATCGAGATCATCGCGCGCTTCCCCACCTACCGCTCCTACCTGGCGAGTGATCTCGACGAGAGCGACGTCGAGGACGAGGACGTCCGCCTCATCGAGGGCGCGGTGGCCAAGGCCAAGCGCTGGAGCGCCCTGCCGGACAGGTCGGTCCACGATTTCGCCTCGAAGGCCCTCCTTGGGCGGATCGATGCCGGCGGGCCGGGGCGTCCCGATCCCGCCGTCATCCTGCGGTTCCGCCGACGGTTCCAGCAGCTGACCGGTCCGGTCATGGCGAAAAGCCTGGAAGACACGCTGTTCTACCGGTTCTCGGAACTCCTCGCCCTCAACGAGGTCGGCGGCGATCCGGGGGAATACGGGATTGATTTGGAGCATTTCCACGCGCTCCAGGCGGCGCGGGCGCGCGACTGGCCGAACGCCATGATCACCACGGCGACCCACGACACCAAGCGCGGCGAGGACGCCCGCTCGCGCCTGCTGGCCCTGTCCGAGATCCCGGAGGTCTGGGCGGAGGCCTGGACCATCCTCGGCCAGTCGGCCCGCACCCACCTCACCGCCATGGAGGAGGGCCCGGCGCCCGACGCCAACGACCAGTGGATGTTCCTCCAGGCCATCCTCGGCGCCTGGCCCCTCGAATTGCTGGATGGGGACGACAAGGCCGCCATCGCGGAATTCCGCGACCGTCTCGACGCCTATTCCGAAAAGGCCCTGCGCGAGGGCAAGCGCCGGTCGAGCTGGGTCAATGTGGACGAGCGGTACGAGGCCGCGGTCAAGCGTCTGTTCGCCGGCCTGATCGCGCCGGGCTCGAAGTTCATGACGCTGATGCGTCCGATCGCGCGGCGGCTCGCCCATCTCGGCATGATCGCCGGCCTCGGCCGGACGGTGCTGAAGGCGACCCTGCCGGGGCTCCCCGACGTCTACCAGGGCACCGAGTTCTGGGACTTCTCCTTCGTCGATCCCGACAACCGCCGCCCGGTGGATTACGCGGCGCGGGAGGAGGCCTTGAGCAACACGGCTGATCTGCCGGCCTTGCTCGACCATTGGCCGGACGGACGGGTGAAGCAGGCAACGCTCGCGCGTCTCCTCGCCGACCGGGCGGAGCGACCCAGCTTCTACGCCGATGCGGACCATATCGCGGTGACGGCCGAGGGCAGGCTCGGCACCCATGTCATCGCATTCACACGCTCCGATGCCACAAGCGGGGAGGGCGATCTCCTCGTCGCCGTTCCGCGCCTCGTCTCCGGCCTCGTCGGCGACGCGACGTGGTCGGGGGAGGCCTTTGCCGGCACCACTTTGCCGGTGGCAGAGGAGAGCCGCTGGATCGACCTGATGACGGGCGGCGACGTCCAGCCGGAGGGAACTTCGATCGATCTCGGCCGGTTGTTCGCGCGTTTGCCCTACGCGGTCCTGAAGCGGATCGCCTGAGTCCCGCACGCGGGACGGCTGCCAAATCATGAAGGGCGATCCTCGCAAGGGATCGCCCGTCCCCGCCTCGTCCGCCCCTGCGTGGGAGGCCTCCCACGGGAGAGGGGGAAACGCCAAATCAGAACGGAGTACGCATGAACGCGCCGAGCCCAGCCAAGATCTCCGCCGCGCGGACCGAAGCCGGAACCGTGGCGCTGCCTGCGGGCCTCGCCCCCCGCGCCGAGGGGCCGCGCATTTACAACCTGTTCCCCCTCCTCGTCGGAAAGGTCTCGGCCTGGACGGCGGAGCTTCCGCGCATCGCCGGGATGGGGTTCGACTGGATCTACCTGAACCCGTTCCACCAGACCGGCGGCTCGCGCAGCCTCTACGCGGTCTCCGATCCGGACCGTCTCGACGAGCGGTTCCGCGACGATGATGGCACCTCGGACGACGAGCAAATCCGCCGCTTCTGCGCCGCCGCCGCCGCGCACGGCATCGGCGTGATGACCGACCTCGTCATCAACCACACCGCCAAGGACGGCCCCCTCGCGCGGGAGCGGCCGGACCTGTTCCTGCGCGACGAGGCCGGCAACATCGAGAGCCCGGCCGCCGTCGACCCGGACGATCCGTCGATCCGCACGGTCTGGGGCGATCTCGCCGAGCTGAACTACCATTCGGCCGATGCTAGGGAAGAACTGACCCAGCTCTGGGCCGGCTACATCAACCGGATGCAGGATCTCGGTGTCGGCGGGTTCCGCTGCGACGCCGCCTACAAGGTGCCGCCGGATGTCTGGCGCGGCCTGATCGGCGCGGCCAAGGCCCTGGAGCCCGACTGCCTGTTCGCCGCCGAGACCCTGGGCTGCACCTTCGAGGAGGCCCAGGCCACGGCGGGTGCCGGCTTCGACTACCTGTTCAATTCCTTCGCCTGGTGGGACCTCAAGGCGCCGTGGGCGCTCGAGCAGTACGACCGCCTGCGCGTGATCGCCCCCTCCATCGCCTTCCCCGAGAACCACGACATGCCCCGCCTCGCCGCCGGCCTCGGCGGTGGGGCCGAGGCGGTGGCGCGGCACCTGAAGGCGCGCTACGCCCTGGCCGCGTTCTTCTCGGCCGGCGTGCTCCTGCCCATCGGCTACGAATGGGGCTACCGCCGCGCCCTGCACGTGGTCGAGACCACGCCGGATTCCCGCGAGACCGACACCGGCATCGATATCTCGGGATATGTGGCTGCCATCAATGCCCTGAAGGCCAGCCTCGCCTCCGCCAATGTCGAGGGCGCGCAGACCCGAATCTCGTCGCCGGACGCGGATTACGTGGCGCTACTGAAATTCGACACCGGACACGGCGCGTCCGCGCGCCACGCCACCCTCGTCCTGTTCAATCCCGGCCCCACCGCGGTGGCGGTGGAGGCCGGGCCGCTGGTGGCGCGGACGGGCGGCATGCTCGACCGCTTCCAGGATGTCACCCCCGAGGCGGAGCCCATCGACTTCCTCCCCGGCACGAGCCTCGATCTCGCCCCCGGCGAGATCCGCATCCTCGCCGCCGAACGGCGTGTGGTGGCAAAGCCGCCGGCTCCCTCTACGCCGTCCGGCGAAGGCCGCGTCGTCATCGAGGCGGTCTCGCCCGAGATCGACGGGGGCCGTTCCCCGGTCAAGCGCGTGGTCGGCGAGCAGGTGGCGGTCTCCGCCGACATCTTCAGCGACGGCCACGAGATCATCGACGCCGCGATCCTGTCGCGCGTGGTCGGCGAGGAGGAGTGGCGCCGAGACCGCATGGTGTTCGTGGACAACGACCGCTGGAGCGGCTCCTTCCCCCTCGAACACAATGCCCGCTACGAGTTCACCATCGAGGCCTGGCGCGATGCCTTCTCGTCCTGGATCCGCGACACGCTGAAGAAGCGCGATGCGGGCGTCGACGTGCGCCTCGAGACCATCGAGGGCGTCACCTTCGTGCAGGGGGCGGCGGACCTCGCCACCGGGCCGGACAAGGCCCGGCTCCAGGCCATCGTGTCGGCTCTCGCGGCCGAGAAGACCGGATCGGCGGCGCAGCTCGACCTCATCCTCGCGCCCGAGACCGCGTCCCTGATCCGCAGGCATGCCGAGCGGGTCAACCGCTCGCGCTATCCGGTGAACGTGCCGGTGATCGCCGACCGTCTCGCCGCCCGGTTCTCCGCCTGGTACGAGATCTTCCCGCGCTCGCAATCCATGGACGTCAACCGCCACGGCACGTTCGACGACGTGATCCGGCGTCTACCCGAGATCCGCGAACTGGGCTTCGACGTGCTCTATTTCACGCCGATCCACCCGATCGGGAAGACCAACCGCAAGGGCAAGAACAACACCCTCACGGCGCTCGAAGGCGATGTCGGCTCGGTCTACGCGGTCGGCTCGGAGGCGGGCGGCCACGAAGCCGTCCATCCTGAACTCGGCACCCTCGACGATTTCCGCCGGCTGGTCGCCGCGAGCCACGCCTACGGCATGGAGATCGCCCTCGATTTCGCGATCCAGTGCTCGCCCGACCATCCCTGGATCAAGAACCACCCGGAATGGTTCGAGTGGCGCCCGGACGGCACGCTGAAATTCGCCGAAAACCCGCCGAAGAAGTACGAGGACATCTCCAACGTCCACTTCTATGGCGGCGCGCTGCCGTCGCTCTGGATCGAGCTGCGCGACATCGTCATGGGCTGGGCTGAACTCGGCGCCCGCATCTTCCGGGTCGACAACCCCCACACCAAGCCGATTCCGTTCTGGGAATGGATGATCGGGCAGGTGAACGCCCGCTATCCCGATGTGATCTTCCTCGCCGAGGCCTTCACCCGGCCGAAGATGATGAAGAAGCTCGCCAAGGCCGGTTACCAGCAGAGCTACACCTACTTCACTTGGCGCAACACGAAGCAGGAACTCATCGACTACTCCACCGAGCTCGCCGGCGAGATGGGGGAGTATTACCGGCCGAACTTCTTCGCCAACACGCCGGACATCAACCCGGTCTATCTCCAGACCAGCGGCCGCGCCGGCTTCATCGTGCGGGCGACGCTGGCCGCCACCCTGTCCTCGGTCTACGGTATCTATAACGGCTTCGAGATGTGCGAGGCGGCGCCGTATCCGGGCAAGGAAGAGTATCTCAACTCCGAGAAATACGAGCTGAAAGCCTGGGACTACCATGCGCCGGGCAACATCCGTTCGCATATCATCAAGCTCAACCGCATCCGGCAGGAAAACCCGGCGCTCTGGGACTTCCGCAACGTCACCTTCACGGGGGCCTATAACGACCAGATCGTCGCCTATGCCAAGACGACGCCGGAAGGCGACAACTGCATCTTCGTGATGGTCAATCTCGATCCGAAGAACCGCCAGGAATGCACTTACGAGGTGCCGCTCTGGCTCCTCGGAGAGCCCGATGACGGCGCCGTCGAGGTGGAGGACCTGCTGCTCGGCTATAAATTCGAGTTGCGCGGCAAGTCCCACCGCATCGCCCTCGATCCGGCGGAGCGCTCCGCGGTGATCTGGCGTCTGCGCGCGCCCCGCCGGGTTGCGGAGTAGCGGCCCGCGTGTCAGCACAAAACTTCGAGTTTTCAGCCGTCCGTCGCGTTGTCGCCCAGAAGATGGCGCCAAAGCTGCGGCCGACGCGGCTGGCACCGGTCGCTTCCGCGAACGGTGCCGCTGTGACGCCGAACACGCCCTTGAACCCGACGCATGAGGCAACGACGCGATGATCGATCGTAGCGATCCGCAATGGTACCGTGACGCCATCATCTATCAGATCCACGTCAAGTCGTTCTTCGACTCGAACAACGATGGGATCGGCGATTTCGAGGGCCTGACGCAAAAACTGGATTATGTGCGGGACCTCGGGGTCACCGCCATCTGGCTGATGCCGTTCTATCCCTCGCCCCTGCGCGACGATGGCTACGATATCGGCGACTACCGCGACGTGAATCCGTCCTACGGGACGATGGAGGAGTTCCGGAAGTTCGTGGAGGCGGCGCATGACCGTGGCCTGCGCGTCATCACCGAGCTCGTCATCAACCACACCTCGGATCAGCATCCCTGGTTCCAGCGCGCCCGCGAGGCGCCGGCCGGTTCGCCTGAGCGCGACTTCTACGTCTGGTCGGACACCGACACGCCGTATTCCGACACGCGCATCATCTTCCTCGACACCGAGACCTCGAACTGGACCTGGGACCCGGTCGCCAAGCAGTATTTCTGGCACAGGTTCTACAGCCACCAGCCGGATCTCAACTTCGACAACCCCGCCGTGCTGGAGGGCGTGATCGAGGTCATGCGCTACTGGCTCGACATGGGCGTCGACGGCCTGCGCCTCGACGCGATCCCCTACCTGATCGAGCGCGACGGCACGAATTGCGAGAACCTGCCGGAGACCCACACGGTCATCAAGGCGATCCGCGCCGCGCTCGACGCGAGCTACCCCGACCGGATGCTGCTGGCGGAAGCCAACCAGTGGCCGGAGGAGACCGCGCAGTATTTCGGCGACGGCGACGAATGCCACATGGCGTTCCACTTCCCGCTGATGCCGCGCATGTACATGGCGATCGCCCGTGAGGACCGGCACCCGATCACCGACATCATGCGCCAGACCCCGGAGATCCCCGAGGGCTGCCAATGGGCGATTTTTTTGCGGAATCACGACGAGCTGACCTTGGAAATGGTCACCGCCGAAGAACGTGACTACCTCTGGTCGTTCTACGCCGCCGAGCGGCGCGCGCGCATCAACCTCGGCATCCGCCGCCGTCTGGCTCCGCTCCTGGAGAACGACCGCCGCAAGATCGAGCTGATGAAGTCCCTCGTCCTGTCGATGCCCGGCACGCCGGTGCTCTATTACGGCGACGAGATCGGCATGGGCGACAACATCTATCTCGGCGACCGCGACGGCGTGCGCACCCCGATGCAATGGTCGCCGGACCGCAACGGCGGCTTCTCCCGCGCCAATCCGGCCAAGCTCTTCCTGCCCTCGGTGCAGGACCCGATCTACGGCTTCGACGCCATCAACGTCGAGGCGCAGACCCAATCGCAGACGAGCCTGCTGAACTGGACGCGCCGCATGATCGCGATCCGCAACAACTCGGTCGCCCTCGGTCGCGGCGGCATGCAGTTCCTGTATCCGACCAACCGCAAGGTGCTGGCCTGGATCCGCGAGTTCGAGGGCGAGCGCGTGCTCTGCGTCGCCAACTTGTCGCGCGCGCCGCAGGCGGTTCAGCTCGACCTCTCCGAATTCCGCAGCGCCGTGCCGATCGAACTCACCGGCGGATCGGAATTCCCGGCCATCGGCGAGTTGCCCTACCTGCTGACGCTCCCCTCCTACGGGTTCTACTGGTTCTCGCTCAACGCCGCGAATGCCGGGCAGATCGGCCCGCAGCCGGAGACCCCCGAACTGTTCACCCTCGTCCTCACCGGCGGGGTCGAGACCCTCATGGCTGGGCGCGAGCGGACCGCCTTCGAGCGGACCGTGGCGCCGCGCTTCATCGGCACTCGCCGTTGGTTTGGCGCCAAGGGCACCCGCATCAAGTCGGTCTCGGTGATCGACAGCGCCACCTTGAAGGATGCCGGCGGCGCCACCCGCTTCCTGCTGCCGCGCGTGGCGGTGCATCTCGCCAATGGCGACCGCCAGGATTACTTCGTGCCCCTCGGGGTCGATGAGGGCCGCGAGGACGAGACCCTGCTGTCGCATGCGGTCGCCCGCGTTCGCCGCGGACCGCGCACGGGCCTCCTGTTCGGAGCGTCCGCCTCGCCCGCCTTCTCGGTCGCCCTCATCGACGGCATGCGCAACGGCGTCGAGCTGCCGACGGAGACCGGCAAGCTCGTCTTCTCCCATACCTCGGCCTTCGATCACGACGTCGCCGTGGACTTGGCGGAAGTCCGCAGCCTGAACGCGGAGCAGAGCAACACCTCGATCGCCATCGGCTCGAAGATGATGCTCAAGCTGCTGCGCCGCATGCAGACGGGCGTCCATCCCGAGATCGAAGTCGGCCGGTTCCTCACCGAGCAGGCGGGTTTCGCCAACACGCCGGCTCTCCTCGGCGTCGTCGAGCACGTGGCCGAGGACGGGACGCGGACGGCGCTCGCCGTGCTCCAGGCCTTCGTGCCGAACCAGGGCGATGCCTGGACCCTGATGCTGGAAGGCCTGCGCCGCGACTTCGACACCGTGGTGCTCGCTCCCGAGAGCGAGGCACCGGACCCCACCGAAGCCTTCGCTCCGCACCTGCGCTGGGCCGAGCTTCTCGGGCGCCGCACCGCCGAACTCCACAACGCCTTCGCCATCGACACCGACGATCCGGCCTTCGCGCCCGAGCCGTTCACGCATGACGATTTGCGCGACCTCGGGGAGGATGCGCGCCGTCTCGGCGAGAGGGCGTTCCGCGCCCTCGACGCCCTGGCGGGACGCACCTCGAGCACGGCGATCACCGAGCTCGCCGGTCGCCGCCGCGAGGTCGAACTTCTGATCGAGGACATGACGGCGCGTGCGCCGGTGGGGGCGACCAAGACCCGTATCCACGGTGATTTCCACCTCGGCCAGGTCCTCGCCTCCGAGAGCGACCTCATCATCATCGACTTCGAGGGCGAGCCCGCTCGCCCCGCCGACGAGCGCCGGGCCAAATCGACGCCGCTGCGCGACGTCGCCGGGATGCTGCGGTCCTTCGCCTACGGCGCCGAGACCGTCACCCGCGAGATCGCGGGCCGGTTCGCGGATTCGGAAGGCCGCGCCCGCAGCGCATCCATCGCCTGGCGCGGCATGATCGATGCTGCGTTCCTCGATGCCTACCGTGCCGTGGCCTCCACCAGCCGCGCCGCGGTGACGGACCCGGAGACCGAGACGCGGCTGCTCGCGCTCTCGCTCCTGGCGAAGGCCCTCTACGAGGTCGATTACGAGGCCAATAACCGGCCGGATTGGATCGAAATCCCAGCCCGTGGGGTTCTCACCATTCTGGACGACACCAAGAGAGGCGTTTGAATGACGGATATCGACGAGAGCCTGGCGAAGACGTCCGAGCAGGAGCGGAAGCGGTCCGAACGGATCGCGGACCGCTCGGCCGCGTCGGGGAGTTCCCGCCAGGCCGATGCCGATACGTCGACCGTTCAGGGCGTCCATCCGGACGCGGTCGCCGCCGTGATGAGGGCGGATCATGGCGATCCGTTCTCCGTGCTCGGCCCTCACCAGATCGGTCCCGGCCTGTGGGAGGTGCGGGCCATCCTGCCGGAGGCGAAATCCGCGTCCCTGCTCACCGCGGGCAAGCGCATCCCGTTCGAGCGGCGCCATCAGGACGGGTTCTACGTCGCCCGCGTGCAGAGCGAGGGGCGTCCGCTCTATGAACTCGCGGTGGAGAGCTGGGACGGTACCGAGCGCACGCGCCACGACCCCTACAGCTTCGGCTCGTCGCTGCATCAGCAGGACATCGACAACCTGCGCGAGATCGGAAGCGACGTCACCTATCGGGTGCTCGGCGCCCAATCCATGGTGCTCGACGGCATCGATGGGTTCCGCTTCGCGGTCTGGGCGCCCAATGCCCGCCGGGTGAGCATCGTCGGCGATTTCAACGAGTGGGACGGCCGCCGCCACCCCATGCGGCTCTGGCAGACCGGCGGCATCTGGGAGCTGTTCGTTCCGGGCCTGCGCGCGGGCGTCCATTACAAGTTCGAGATCCGCGGACCCGACGGTTCACTCCTGCCGCTTAAGGCCGATCCCGTCGCATTCGCGGCGCAAAAGCCCCCCGAGACCGCCTCCGTGCTCCAGGGCACGAACGCGCCCGTCTGGAGCGACGGCAAGTGGATGGCGACGCGGGGCGAGAAGGACCCTCGCCACACCGCCATCTCGATCTACGAGGTCCATCTCGGCTCCTGGGCGCGCGTCGCCGAGGAGGGCAACCGCTACCTGACCTACAAGGAGTTGGGCGAGCGCCTGATCCCCTACGTCAAGGAGATGGGCTTCACCCATATCGAGATGCTGCCGATCACGGAATATCCGTTCGACGGCTCATGGGGTTACCAGCCGGTCTCGCTCTTCGCACCGACGAGCCGCTTCGGCACGCCGGACGACTTCGCGGCCTTCGTCGACACGGCCCACGAGGCCGGCATCGGCGTGATGCTGGACTGGGTGCCGGGCCACTTCCCCCTCGACGCCCATGGTCTGGGCCAGTTCGACGGGACGCATCTCTATGAGCATGCCGACCCGCGCCAGGGATTCCACCAGGATTGGGGGACCTACATCTACAATTTCGGCCGCACGGAAGTGTCGAGCTTCCTCGCCGCCAATGCCCGGTTCTGGCTCGAGCATTATCATCTCGACGGTCTGCGCGTGGATGCCGTCGCCTCCATGCTCTACCTCGACTATTCGCGCCGGCAGGGCGAGTGGATCCCCAACCAATACGGCGGAAACGAGAATCTCGACGCCATCAACTTCCTGCGCAAGACCAACGAGGCGACCTATAGCCACGCGCCGGGCACGATGACCATCGCCGAGGAATCCACCTCCTGGCCGGGCGTGTCGCACCCGACCTATACGGGCGGTCTTGGCTTCGGCTTCAAGTGGAACATGGGATGGATGCACGACACCCTGGAATTCATGTCGAAGCAGACGATCCATCGCCGCTATCACCACCACGACCTGACCTTCGGCCTGCTCTACGCCTTCTCCGAGAACTTCATCCTGCCGCTCTCACACGATGAGGTTGTGCACGGAAAGGGTTCGCTGCTGGACAAGATGCCGGGTGACCGCTGGCAGAAATTTGCGAATCTGCGCGCCTATTTCGGCTACATGTGGGGTCATCCGGGCAAGAAGCTGCTCTTCATGGGCGGCGAGTTCGGCCAGCAGAAAGAGTGGAACCACAACCAGAGCCTCGACTGGCACCTGCTCGACGATCCTCTGCATCGCGGCGTGAAGGATCTCGTGCGAGACCTGAACCGCCTCTACACGTCGACGCCCGCCCTCCACGTCAGGGATTGCGAGGCCGCCGGCTTCCAGTGGCTGGTCTCCGACGACCAGGACAACAGCGTCATCGCCTGGGCGCGCAAGGGCACGTCACCGGGTGAGGTCGCCGTCGTCGTCTCCAACTTCACCCCGATTCCGCGTGACGGATATCGGATCGGCGTGCCGGAGGCGGGGTTCTACCGCGAGGCGATCAACTCGGATTCCGAGCGCTATGGCGGCTCGAACGTCGGCAACATGGGCGGCGTCCAGGCGGAGCCGGTTGAGAGTCACGGCCAGCCCTATTCGCTGGTTCTCGCGGCACCGCCTTTGGGAACGATGATCTTCGTGCGCGAGGGCTGAGATCGGCTCGTGCTTCAAAGATGCCATGAGAAAGGGCGCCGGTTCGATGAACTGGCGCCCTTTTATTCTGGAGGTTGTTTGATCGGATTTCTCAGCGGCTGCTCATGGGCAGGTTGATCATCCAAGCCGACCACCTGATCCTGAGGTGCCGGAGCGTAGCGGAGGCCTCGAAGGAGCCCTCCAGTTCGCGCAGTCGCTTCTGGAACCCTCCTTCGAGGCCGCTGCGCGGCACCTCAAGTTGAGGTAAAGCTTTGGAAGACGACGAAAATCGGCCGTTCGGACGCTAAGATCGGGCGGATGCCGACTCTCAGACAGTCCGGGCGCGCAGTCCGCCGCCATTGCCCAGCGCGCGGGCGTAGAGCGCCGAGTAATCCATGGCCGCGCCGTCCCAGGTAAAGGAACGGGACATGGCGCGGCGGCGCATGGCGTTGAGGCGCTTCTTCTCGCCGAACGTGTCGAGGGCGCGGCGGACGGCGCCGAGGAACCCCTTCTGCGAGGCTTCTCCGAAGGTGAAGCCGGTCACGCCGTCCTCCACCGTGTCGGCGAGACCGCCGGTGCGGTGCACGATCGGCAGCGAGCCGAAGCGCTGGGCGTACATCTGCGCGAGACCGCAGGGCTCGAAGCGGGAGGGCATCAGCAGGAAGTCGCTTCCGGCGAACATCCGCCGCGCTTCCTTCTCCTCGAACCCCACATGGACCCCGACGGCATCCGGATGGCGGCGGGCGAGATCGCTGAGCGCAGTCTCGAAGCGGCGCTCACCCTCACCGATGACGACGATCTGGCCGCCCTCGGCCACGATGGTCTCGGCCGCGCTGAGGCTGAGATCGATGCCCTTCTGGTGGACGAGGCGCGAGACGATGGCGAAGAGCGGGCCGCGCGACACGGCGAGGCCGAACTTCCGGCGCACCGTCTCGGCATTGGCGCGCTTGCCCTTCCAATCGTCCGCCTCGAACCGAGTGGCGAGGTGGGGATCGGTGCGCGGATCCCAACTCTCGTCGATCCCGTTGAGGATGCCGGCCAGCCGCCCCTGGGCGGCGCGGGTGCGCAGGAGGCCGTCGAGGCCGCAGCCGGATTCCGGCATCATGATCTCGCGGGCATAGGTCTCGCTCACCGTGGTGACGTGCGAAGCGTAGTAGATGCCGGCCTTGAGGAAGGAGAGGTGTCCGTAGAACTCGCAGCCATCCATCTGGAAGGCGCCGTCCGGGATACCGAGGCGACCGAGGGAATCGCTCGGGAACAGCCCCTGATAGGCGAGATTGTGGATCGTCAGCACGCTGGGGACGCGCTGCCCGGTCCATTCGAGATAGGCGGGAGCGAGCGCCGTCTGCCAGTCGTTGAGGTGGAGGAGGTCGGCCGACCAGGACGGGTCGACCCCGCCGGTCAGTTCCGCAGCCGCGAGGCTGAGGCGCGCGAAGCGCAGGTCGTTGTCGCGAAAATCGCCCTGCGCGTCGCCATAGGGCGTGCCGTCCCGCTGGTAGAGGTCGGAACTCAGGATGATGTAGACCTTGAGGCCGTCACCCGTCTCGATGAGGCCGAGATCGCAGGGCGGGATGCCGGCATGGCCGCGCAGATGGGCGACGACGGGGATGTGGTCGAACCGGTCCACCACCTGGCGGTAGCCGGGAATGAGCACGCGGACGTCGTAGTGGCGGCGCAGCGACCGGGGCAGGGCGCCGGCGACTTCGCCCAGACCGCCGGTCTTGACGAAATCCGCCATCTCCGGGGTCGCGTAGAGGATGCGCGGCTGGAGCGAGACGCTCCGGATGACCTCGGCATCGGCCTCGCCGGAGGCGAAAATCGGCGAGGCGAGGTCGGCACTGGAGGTGGTCGTCGCCGGCATATTGTGGAGACCTCTAGGGCAGATCGTGCTCTTCGCGATGCACAACTCAAGCCATCGGGTCGGTTAATACTACGTTCAGTTTGCTGCGGCGCGGGGAAAATGTCGCGCCGCGAAAGTTTTTTGGCCTCCCCCGGCTCTGCTGCCCTCAGTCTGGGTGCCGGAGCAGGATCACGCCCTCGTCTCCGGCCATGTCGAGAACCTCGGACGTACCGATATCGGCTCGGCCGGGATGGGTGGAAAGGAGAACGCTCCAGCCTGATTCGCCCGCCATGAGGAACCGGACCGGTGACGCCGAGAAGTTCAGCACGATCCGCACGGTCTCGCCGGCCTCCATCCTCTCATAGGCCAGGACGTGTTCGAGCCCGTCCGTATCGAGCCGGCGGTAGCTTCCCACCGCCAGGGCGGGATAGGCGCGTCGGAGATGAAGGAGCCGCCGGTAAAGGGTGAGGATCGAGGTGGAATCGTCGCGCAGGGCCTCCACATGCCGCCTGTCCCAGTCGGCGCTCAGGGGAAGCCAGGGTTCGGCCTCGCTGAAGCCGGCATGTTCGGTGTCGTCCCACTGCATCGGGGTCCGTTCCGGGTCGCGGCCATGGCCCGGCTCGTTGAAGCCCCAGGGGTCTCGCATCCGCTCCGGCGGGATCTCCACATGGGCGAGGCCGATCTCGTCGCCGTAATAGACCGTGGGCGTGCCGCGTAAGGTGAGGAGGAGGATCGCGGCGATCCGCGCCTGTGCCTCGCCGATCCGCGCCGCGATGCGGGGCTGGTCGTGGTTGCCCAGCACCCAGTTCGGCCAGCCGCCGGGGGGCAACGCCTCCTCGTACTCGTCCACCAGGGCCGCCACGGCATCGGCCTGCCACGGGGTCTGGATCAGCTGGAAGTTGAACGGCAGGTCGACGCCGGTCAGGCCGGGGCCGTAATAGGCCACCAGCCGTTCGATCGGCAGGTAGATCTCGCCGATCAGAACCCGGTCGTCGTAACCGTCGAGCACGCGGCGCATGCCGGCGATGATGTCGAACACTTCCGGGCGGTCGGCGGAATAGACCTGATCGAACCGGTTGATCTCCGGCTGTTCGGGGTGGAAGGCAGGGTTCGCCGGATTGTCGCGAAACCCCTCGTCCTTCATCAGGTGCCAGATCACGTCGACGCGGAACCCGTCGATTCCCCGGTCGAGCCAGAAACGCAGGACGTCGTGCATCGCCTCCCGCACCGCCGGATTGCGCCAGTTCAGGTCGGGCTGCTCGGCGAGGAACGCGTGGTAGTAATATTGGCCGCTGGCCTCGTCGAGGGTCCAGGCCGGGCCGCCGAAATTGCTCAGCCAGTTGTTGGGCGGCCCGCCATCCGGCGCCGGATCGCGCCAGATGTACCAGTCCCGCCGCGGATTCTCGCACGAGGCGCGGCTCTCCGTGAACCACGGATGCGCGATGGAAGAGTGGTTCGGCACGAAGTCGAGGATGATTCTGAGCCGACGGGCATGGGCCTCGGCGATCAACTCATCGAGGTCGGCCAGGCTGCCGAAGAGCGGGTCGACGCCGCAATAATCGGCGACGTCGTAGCCGTAATCCGCCATGGGCGAGGGATAGATCGGCGAGATCCAGACGGCGTCGACGCCGAGCCAGGCGAGATAGTCGAGCCGCCGCGTGATGCCAGGAAGATCGCCGACGCCGTCGCCATTGGTGTCCTGAAACGAACGCGGATAGACCTGATAGACGGTCCCCCGCTTCCACCAGACGGCTTTCGCCAGATCCGGAACAGTCGTCTCGCCTGACGTCATCCGTCCCCCGATTCACACCCCGATGCCGGTCACAGCCTAGCCTGTGGCGGAGCACCAAGCGACCCCGCCCCGGGCCTCCTTCCCGCTGCCGCGCCAGCGCGCTTCCGCCGCATTCATGAAACCTTCAGCGCTAAATGGTCTCATTCCCGCACGGTTTGGATGGGAGACAGGCGAATCGCGGGGACCGGTCACCGCCAGCGGGATCGGTCGATCCTGGAAGTCCGACCTGTCCATAGCGACGCCGCCGCACGGTCACCGCCGGAAGAAGCGGGTGCCGAACACCGCTCTGCGGCAGCGACACTGAGGGGGAATGAGACCATGCTGAACGAAATCCTGGCCGCCACCGCTCGGAGCGAGGACATCGGCACGCGTACCGCCGCCGTAGACGCCCCCGCCCGGCCGGGCTGGACCGCTCCGGCCAAGCCCGCCTCCGGCGACCCCGTGGCGGATCTGCGCGAAGCCATCCTCGCCAAGCTCGCCTATGCCATCGGCAAGACCCCCGAGACCGCCCGCGAGCGGGACTGGTTCGCCGCCACCGCCCTGGCCCTGCGCGACCGGATCGTCGATGCCTGCATGGACGGCAGGTCCACCAGCATCCCCAACAAGCGCGTCTATTACCTCTCCCTCGAGTTCCTCATCGGCCGGCTCCTGTCCGACGCCATGAACAATCTCGGCCTCGTCGACACGACCCGCCGCGCCTTGCGCGATCTCGGCATCGATCTCGGCGACGTCGAGGCGGCCGAACCGGACGCGGCGCTCGGCAATGGCGGGCTGGGCCGTCTCGCCGCCTGTTTCATGGAAAGCATGGCGAGCCTGTCGATCCCCGCCATCGGCTACGGCATCCGCTACGATCACGGCCTGTTCAAGCAATCCCTGGAGGATGGCTGGCAGAAGGAGGCGCCGGAAACCTGGCTCGCCGAGGGCAATCCCTGGGAGTTCGTGCGGCCCGAGGCGACCTACACGATCGGGTTCGGCGGCCATGTCACCATGTCGGCGATCTCGGACGGCGTGATCCGCCGGCACTGGCACCCGGCGGAGACCGTGCGGGCCGTGGCCCATGACGTGCCCGTGGTCGGCTGGCGGGGCAAGCACGTCAACACCCTCCGGCTTTGGAAGGCGGAGGCGGAATCGCCCCTCGAACTCGCGCAGTTCAACGGTGGCGACCATGTGGGCGCGGTGGCCGCCCGGTCCAAGGTCGAGGCGATCTCGCGGGTGCTGTATCCGAGCGATTCTTCCGAGACCGGCCAGGAGCTCCGCCTGCGCCAGGAATACTTCTTCACCTCGGCCTCGCTGCAGGACCTCGTCTCCCGGCACGTGGCCGAGCGCGGCGACCTGCGCTCGCTGCCCGACCATGCGGCGATTCAGCTCAACGACACCCATCCGGCCATCGCCGTGCCGGAACTGATGCGCATCCTCCTCGAGGATCACGGCGTGACCTGGGAGGATGCCTGGCACATCACCACCAACACGCTGAGCTACACCAACCACACGCTCCTGCCGGAGGCGCTGGAGACCTGGCCGGTGGAGCTGATGGAGCGGCTGCTGCCGCGCCACATGCAGATCATCTACCTCATCAACTGGATGCATCTCGAAGAGCAGGGACGCCACGGCAGGGCGGACGCGGCTCAGCTCGCCTCGGTCTCGCTCATCGACGAGGCCAACGGCAAGCGCGTGCGGATGGGCCATCTCGCCTTCCTCGGCGCACGCCGGGTGAACGGCGTCTCGGCGCTCCACACCGACCTGATGCGGTCCACAGTGTTCAAGGACCTCCACGCCCTCGACACCGACAAGATCGTCAACAAGACCAACGGCATTACCTTCCGGCGCTGGTTCCACAACTGCAACCCCGAGCTGACGAAGCTCGCGGTGGAGGTGGTGGGCGAGCGCGTCCTCGACGATCCCGAGGCGCTGCAGGGACTGGCCGACTATGCGAGCGACAGCGGCTTCCAGGCCCGCTACGCCGCCATGCGCACATCCCGCAAGGAGGCGCTCGCCAAGGTGGTGGCCGAGAATACCGGCATCGTCATCGATCCCTCGGCCCTGTTCGACACGCAGATCAAGCGCATCCACGAATACAAGCGCCAGCTTCTCAACGTGATCGAGACCGTGGCTTTGTATCAGGCGATCAAGGCCGAGCCGCACAAGGACTGGACGCCGCGCGTCAAGATCTTCGGCGGAAAGGCGGCGCCGAGTTACGTCCAGGCCAAGCTCATCATCAAGCTCGCCTGCGATGTGGCCAAGCTCGTCAACAGCGACCCGGATATCGCCGGCCGGCTCAAGGTGGTGTTCCTGCCGAATTACCGCGTCAGCCTCGCCGAGGCGATCATCCCCGGCTCCGACCTGTCGGAGCAGATCTCCACCGCCGGCATGGAGGCGTCGGGCACCGGCAACATGAAGCTGGCGCTGAACGGCGCCCTCACCGTGGGCACGCTGGACGGCGCCAATATCGAGATCCGCGACCATGTGGGGGCGGACAACATCTTCATCTTCGGCCTCGACGCAGCCGGGGTTCAGAAGCGGGCGGCCGAGCCGGATTACGCCGCCCGGGCCATCGCGGCGTCGCCGCGCCTTTCCGCCGCTCTCGACTTCATCGAAGCGGGCGGTTTCTCGCCGGAGGAGCGCGGCCGCTTCCAGCCGATCGTGGACGACCTGCGCCACAACGACCGCTACCTGCTCACCGTCGATTTCGATGATTACTGGCGCGTCCAGCGCGAGATCGACGCCGCCTGGGTCGACAAGGCGAGCTGGTGGAAGAAGGCCATCCTCAACACCGCCCGGATGGCCTGGTTCTCCTCCGACCGTTCCATGCGCGAATATGCCGACGACATCTGGCGGGTGAAGGTGGGGTGAGCCGAGAGGCTCGTCCGACTTTCGCTTGCGGGTAAGACCTCGGATGGGGTCTTCATCCGTCAGGCTCGCGACGCGCGGCGTCGCCGGGTGGTCGTCGGCGGCGTACGCCCCGCCGCGTGGAATCGGGGAACGTCGGCGTCACGGGCCGGGGTTCATCCAGGCGCGTGTCTCGTCGAGGATTTCCTCCGAGAGCGCTGGATCGTCGACCGCCCGCGCCAGGACCAGTCCGCCGATCATGGCCGCGTAGGTGCCGATGGCCTCGCGGCGTCGATCCGTGTCGACGCTGTCGGGAAGTGCTTGAACCAGTCGGTCGATCTGCGCGCGGATGCCCGTCGTCATGGCCGCACGCGTCGCTGGGGGGCGATGGCGGACATCCGCGGCCAAGGCCGCCATCGGGCACCCGTTCGCGGCGTCGTCCCGATGGGCGGGTGACAGATACGTCGCGACGAATGCCGACAGGTCGCTGCCCTTACCCGATGCCTCGCTCGTCATATGGGCAATGGCATGGGCCATGAGGTCCTCCTTCGATGAGAAGTGGCCGTAGAAGCCGCCATGCGTGAGGCCCGCGGCCTTCATCACTTCGGCGACTCCAACCGCGTCATAGCCCTTCTCGCGGTACAGGCGGCTCGCCGCGTCCAGAATACGGCGGCGGTTCTCCCGCATCTGCTCCTGCGTGACACGCATCTCGAAAAATCCCGATGGACCCCGTTGACACTATTATGATCGCGATCATATTTAGTTTCAATCATGATAGCGATCATGATAATGGATCCCGCAGGAAGGGGTATGTCCCATGGCAAGCAAGAGCTCGGTTCTCGTCACGGGAGCCTCGACCGGAATCGGCGCGACCTATGCCGACCGCTTCGCGAGGCGTGGGCACGACCTCGTGCTGGTCGCTCGCGACACGGCGCGGATGGAAGACCTCGCCGGCCGCCTGCGCGGTGAGTACGGCATCACCGTCGACGTCCTGCCGGCCGACCTCACCGCTTCGGATCAGGTTCGGGCGGTGGAGACGCGGCTGCGCGACGACGACCGCATCGGCATCCTCGTCAACAATGCCGGCGCCACTGTCGGCGGCAGCTTCGTCGAGCAGGCCACCGACGATGTCGAGCGGCTCGTCACCCTCAACACGACCTCGCTGGTCCGGCTCGCCAGCGCGGTCGCGCCCCGCTTCGCCAAGGCCGGCACGGGTGCCATCGTCAATATCGGTTCCGTGGTCGGCCTGGTCCCGGAATTCGGCATGACGGTCTACGGGGCGACAAAGGCCTTCGTCCTCTTCCTGTCCCAGGGCCTGAGCCACGAATTGTCGCCCAAGGGCGTCTATGTCCAAGCCGTCCTGCCCGCTGCCACCCGGACCGAAATCTGGAGCCGTTCAGGTGTCGATCCCGCGTCGCTGCCGCCGATGATGGAGGTTGGGGACCTCGTCGACGCCGCTCTCGCGGGGTTCGACAGGCGGGAGCCCGTCACGATCCCGCCGCTTCACGACGTCGGGCAATGGGACGCCTTCCAGGCGGCTAGGCAGGCGATGATCCCGGGCTTCGCCCAGGTTCTCCCCGCACCGCGCTACGCCCCCGCCGCATGAACCGTTCAGGTCCCACATCCCCCGTTCGGAGACCGTAGTCCCGTGAAGGCGTTCCTCCTCGATCGATACAAGAAGAAGCAGCCGCTTCGCCTGGGCGATGCGCCGGAGCCCGCGATGGGACCAGGCGACGTCCTGGTCGAGATCGCGGCGGCCGGGCTCAACGTCCTGGACGCCAAGATCCGCAATGGCGAGTTCAAGCTGCTCCTGCCATACAAGCCGCCCTTCATCCTGGGGCACGATCTCGCCGGGACCGTCATCCGGGTCGGGCGGGGGGTTCGACGTTTCAAAGCGGGTGACGAAGTCTATGCGCGGCCGCGCGATGGCCGCATCGGCACCCTCGCCGAGCGTATCGCCGTCGCCGAGGCCGATGTCGCGCTCAAGCCCCGGAACCTGTCGATGGCCGAGGCGGCTTCGATCCCCCTCGTCGGCCTGACCGCATGGCAGGCCCTGGTCGAGTTGGCCAAGGTCGAGCCGGGCGACAAGGTGCTGATCCATGCCGGTTCCGGCGGCGTCGGCACCTTCGCCATTCAGCTCGCCAAAGATCTCGGCGCCACGGTCGCGACCACGGCGAGCGCGGGGAATGCCGACCTCGTCAGGAGCCTCGGCGCCGATATCGTCATCGACTACAAGCGCCAGGACTTCGAGACGGTCCTGTCCGGCTACGATGTCGTCTTGAACAGCCTCGACGGCGATACGCTTCGGAAGTCGCTGGACGTGCTCAAGCCCGGTGGAAGATTGATCTCGATCTCCGGCCCGCCCGACCCGGCCTTTGCGAAGGTTCAGGGGCTGAACTGGTTCCTCGTGCAGGTCATGCGCCTGCTGAGCCTCGGCATCCGGCGCAAGGCCAAGGCACGCAGCGTCGATTACGCGTTCCTGTTCATGCGGGCGAACGGGGCGCAGCTGGCGGAGATCGCGGTGCTGATCGAAGCCGGGACCATCCGCCCGGTCATCGACCGGGTGGTCTCTTTCGCCGAGACGGACGCGGCCCTGACGGAGCTCGAGGCCGGCCGTTCCAAGGGCAAGGTTGTGGTCCAGATCCGGTGACGATGCCACCGGACGTGGTCAGGCCCCTGGGCCTCCGGATCAGATCCGGCAAGCCCCTTCCAAAGCCGTGTTCTCCGCCTCGGTAAAGATCCGCGAGCGGATGAGGAAGCGCCGGTCGCGGCCGTTCTCCAGGGAGAACATGCCGCCTCGGCCGGGCACCACGTCGAGGATCAGGTGGGTGTGCTTCCAGACCTGGAATTGCGGGCGGCTGATCCAGAAATCGGCGCCGGCGACCTGGCCGAGATGGACGTCGCTGTCCCCGGTGAGGAAGTCGCCCACCGGGTAGCACATGGGCGAGGACCCGTCGCAGCACCCGCCCGATTGGTGGAACATCACCGGCCCGTGCTCGGCCCGCAATTCCTCGATCAGGGCGATGGCGGTCGGTGTCGCCGTGACCCGCAGGGGCGTTCCGTCGGCGCCGACCTGATCGGCGGTGGTCGCTTCGGTCGTGCTCATGGAACGCTCCCTCCCGTCATTTAACCCAGGCTGGGGGATGTCCCGAGCCAAGATGTTCGTTCACGCCGCCTTCTTGGCTGCGGCCTCGCCGTAGAAGGTGCCGCCGGCCTCCGCCATGCGCAGGAGGTTCTCCGGCACCGCGAAGCGCGACCCGTGCCTCGCCTCGAGGCCCTGGGCCAGGGAAACGAACGCCTTCGCGCCCATGAAGTCGATGTAGGACAGGGCGCCGCCGGTGAAAGGGGCGAAGCCGAAGCCGAGGATGGAGCCCACATCGGCCTCGCGCGGATCCGTGATGACGCCTTCACCCACCGTGCGGGCGGCCTCCAGGGCCTGGACCACCAGGAGCCGCTGCTTCAGTTCGGTGAAATCGACCTCGTCGGGGTCGATCCGCGTCGTCTGGAGCTCCGACAATCCGGGCCAGAGCTTCTTCGAGGCGCCTTCCGGATAGTCGTAGAAGCCTTTCCGGTTCTTGCGCCCGAGCCGGCCCTCGCCCTCCACCAGGGTCGTGAGCAGAGCCTTCTGGGCTGGGTCGATGGCCTCGGCGCCGAGCTGCGCCTCGGTGGCCTTGACGATCTTCAGGGCGAGGTCGACGGCGACCTCGTCGGTGAGGGAGAGGGGCCCCACCGGCATGCCCGCCTGGCGGCCGGCATTCTCGATTATGGCGGGGGGAACGCCCTCGATGAGCATCTTGTGGCCCTCGTAGAGATAGGCGCCGACGCAGCGGTTGGCGAAGAAGCCCCGGCTGTCGTTGACGACGATGGGCGTCTTCTTGATCGCCCGGACATAGTCGAGGGCGGTGGCGAGCGCGGCATCGCCGGTCTGCTCGCCCTTGATGATCTCGACGAGCATCATCTTCTCCACCGGCGAGAAGAAGTGAATGCCCACGAAATTGCCCGCACGCCTGGACGCCTTGGCGAGGCCGGAGATCGGCAGGGTGGAGGTGTTGGAGGCGAACACCACGTCATCGCCGATCACCGCCTCGACCTTGGCGATCACCTCGGCCTTCACCTTCGGGTCCTCGAACACCGCCTCGATCACGAGATCACAGGATGACAGGTCGGCGTAATCGGCGCTGGTGGTGATCCGCGCGAGAAGCGCTTCGCGGTCGGCGGTCTTGGCGCGGCCCTTGTTGATCTGGTCCGTGACGAGCTTGTGGGCGTAGGCTTTGCCCTTCTCGGCGGCTTCCGTGGACTGGTCGAGGAGGACGACCTCCATCCCCGCATTGGCGGTGACGTAGGCTACACCGGCGCCCATGAAGCCCGCGCCGACGACGCCCACCCGCTTCACGCTGGTCTTGGCGATCTCCTTCGGCCGGCGTGCGCCCTTGTTCAGCTCGCCCATGGAGATGAACAGCGTGCGGATCATCGCCGCCGCCTCCTTGGAGCGCAGGATCTTGGCGAAGTACCGGCTCTCGACCCGCAGGGCGAGATCCATCGGCAGCTGCAGGCCCTCGTAGACCGAGGCGAGGATGGCCTTGGCCGCCGGGTAATTGTCGTGGGTCTCGCGGCGGTAGATCGCGTTGGCCGGGGGCCAGATCATCATGCCGGCGGGCGAATAGACCTTGCCCGAGGGCGCCTTGAACTTCGGCTGGTCCCAAGGGGCCACGGGCGAGCCGCCGGCCCTGATCCAGGCCTTGGCCTTCTCGACGATCTCGTCTTTCGGCGCGACCTCGTGGACGAGGCCCATGTTCTTGGCCATGAGCGGACGGATCTGCTCGCCCTTGAACAGCATCTGCAGGGCGTCGCCGGTCTGCATCAGGCGCGGCACGCGCTGGGTCCCGCCGGCGCCGGGGAACAGCCCGACCTTGATCTCGGGCAGGCCCACGCGGGTCTTCGGGTCGTCGGACAGCACCCGGTGGTGACAGGAGAGCGAGAGCTCGAAGGCGCCCCCGAGGCAGATGCCGTTCACCGCCGCCGCGAAGGGCTTGCCGCAGGTCTCGAGCTTGCGGAAGACCAGGGTGAGCTTGCGCGATTCCTCGAAGAAGTGGCGCATGGCCTCCTCCTCGCCCTTCTCGGCTTTCAGCTTTTCGTAAGCCTGGCCGAGGCCCTGGAGCATGGTCAGGTCGGCGCCGCCGGAAAAGTTGTCCTTGCCCGAGGTGATGACGCAGCCCTTCACGGCCGCATCGGCCACCACGGCGTCGATGACCTGATGCAGGTCGCTCATCACCCCCTCGGTGAAGACGTTCATCGAACGGCCGGGCATGTCCCAGGTCGCCAGCGCGATACCGTCGGAATCGACCTCGAAGCTGAAGTTCGTGAGATTCATGTCTGATCCTTTGGAGTCGGCTTAAGGCGTGAGGCTATTAAGACGTTTTAAAAATTTGGGCTGGATAAAGAATCCCAGGATCAAAAAGGTGGAACAGGGAAACTTATCGAATGTTGGCGCGAAACGTCTGCCAGGGATGCCGCGACGGCGCCGATCTCGACTTTACGTTTACCATGGCGTTCCAGCCCATCCTCGATCTCGACGCTCAGCGCGTATGGGGATACGAGGCGCTGGTGCGCGGCCCCGAAGGCCAGTCTGCGGCCTCGATCCTCGATCGCGTCACCGAAAAGACGGTCTATCGCTTCGATCAGGCCGCGCGGGTGCGGGCCATCGAGCTGGCCGGCCGGCTGTTCCCCGTGGATGACGACACCAAGCTGTCCATCAACTTCATGCCCAACGCGGTCTACGAGCCGGCGGCCTGCATCCGCTCCTCCCTGGAGGCGGCGCGCCGGGCCGGATTCGCCCATGACCGGATCATGTTCGAGTTCACCGAGAACGAGAAGTTCCGGGACATCGACCATGTGAAGCGCATCGTCGCCGAGTATCGCAAGCAGGGCTTCCTCACGGCTCTGGACGATTTCGGCGCGGGCTTTGCCGGCCTCAACCTCCTGGCGAACTTCCGTCCCGACCTGATCAAGATCGACATGGAACTCCTGCGCGGCATCGACACGGACAAGGGCCGTCAGATCATCACGGCGGGGATCATCTCCATCGCGCGCCAGCTCGGCGTCTCGGTCATCGCGGAAGGTATCGAGACGCGGGGCGAACTCGAGACCCTGCGCGGGCTCGGGGCGACGCTGTTCCAAGGCTATCATTTCGCCCGCCCCCAACTCGAAGCCCTCCCGAGTGTCGCCGGATTCGAGGCACGGGAGCCGCGCCTCGCCGCCCTGGCGTCGTAGCGCCTCTTCCGGCACGTTCGCGTCGTCGGTCTCATGGTAGGGCCGCCCGCCCCAGGCGGTGCGGCCCTGCCGTCGATCCTCCGCCGGATCGACTTCAATCGGATTCTACTTGGCCGGCGCCGTCCCCGGCAGCGGCGGTGCGCCCGCCGGCCTGTCGCCGGCCGAAGCGATGGCCAGCATGTTCAGGATCTTGGTGACGGCGCCCTGCGAGATCACGGTGACGGTCGAGGCCGGGTCCGAATTGATCGCCTGAAATTTCTGGTAGATCTTGTCGTCGTAGATGCCGCTGAGATGCTTGAGCTCGTCGAGATTGAACTTCTCGGCATAGGCCTTCGACAATCCCTCGATCATCACCTCGCGCTGCTTGTCGAACTCGGCACGGACCTCCTTGCGGATGGCCTCGGCCTTGTCCTCGGGCATCGGCTGAACGGTCTTTTCCAGGGCGCCGGTGAAGCCGGTTTCGAGGTTCTTGATCAGGGTCTTCTGAACCAGATCCTTGGCGACCGCCACGCGGTCGGTGGCGTCGTCCGCGTGGGCGGCGAACGGCGCGCAGAGCGCGGTCGTCAGCATCAGGGTCGCGAGAAGGCGTGTCATCGTGGCGTGTCTCCCGGTGTTTATGATTGCGCCGGCCGCATCGGCGGCGGGAGTGCGCCGTTTAGCAGCGTTCCGAAGGGTTTGGGAGGGACGGCGCCCCATCACACCCGCTCGATGATCGTGGCGGTGCCCATGCCGGCGCCGATACAGAGGGTGACAAGGGCGCGCTCCTTGCCGGTGCGCTCCAACTCGTCGAGCACCGTGCCGAGGATCATCGCGCCGGTGGCACCCAGCGGATGGCCCATGGCGATGGCGCCGCCATTGACGTTCACCTCGGACGGGTTGAGCCCGAAGGCCTGGCAGAAGCGCAGGACCACGGCGGCGAAGGCCTCGTTGACCTCGAACAGGTCGATATCGGCGATGGTCATGCCGGCACGCGCCAGCACCTTTTTCGTCACGTCCACCGGGCCGGTGAGCATCAGCGCCGGGTCCGAGCCGATATTGGCGAAGGCGCGGATGCGGGCGCGGGGCTTGAGGCCGGCCTTCTCGCCCGCCTCCTTCGAGCCCACCAGCACGGCGGCGGCACCATCGACGATGCCGGAGGAATTGCCGGCGTGATGCACGTGGTTCACCGTCTCCACGTCGGGATGCGCGTCGATCGCCACGGCGTCGAACCCGCCCATCTGCCCCATCTGGACGAAGGAGGCCTTCAGCCCGGCCAGCGACTGCATGTCGGTGGAGGGGCGCATGTGCTCGTCGGTGTCGAGCAGGGTGATGCCGTTGACGTCGCGCACCGGCACGACGGACTTGCCGAACAGCCCGTCGGCCCAGGATTTCGCCGAGCGCTTCTGCGACTCGACCGCGTAGGCGTCGCACTCGTCGCGGGAGAAGCCGTATTTCGTGGCGATGAGGTCGGCCGAGACGCCCTGCGGCATGAACCACGACTTGATCGCGATGGCGGGGTCCACCGGCCAGGCGCCGCCCGAGGCCCCGAGGCCGACGCGGCTCATGGATTCGACGCCGCCGCCGATGGTGAGGTCGTGCTGGCCGGCCATGACCTGGGCCGCGGCGAAGTTCACCGCGTCGAGGCCGGAGGCGCAGAAGCGGTTGATCTGCACGCCGGGCACGTGGTCGCCGTAATCGGCCACCAGGGCCGCCGCGCGGGCGATGTCGCCGCCGGCCTCGCCGACGGGATCGACGCAGCCGAGGATGACGTCGTCCACCTGCCGCGTGTCGAGCCCGTTGCGCTCCTTGAGGGCGCGCAGGGCCGTCTCGGCGAGGCGCAGGGCCGTCACCTCGTGCAGCGCGCCGTCCGGCTTGCCGCGGCCGCGCGGCGTGCGGACGTGATCGTAGATGAAGGCCTCGGGCATATGCGCTTCCCTGTTCTTTTGACCCTAATGGCTTGGGCATGGCCCCGCCATGCGCGGCAATCGGTTTCAAGGGTCTAGCGGGTCCCTCTCCTGGAAGGAGAGGGACAGGGTGAGGTGTGTGGATTGTCCGGAGAGGTCACACACCTCGCCCCAACCCTCTCCTTCCAGGAGAGGGAGCCCGTCGCGCCTCAAACCACCGGATCAGATGCGATCCGCTTTCGATGTCCCAGCGAGGATAGAGCCCCCGTCCTCGTGTGGGAAACTGATAGCCTAGATGAAAGCGATGGACACTCGTCGAGACGCTCTAAAACGCCTCGGCGCCGAGCGCCATGGTCGTTTCGGCCCCGGCCTTGATCCGCGCCAGCCGCAGGGCGGTCTCGGGCAGGGTCCGCTCCATGTAGAACCGGCCGGTGACGAGCTTGTCGTCCATCTCCGGCGACGGGCCTTGCGCGATGCGGGCCAGCGCCGCCTTGGCGATCCGGGCCCACATGTAGCCCATGGCGACGAGGCCGAGGAGGTGCATGTAGTCGGTGGCGCCGGCCCCGGCATTGTCGGGTTTGGAGAAGGCGTTCTGCATGAACCACATCGTGGCGCTCTGGAGGTCGTTCAGGCCGGCCTGGAGCGGCGCGGTGAACGGCGCCATGCCCTCCACCTCGGCATGATCCTTGATGAAGGTCTGGACCTCGGCGAGGAAGCCCATCATCGCCCGGCCGCCATCCTTGGGCAGCTTGCGGCCGATGAGGTCCATGGCCTGGATGCCGTTGGCGCCCTCGTAGATCATGGCGATGCGGGCATCGCGCACGAATTGCGACATGCCCCATTCCTCGATGTAGCCGTGGCCGCCGAAGAGTTGCTGGGCCGCCACCGCGTTGTCGAACCCCTTGTCCGTGAGCACGCCCTTCACCACCGGGGTCATCAGGCCCATGTGGTCTTCGGCCTTCTGGCGCTCGGCCGCGTCGTCGGAGCGGTGGCCGATGTCGGCCTGGAGCGCGGTCCACAGCACCAGGGCGCGGGCGGCCTCGTTGAAGGCGCGGATACCCATGAGGGTCCGGCGCACGTCCGGGTGGACGATGATCGGGTCGGCGACCTTGTCGGGTGCCTTCGCCCCCGTCAGCGAGCGGCCCTGGAGCCGGTCCTTCGCGTAGGCCACGGCGTTCTGGTAGGCGACCTCCGACTGGGCGAGACCCTGGACGCCCACCGCGAGGCGCGCCTCGTTCATCATCACGAACATCGCGTTGAGACCGCGGTTCTCCTGGCCGACGAGCCAACCCTTCGCGCCGTCATAGTTCATGACGCAGGTGGAATTGCCGTGGATGCCCATTTTGTGCTCGAGGGAGCCACAGGAGACGCCGTTGCGCTCGCCCACCGAGCCATCCTCGTTGACGAGGAATTTCGGCACCACGAATAGCGAGATGCCCTTGGTGCCGGCCGGCGCACCCTCGATCCGGGCGATGACGAGATGGACGATGTTCTCCGACAGGTCGTGCTCGCCGGCCGAGATGAAGATCTTCGTGCCGGTGAGGCTGTAGGAGCCGTCGCCGTTCGGCACCGCCTTGGTCTTCAGGAGCCCGAGATCCGTGCCGCAATGGGGCTCGGTGAGATTCATCGTGCCGGTCCAGGCACCCTCGACCATCTTCGGCAGGTAGGTCGCCTTCTGCTCCTCGGAGCCGTGGACGAGAAGGGCGGCCATCGCCCCCTGCGTCAGGCCCGGATACATCGTCAGCGCCAAATTGGCCGACGACGCGAATTCCGAGATCGCGGTGTTGATCGTGTGCGGCAGGCCCTGGCCGCCATATTCCTCCGGCACGGCGATGCCCATCCAGCCGCCCGCGGCATAGGCGTCGTAGCCGGCCTTGAACCCCTCCGGCGTGGTGACCCTGCCGTCGGCGTGCCGGATGCAGCCCTGCCGGTCGCCGATGGCGTTGAGGGGGGTCAGCACCTCTTCGGCGAGCTTGGCGCCCTCGGTGAGCACGGCCTGGATCAGGTCGGGCGACGCATCGGAGAACCCGCGCAGGTTGTTGCGGCCGTGGAACGCGAAGACGTCGTCGAGGAGAAACCGAACGTTCTCCACAGGTGCCCGGTACGTCGGCATGTCGTCTGTCCTCCACCCGTTCGACCGCGTGCTCGATTCGGCCCGCAGGCCACGGCGCGCTTGATGGTTCACATATAAACTATCGAGCCCGAGAGGGGAAGGGGGGTCGCCTTCCGGCGCCTTTCCCGAGAGATATGATCAGTTTGGCACAGGGCTTAACCCGCTGTTTACCAAGAGTATCAAATGTCGTGGGCAATCGATCCGTTTGCCTGCCGCTGCGACAGCTCCACGTTGCACAACGACACGTCGGATTGGGTCACGGACCTCGCTGCCCCGGGTTTGACGATGAAACGCAACGCGACGCTGAACCTGGAAGAGTTCGACCCGGAAGTCCTCGACGCCGCGCGCGACGTGGCGCGCCGCGCCGGCGTGCCGGTTGAGGCCTGGATCGCGTCGATCGTGTCGCCGGATCAGAAGCCCAAGGCGCGCCGTTCCCGCACCTCCTCGCCCACGCACCATCCGGCCCGCCCCCGCCCAGAGGGGCAGGTCCCGTCGCCGGTGCCGCCCGCCCCTGTGGAGACCGCCGCCGTTCCCGAACCCGCACCGGTGGTCGCGGCCGCCGCCGCACCGGTGGTCGCGGCCGCCGCCGCTCCCGAATCTTCCCCGGAGGCCGAGCCCGCCGCCGAGATCGCTGCCGTCACCGAAGACGCGCCCGTCACCGAAGACGCGGCCGTCACCGAAGTCGCTGTCCCCACCGAAGACGCGGCCGTCGCATCGGACCCGGCCGAGCCGTTCACGAACTCGATCGCCGAAATGATGCGGCGTCTCGACCGGATCGACCTCAAGATCGGTCAGGACCAGCAGGCCTCGCAACAGGCGGCGAGCCGGACGATCGAGGAGATCGAGGCCCGGATCAGCACCGTGCTCGATGCCGGCCTGTCCCCGGCCGCGCAGATGGCCGAGCGCCTGGGCCAGATCGAGCGCCGCATGGTCGAGCTCGGCGAGCAGCTGGCGTCCCCGCGGCCGATCGGCCGGCGCGGCCGTCCGGCGGAGGCCGAGATCCGCGACGCCGTCGCCGAGATCCGCCAGCGCCAGCGCGAACTCGACTCCGACGGGACGTCCGCCCAGGGCAAGGCGAGCGGTGCCGCTCTCCGGATGCCGTCTCCCGCCATTTCCGAATTGCAGGCCGAGACGAGCCGCCTGCGCGAATCGATCGGCGGCCTCGCCACGGGTCGCGACGTCGGCGCCCTCGAACAGGCCATGCGCTCCCTCGTCACCGGGGTCCAGCGCGCCCAGGAGCCGGCCGACCTCGCCGCCATCGCGGCCCCGATCGAGTTGATCCGCGTTCAGGTCACCCGTCTCGCCGACGACGTGGCCGAGAACGTCCATGCCCGCGTCGCCAACGACGTGGAGCGCCTCGCGGCGAAGGTCGACGGTGCGCTCAGCAACAGCACGCCGGGCTTCGCCGACCGCGACGAGCTCGGCAACCTGTTCCGCGAGCTCGACGAGATCCGCCGCCTGATCGCCGCCCTGGCCGGGCCGGAACGGATCCAGAGCCTCGCGCAGGGGCTTCAGGCCATCAGCGCCCAGATCACCGAATTGCAGGGCGGCGTCGGCGGCGAAGGCACCAACATGGCCGAGTTGCGGCCGCTGCTCGAAGAGATCCGCACCGGATTGCGGACCCCGCCATCGGGGGGGATCGAGGAACAGATCCAGGCGATGGGCGCCAAGCTCGACGCGCTGCGCGAAGGCGCCTCCGGCGGCGGCGGCAATTCGGACGCGATCATCGTGCGCATCGACGCCCTGGCCGACAAGGTCGAGCGGGCCAGCGTCAATCCCGTCGGCGACCTGATCGGCCGCCTCGAAGACCTGGGCGAGACCCTGCGCCGGCCGGTGATCCCCGGCGGCGACCTCGCCTCGATCCACGGCATGCTCCACGACCTCGCCGAGAAGCTCGACCGTGTGGGCGGCCCCGTCGGGCCGCGCGCCGAGGGGCTGGATGCCCTGGAAAAGCAGGTCCTGGCGCTTGCCAGCCGTATCGACACGCGGGACGCCGACCCGGCCCTCGCGGGGCTCGAGCGGACAATGTCCGACCTCCTGGCCCAGGTATCGGCGCTGCGCGACGAAGCTCCCATCGAGGCCGCCGTGGAGCGGGCGGCGCGCAACGCCGTCGCCGAGAGCATCGGGACCACCGGCGATACCGGTGAACTCGAACTGCTCAAGGCCAGCCTCGCCGACCTCCGCATGCATCAGGCCGCCTCCGAGCAGCGGATGCAGGCGACCCTCGATGGTGTCCATTCGACCCTGCACAAGCTCGTCGGCCAGCTCGGCGCCCTGGCGGAAGGCGGAGCGCTCCCCACCAACCACGCCTGGTCGACCCATGACCTCGCCGAGCGCCTCGCGGTCGCTACCGGCCGCGTGGACGAGCGTGCGCCGATGCAGAGCGGAATCGGCGTTCGGCGCCCCGAACCCCTGCGGGTGAGCCCCTCGACGCAATCCTTCGAACTCGGCCATGTGACGGACCTGCCGCTGGAGCCCGGCACCCGGCGTCCGAGCCCGGATCGTCCCGCGGACGCCGCGACGGATGCTGCCGCGCCGACCGAGAGCGACATCAAGACGAGCTTCATCGCCGCCGCCCGGCGCGCAGCGCAGGCGGCGCAGAACGAGGCGGCCGAGGCTGCCCGCTCGCCCGGGATGCGCGGTCGGCCTTCACCCGACAACGCCGCGGAAGCCCCCGTCCCCGGGCGGGGCGCGCGGCTGCGCGCCGAACTGGACAAGCGCCGCAAGCCGCTGCTCCTCGGCCTCGCCGCCATCGTCCTGGCACTCGGAGCGCTGCAGGCCATCAACACCCGCCGTAGCGGTGCCGACGCGTCCGCGCCGCAAATCGCCGCGACGACGGCGGCTCCGGCCGAACCCTCCGAGAGCCCGGAGAAGGCCTCCAGCACCGCGACGGCCGGCACCTCTCCGGCCAGCGCTTCTCCGGCCGGCGCGGAAACGACCGCTCGGCCCGACCCTGAGACCACCCAGTCGATTTCCGACGTCGCGCCGCCGCCGACCGTCCCGGCGACCGCTCCGGCCGAAGCCGCCTCTCGGCCGCTCCAGCGCACCGTGCCGAAGGTCGCCGCGCTGCACGACCTGGCGGGCGATCTCGGCGCCGTGCCCACCGGGCTCGCGCAGCTTCGCAAGGCCGCCCTCGAAGGCGACGGCGCCTCCGTCTACGACCTCGCCTCCCGCGCCCTCGAAGGGCGCGGCATGCCGCGCGATTTCGCCGTGGCGGCGAAGCTGTTCGAGGCCCTGGCCGGTGCCGGCTACGCCCCGGCGCAGTACAAGCTCGGCGGCCTCTACGAGAAGGGCTCCGGGGTGGTGCGCGACCTCTCTCAGGCCAAGCTCTGGTACGGGCGCGCGGCGGAGCAGGGCCATGCCCGCTCGATGCACAACCTCGCCGTGGTCTATGCCGAGAACCCCGCCGCGAACGGCAAGCCGGATTACACCACGGCCTCGCAATGGTTCCGGCGCGGCGCGGAATACGGCATGCGCGACAGCCAGTACAACCTCGCCGTCCTGTACGCGCGCGGCCTCGGTGTGCAGCAGGACCTCGTCCAGTCCTACCTCTGGTTTTCCGCCGCCGCGGCCCAGGGCGACGACGATGCGGGCCGGAAGCGCGACGACGTCGCCGCGAAGCTCTCGCCGAAGGACCTCGTCACGGCGCAGAGCCTGAGCACCGCCTTCAAACCGAAGGCGGCGCTCCCGGCCGTGAACGAGCCCCCCGCGCCGACCGGCACCGGGGTGGACGGATCGATGAGCCTGATCGGCGCTCCGCCCCCCGCCGCGCCGGCGCCGGCGCCGCGCCGCAGCACGGGCGCATGACAGGGACCGCGCGTGATAGCGACGCGCATGGTCGGTAAGAACGCGGCTCCGCAGCGAAACGGTGTTTCGTGACAACAGCTTATCCGGGGTTTGGCGAGACTCTCCTTGGTCTGCGGCGTGGCGTCTGGTCGGCGTCCCGGGCCGTCGCAACCGTGTATATGATCGAGATCGATGCGATCCAGCCTCCCGGATCGCGGATAACGGAGCCGGAGATTTGATGGCGCGTGTGACGCCCATACCGACGTCAGCCCTCGTTCTCGGCGTCGCCGGCCTCATTCCCTTTCTGGGTTTCGCGGTTCTCTCCCTCAGCGGCAGCGATGGCGGCCTCGGCAATGTCGGCCTGGCCCCGCGCACCATCCTCTCCACCTACGGCGCGGTCATCGCCTCGTTCCTCGGCGGTATCCGCTGGGGGGCTGCCGCCTCCGGCGGTGCGGGCGGGCGCGACTACGTCATCGCCATCCTGCCCTCCCTCATCGCCTGGGCGGCCCTGGCCTTTCCCATGCCGTGGGACCTGCGCGTCCTCGGGTTGCTCGTCCTCGGCTGGGGCTTCGTCGATCTCGACCTTGTCCGGCGCGGGCTCGTTCCGAGCTGGCTCGGGCGCCTGCGGCTAGTCCTGTCGGTCGTGGCCGGCTGCGCCCTACTGATCGCGGCGTGAGGGGTCAGGGCCGGTCCGGGCTCAGCCGCGACAGGTAGCGCTCGGCTTCGTCCCAGGATCCGGCCGTGCCGGAAAAGCCGACATAGCCGTCGGGCCGGACGAGGATCAGACGGTCGCCTTCGGGCGAGTGGCGGGGCGCCGGTTCGAGTAGGGCGGGAAACCGCGCGGCGAAGGCGGCGCCTCGCTCCGAATCCGCCGCATAGAGGACGAAGAGCGGCACCGATCCGGACCCGGGGGGCTTTCCGTCATCCTGCGCCGGTGCCCAGCGCATCCCGGCCTGCGGGCCGTGCGACAGCGGGCTGTCGGGATAGGCGATTTCCACCTCGCTCATCGTCGCCGCCATCCTGTCCTGCACGACGTGAAAACCGAGCATGAACCGGAGCGCGAGGTTGCGTACTTCCTGCGCCACGGGGTTCGACAGCGTCGCCATGTCGGTGAGCCGGGCGGCATTGCGCAGCACCCTGTCGCCGACGGCGTTGCGCTCGGGGCTATAGCTGTCGAGGAGCGAGGGGGCGGCCTGCCCCCGCTGCACCATGGCCAGTTTCCACGCGAGGTTGATGGCGTCCTGCATGCCGGTATTCATGCCCTGGCCACCGGCCGGGCTGTGAATATGCGCCGCGTCGCCGGCCAGGACCGCGCGCCCCTGCGCATACTGCGAAACCTTGCGCTCGTTAATGCGGAAATGCGTGAGCCAGACCGGATCGACGACACGAAAGCCGCCGGCGCGCCGGTCCGCCAGGGCCTGCACCTCCTCGAGGGTCGGGTCCGGGCGCGGATGCGCCGGATCGGTCTTGCCGACCTGCGCGATAACCCGCGCGCGGCCGCCGGGGATCGGGAAGACCACCAGCGGGCCGTCCCGGTGGAGATAGGTTGCGATCTCGTCGCCGGGCGGTGCGCCGTCGCCCTCCACGCGAATGTCGGCCAGGAGCCAATCGTCCCCCTGCGCCTCGCCCTTGAAGGCGAGATCGAGCCCGTGCCGCACGGTACTGTGCGCGCCGTCGCAGCCGATGAGCCAGGATGCGGACACGGTCTCCTCGGCACCGTCCGCGTGGCGCAGCGTCGCCTCGACCTGATCGTCCGTCCGAACGAAACCCACGAGTTCCACCTCGCGCTCCACCGCGACGCCGAAGGTGGCGAGATGCTCGATCAGCAGGCGCTCGGTCTCCCGCTGCGGGATCATGAGGGCGAAGTTGTAGGCGCTGGCGATCGCGTCGAACCGGGCATGGCCGAGGATGGCGCCACTGCTGCGCAGGCTCGCCCCGTGGGCGCGCAGGCCGGCAGCGAGGAAGGCCTGCTTGCACCCCATCCGGTCCATGAGTTCGAGGGTGCGCGCCCAGACCACGAGCGCTTTCGACGTCTGAGTCGGTCGAGCGCTCTTGTCGATCAGGCGGATGCCGATCCCGTATCGGGCGAGTTCGGCGGCGAGGGTGAGGCCGACCGGGCCGGCTCCGACGATGAGCGCTTGAAGCATGACCGGCCAATCTCCGCGGCGACTCACCATCCCGACTCTACGAAAGATTCGATCGCCCCCGGAAGTCCGATGTCGGGCCCGATCACAGTCCCGCCGAAACTCATCGCCCGCTTAGGACGGGTGTGCTTGTTCAATGACCAAGATTGCGGAAAGCCAGCCCTCCAACTCGGGGCCGTCTTCGGCAAAGCCGGCCCGGCACGATTTGCCGCGCCGGCCGATCCGGCATGGTCGGTACTTTCGTAAGCATCTGATCTGACAGCGAATTCAATACCCCGTCTCATGGCTGCATTTTTGCAATCCAAGCGTGTGTCGCTGGAAAAGTCGTGCCGCCATGTCCATCGGTCTCACTGGGATCTCCCATCTGAACCCGAGCTATCCGCTCGGTGCGGCATCGTCTGCTTCGAAGGCGGCGTCAGTCAGGGACGTGAAGGAGGAGTTCCTGAAACACGCAAAGATGACGCTCGGAGAGAAGATCCGCGAGCAAATCTTGAAGTCTATGCGTCTGACGGAAGAACAATTGTCCGCGATGCCGCCGAAGGAAATTCAGAGGGTGAATGACATCATCAAGGAGAAGATCGAGGAACTGATGAAGCAGAGCCAGGAGAAGGCCGTCGGAGTCATCACCGACATCGAGGCCTGACGGGGCGGCTCCCTATCGGTCGGCGCTCAGTCCCGCGCCAGCATCGCCTTGCCGATGGCGAAGACCCGGCCGTCGCCTAAGAGATGCGCGGTGAAGCCGGCAGGAAACAGCGGATCGAAGGCCGGGTTGCGCACGTTCAGGCCGCCCGCATAGGCGCCGAAAGCCGGCATCACCAGGCGCGTCCCGTCGGTGACGAAGCAGCGCCGCCGAACCGCCCGGCCGCGCATGGCGACCTTGCCGCAGGGATGCAGGTGGCCGGCGACTTCGCCCTCCGGAGCATCCAGCGACGGCTCGTGCCGCAGGGTGAGCCCGCCCAGCGTCAGGGTCTCGGCATAGCGCCCGCCGACGCCCTCCGACACCGCATGGTCGTGGTTGCCGGCGATCCAGACCCAATCCCGGCCTTCCTGCAGGGCGGCGATCATGGCGCGGTCGCCGGGCTCCATCCGCTCGGGGCCGCGCGCATCGTGGAAAGAATCCCCCAGGGCCACGACGCAGGCCGGGTCGAAGCGGGCCACCGCCTCGTGCAGGCAGGCCAGGGTCTCGCGGGTATCGTAGGGCGGCAGGAACTGGCCCGAGCGCGCGGCAAAGGCCGAGCCCTTCTCCAGATGCAGGTCGGAGACGATCAGGGTCCGGCGTGCGGCGAGCCACAAACCGCCGCAGAGGTCGAGGGTGAGGGCTTCGCCGGCCAGCGTCAGGCCGGGGGTCTTGATGGTCCGTTCGAGTTTCTGGCCGAGCGCCAAGATCGCATCCTCTATTCCGGGAAGGGGGCGCGTCACCCGAGCGCCTCTTCGAGAAGCTGCGCCTCGGCCTCCGCCAGGATCTCGTCCGCGCCCTCGCCGTAGACCTTCTCGCGCCCGATTTCGAGCATGACGGAGACGGAGAGCGGCGAGACGCGGTCCAGCGCCTTGTGGGTGATTCGCCCCTGGATGCGCCTCAACATCATGCCGAGGCGGGCCACGTCGAGGAGTCCGGTTGCCGCATCCTGCCGGGCGGCGCGCAGGAGCAGGTGGTCGGGCTGGTGCTTGCGCAGCACGTCGTAGACGAGGTCGGTGGACATGGTGACCTGCCGCCCGGTTTTCTTCTGGCCGGGATGGCGCCGCTCGATCAGCCCGGCGATGACGGCGCATTGGCGGAAGGTGCGCTTCATCATGGAGGATTCGTCGAGCCAGGCTTCGAGATCGTCGCCGAGCATGTCCTGGGCGAACAAGTCGGCCAGGAAACCGGGCTCGCGGGCGATGGCCTCGCTCACGTCGCGGGTCATCCAGACGGCGATGCCGTAATCGTTGGCGGCAAAACCCAGCGGGCGCAGGCGGGCGCGCTCCATGCGCCGGGTGAGCAGCATGCCGAGGGTCTGGTGGGCGAGGCGGCCCTCGAACGGGAACGCCGTGAGGTAATGGCGGCCGCCCCGCGGAAACGTCTCCACCAGCAAGCCCTCGGGGCCGGGCAGGATCGAGCGCTGGCGCTGGAGCAGGAGGTAATCCGCCACCTGCTTCGGCAGCCGGTCCCATTCGAACGGATCGGCGATGAGGGCGCGGACACGGGCGGCGAGGAAGGTCGAGAGCGGGAACTTCGCTCCCGCATAGGAGGGAATCGCCGGGTCGGTGCCGGGGCCGGCCCTCGTCGCCAGGGCCTCGTCCTCGGACAGGCCCTCGAAGCGCAGCACCTCGCCGGCGAAGAGGAAGGTGTCGCCCGGCGTCAGGGTGTCGGCGAAATCCTCTTCGATCTCGCCGAGCACGCGCCCGCCCTTGGGCAGGATGGCGCCCGGCTTGCCGCGCACCCCGCGGGCGAGGCGCACCTTCACCTTGGCGGATTCGACGATGGTGCCGACATTCATCCGGTATTGCTGGGCGGTCCGCGCATCGCGCACCCGCCACAGCCCGTCCGGCCCGCGCAGGATCTTGGCGAAGCGCTCGTAAGCGCGCAGCGCGTAACCGCCGGTGGCCACGTAATCGACCACCGCCTCGAAATCCTCCCAGGACAGGGTGGCGTAGGGCGCCGCCGAGACGATCTCGTCGTAAAGCTGCAAAGGATCGAACGCATCGGCGCAGGCCATGCCGAGGACGTGCTGGGCGAGGACGTCCGGCGCGCCGAGGCGGGCATCCGGCGTGTCCTGGGCCGCCGCCTCCACCGCATCGAGGGCGGCTTGGCATTCGAGGATCTCGAAGCGGTTGCCGGGGACGAGATAGGCCTTCGACGGCTCGTCCATGCGGTGGTTGGCCCGCCCGATCCGCTGCATGATCCGGCTCGCCCCCTTCGGCGCGCCGATATTCACCACGAGGTCGACATCGCCCCAGTCGATGCCGAGATCGAGGGTGGCGGTGCAGACAATGGCCCGCAGCTGCCCCGCCGCCATCGCCGCCTCCACCCGCCGCCTCTGGCTGGCGTCGAGGGAGCCGTGATGGAGCGCGATGGGCAGCGAGTCTTCGTTGATCCGCCAGAGTTCCTGGAAGGTGTACTCGGCCTGGAGCCGGGTGTTGACGAAGACCAGCACCGTCCGGTGCGCCTGGATCAGGTCGTAGATCGCCGGCATCGCCTGTGAGGCGGTGTGGCCGGCCAACGGCAGGGTCAGGCCGGTATCGAGGAGGTGCAGGTCGGGTGCCGCCCCGCCCTTCACCACGACGAGGTCGGCCATGGCAGGCACGGGCTCCCTCCCCCTCGTGGGGAGGGGTAGGGGTGGCTCCGGATATGGCGCGACCTCTCCGGCACCACCCCCACCCCCGGCCCCTCCCCACAAGGGGGAGGGGGGGCTCGTCTGCGGCACCAGATACCGCCGCAGATCGTCCGGCTCGCGCACCGTGGCGGAGAGGCCGATGGCGGTGAGGTTCGGGCTCAGGCGGTGGAGCCGCGCCAGCCCGAGGGACAGCAGGTCGCCCCGCTTCGAGGTCACCAGCGCATGCAACTCGTCGAGCACCACGCAGGAGAGGTTCGCAAAGAGCTCGGCCGCCTCGCGATGGGCGATGAGCAGGGCGAGCTGTTCCGGCGTCGTCAGCAGGATGTCGGGCGGGCGCTCGATCTGGCGCGTGCGCTTGTGCGAGGGGGTGTCGCCGGTGCGCGTCTCGACCCGGATCGGCAGGCCCATCTCGGCGATGGGCGCTTCGAGGTTGCGGGCGATGTCGACGGCGAGCGCCTTCAGGGGCGAGATGTAGAGGGTGTGGAGCCCCCGCGTTTTTCGCGATGGGGCGCGCTCGGACAGGGCGACGAGGCTCGGCAGGAAGCCCGCCAGCGTCTTGCCCGCCCCCGTGGGCGCCACCAGCAGGGCCGAGCGCCCGTCGCCGACGATCCGGAGCAGCTCGGTCTGGTGCGGCCGGGGTGCCCATCCGCGCGAGGCGAACCAGGCCTCGAACCGCGCGGGGAGGGAGCCCTCAGGCAAGAGTCATCAGGCGAGCGCCATGAGGAACCGGTCGATCAGTTCGAGGGCGCGCTCGGTCATGGCGCCGGGATAGCGCACGAAGACGTGGCAGCCGCCGGGATAGATCGCGGTGTGGCCGCCATTGCCGGCCGCCGCCCAGCGCGACGACATGTAGAGCGTGTCGTCCAGCAGCGGATCGTGCGTGCCCACCGAGAACAGGGCCGGGGGCAGGCCCTTCAGCTCGGCATAGAGCGGCGACACGTCGGGGCGGCGCCGGTCGATGCCGTCGCGCACGTAGTCGTTGGCGAAGGTGGTGAGATCCTGGGTGTTCACCACGAGGCGGGTCTCGCCCCAGTTGCGGACGCTGGGCGTCAGGCCGAGATCGAAGAAGCCGGCATTGAGGTTGGCGCCGCGGAAGGCGCGGGGCAGGTTGTGCCGGTCGCGCAGGCGCAGGAGCGTCATCACGGCGAGATGCGCGCCCGCCGATTCCCCGCCGATGGTGAGCGCCGAGATGCCGAACTCGGCCTTGCCCGGACCGGCGAGCCACAGGGCCGCCGCCTCGCAATCCTCCAAAGCCGCCGGATAGGGATGCTCGGGGGCGAGGCGGTACTCCACGGAGAGGCAGACGAAGCCGCAGGCATCGGCGATCCGCTCCAGCCAAGGATCCTGCTCGTCGGCGGCACCCCAGACCCAGCCGCCGCGGTGGATGTGGAGATAGGCGCCGCGCAGCTTCTTCCACTTCCGGGCGTCGGGGCGGATCAGCCTCAGGGACAGCGGCCCGTCGGGGCCGTCGATGACCACCGTCTCGGCGCGGGCGCTGCGCGGCATCGCGGGCGAGGCCTGGGTGCCCTGCCGGCGGCGCGCGCGCACCTCGGAGAGGGGGATCGACCAGGGATCGGCCTGGGCCGCATGGGCCGCGACGATCTCGGCGTTGAGGCGGTGGGTCTCCGGATCGATCGTCGCCGGGTCGAAGAGGGCGTGGTCGATCATGGAACGGTTCGTCTCATCCAGTGTGGGGCCGAAGCGGCATTCGGGCTGGCGCGTCGAATGTGGGCGAAGCCCGCACCGATGCCAGTCGCAGGGCCGGCGCGAAACGGCCTAACGCCCCAATGGACAGACGGTTTCGTTCGGGTGTGTCGCATCGGTCACGCTTCCGCCGGGTTCGCCGGCTTCAGAGACGCCGATGAGGCCCCATATGTCCGAAAGAGTTCAGCCGTCGGATCACGGCCAGAGGATGACAGCATGATCGTCGACAACGACCCGCGCCGACAGGGACCCTACCAGGGCCGTCCCCCCGTCGGGAGTGGCTATTCCGATGGACAACCGCGTTCGGCCCTGCGGCGCTTCCTCGGCGGTTCGCCCATGGCGGTGCTGGTGAAGCTGCTGTTCCTGTCCATCCTCGTCGGCGCCATCATGGCGACGCTCGGCATCACGCCCGGCCTGCTGTTCTGGCACATCTACGATGCGGGCCGCGCGCTCATCGACCTCGGGTTCGAGACCTTCCACGATTTCGGACGCTGGATCCTGGCCGGTGCCGTGGTGGTGGTGCCGCTCTGGCTGCTGTCGCGGTTCCTGTCGGTCTCGAAATAGGCAAGCGGACCGCATTCTACCGAGGGACATGAAAAAGGCCGGCGTTTCCGCCGGCCTTTTTCAATTCGACGCGTGTCGAAGACGATCAGCGCTGGACGATGACCTTCGCGCCGACCTTGGCGCGGGTGTAGAGATCGGCCACGTCGTCGTTGGTCATGCGGATGCAGCCCGACGAGACGGCGGTGCCGATCGTCTCCGGCTCGTTGGAGCCGTGGATGCGGTAGATCGAGCCGCCGAGATACATGGCGCGGGCGCCGAGCGGGTTCTCGATGCCGCCCTTCATGAAGCGCGGCAGGTCGGGGCGACGGCGCAGCATCTCGGCCGGGGGACGCCAATCGGGCCATTCCCGCTTCATCGTGATGGTCTGGGTGCCGCCCCAGGTGAAGCCGGGACGACCGACGCCGACGCCGTAGCGCAGGGCCTGACCGCCGCCGAGCACGTAATAGAGCCGGCGCTCGGCCGTGGAGACCACGATGGTGCCGGGAGCGTAATTGCCGCCGAAGGCGACCTGCTCGCGCTGGATCGCCGACATCTGCGGCACGGCCGAGGCCATCGGGTCGGCCGGGTTGAGCGAGGCGTTGGCGGTGGGCACCGCCACCACGGCGGCGGGGGCGGGCTCCGCCTGCGGACGCACGCGCAGCACCAGCGCGTTGTCGAGGGGCTGGCGGGTGAGGGGGTCGATCTCATAGGCGGCGGCGGGCGAAGCCCAGACACCAACCATGCAGGCGAGCCCGGACAGGGCGGGGGCGATACGGCGCATCAAAGCCTCTCGAAGGCAGGCGAAACTTGGGGGAAACACGGTCGGTAACGCGACGCAGGATACCGTTTTCCGATCGCCAAGACGTAAACGCTGCCGCCCCAAAGCCAAGCTGAATTCGCGATGAAGCGATGGTTGCGGCGGCGTCGTGACTCCGTGGCCACAGTGTGGCGGCTTAGCCGTATTCGCAGGGATTATTATCCGGGGGCCAAGTCGGGCGGGAACAATCTCCGACGGGGCGGAACCCGATCCGCGCCGGGCGTCGTGGTCCGCCGGATCAGACCGCGTCGAGGCCGAGATCGATGATCGGTGCGCTATGCGTGATCCAGCCGCTGGAGATCAGGTCGACACCGGAGGCGGCGATGGCGCCCACCGTCTCGCGGTTGATGCGGCCCGAGGCTTCGGCGATGGCCCGCCCGTCGATCATCCGCACGGCCTCGCGCAACTGGTCCGGGCTCATGTTGTCGAGGAGCACCGCGTCGGCGCGGACCGACAGGGCTTCCGCCAGCTGGTCCAGCGTATCGACTTCGATCTCGATCTTCACGAGGTGGCCGGAATAGGCCCTCGCCCGCTCGATGGCGGGAACGATCCCGCCGGCCACGGCGACGTGGTTGTCCTTGATGAGCACGGCATCGTCGAGGCCGTAGCGGTGGTTGGAACCGCCCCCGGCCCGGACCGCATGTTTCTCCAGGGAGCGCAGGCCCGGCGTGGTCTTGCGGGTGCAGACGATCCGCGCCTTGCCGTGCGGGCGGGCCGCCTCCACGAGGCCGGCGGTGGCCGTGGCGACACCCGACATCCGGCACAGGAGGTTCAGCGCCACCCGTTCGGCGGTGAGGATGGCGCGCGCCGGACCGTCGAGACGGATCACCACGTCACCGGGCGAGACCCGCGCGCCGTCGCCCCGTTCGACCACGACCGACACGGCCGGGTCGATCAGCCCGAAGGCGATGATGGCCGCATCGACGCCGGAGATCACCCCTTCCTGCCGGGCCGCGATGACGCCGGAGAGGCGCGCATCGGCGGGCACGATCGCGTCGGTGGTGATGTCGCCGGCTCGGCCGAGATCTTCCAGCAAAGCCGCGCGGACGATCGGCTCCACGAGGAGGCGGGGGAGGGGGACGAGACGGTCATCGCTCATGGGGTCGCTCGTAAGAGAGGCGCTGGAAGGGGGCCGACGGTCCGCCTACTGACCTCATCCTGAGGTGGCGGAGCGAAGCGGAGCCCTCGAAGGAGGCCTCCATCTCGCACGGGGTAGCTGGAACTCTCCTTCGAGGCCCGCTGGCGCGGGCACCTCAGGATGAGATCGGTGGGTGGGATCATCCCAAGACGATTCCGGTCGTCCGATCTAAACCGGAGCGACCGCATCGGCCGAGACGGTCTCCGCCATCCGCCAGACCTCGGCCAGGGTCACTTCGCTGTGCCGGGCGGGTGCCTGATCCGGGTGGTCGCTGCGCCAATGGGCGCCTCGGCTCTCCAGGCGGGACAGGGCCGAAGTCGCGACCATCAACCCGGTGAGGGCCGAGTCGGAGCCCTGCCTCGCCGCCGGCGCCAGGCGGCGCACAGCGTCGGTCAGGCCTTCGGCGTCGCGCACCACCCCGACATCGGCTTCCATGATCCGGCGGATCCCGGCGAGGTCGGCCTCGTCGCGCCGGCTCGGTTCGGCCATCACCGCCGGACCGGGGGCGGGCACG
Organism: Methylobacterium sp. Leaf93; assembly: GCF_001422345.1. Classification (NCBI taxonomy): domain Bacteria; kingdom Pseudomonadati; phylum Pseudomonadota; class Alphaproteobacteria; order Hyphomicrobiales; family Methylobacteriaceae; genus Methylobacterium; species Methylobacterium sp. Leaf93. The sequence goes on along the minus strand of NZ_LMMS01000002.1, from coordinate 103,813 downwards.
GAGGCGACGGCCTCGGCGATCCAGGGGGCGAAGGCCATCGCTTCGAGCAGGGAATTGCTGGCGAGGCGGTTCGCGCCGTGTAGGCCGGTGGAGGCGACCTCGCCGCAGGCGAACAGGCCGGGCACGGTGCTGGCACCGGACCCGTCCACCTCGATGCCGCCCATATGGTAATGCGCCGCCGGCCGCACGGGGATCGGCTGGCGCTGCGGGTCGATGCCGGAGGCGGCGCAGAGGCCCGCCACGGTGGGGAACCGCGTCGCCATGCGGGCGCCGAGGGCACCGCGACAATCCAGAAACACTTCGGTGCCGCGCCGCCGCGCCTGGAAGATCGCCCTGGCGACCACGTCGCGGGGGGCGAGATCGCCCCCGGCGATGCCGGCCATGACCGGCTCGCTATCCGCATCGATCAGCCGCGCGCCCTCGCCGCGCAGGGCCTCGGTGGCGAGCGGCATCGGGTCCAGCCCCACCGAGATGGCGGTGGGGTGGAACTGCACGAACTCCATGTCGCGCAAAGTGGCTCCGGCGCGGGCCGCCAGCGCCAGTCCTCGGCCGATGGCGCCGCGCGGGTTGGTGGTGGAGGCGTAGAGGGAGCCGAGCCCGCCCGTGGCGAGCACCACCGACCGGGCGGCAAGCCGCAGCAAGGCACCGTCGCGCTCGCAGATCAGGCCGGCGACGGCGCCGCTCTCGTCCTGCAGCAGGCCGCGGACATTGGCGACTAGGATCTCGATGGACGGCGTCAGCGCGACGGCCTTCAGCAGCGTATCGAGCACCATCCGCCCGGTGGAATCACCGCCCGCCCGGACGATGCGGCGGCGCGAATGCGCCGCTTCGAGGCCGAGCGCCAGGGCGCCGGCGGCATCCCTGTCGAAGGGCGCGCCGAGGCCGACGAGCCAGTCAATCAGGCCGGGGCCGGCCTGCGCCACCCGCAGGGCGACGGCCGGGTCGGTGAGGCCGGCGCCGGCGGCTTCCGTATCCGCCGCATGCAGTGTGGCGGCATCGTCCTCGGCCATGGCGGCGGCGATGCCACCCTGCGCCCAGCCGGTCGCCGTGCCGCTACCCAGGGGAGACGCGGTGACGAGGGTGACCGGGCGGGGGCTGAGCCGCAACGCCGTGGCGAGACCGGCGACGCCGGCGCCGACGACGATCACACGGTCCGAGCCGGGGAGGGTGAAGGAGAGCGGGGAATGCGCGTTCATCGCGGACGCACCGCGAGCATGCGCTCCACCGCCGCGCGGGCGCGCTCGGCGAGTTCCGGCTCCACCGTCACCTCGTGGGTGAGGGTCTCCAGGGCGTGCCGGATGTTCCGCAGCGACATCCGCTTCATGTGCGGGCACAGGTTGCAGGGCTTGATGAACTCGATGTCCGGGTTGGCGGCGGCGATGTTGTCGCCCATGGAGCACTCGGTGACGAGCACCACCTGGCGTGGCCGCTTCTCCGTGACGAAGTTCATCATCATCGCGGTCGACCCCGAGAAATCGGAGGCCGCCACCACGTCGGGCGGGCATTCCGGATGGGCGATGACGGTGACGCCGGGATAGCTCTCGCGCACCTCGTCGATGTCGGCGGGGGTGAACTGCTCGTGGACCTCACAATGGCCGGCCCAGGTGAGGATCTCGACCTCGGGCACCAGAACCTGGACGTTCTGCGCCAGGAACTCGTCGGGGATCATCAGGACGCGCGGCGCATTGAGCGAGCGCACCACATCCACCGCGTTGCCGGAGGTGCAGCACACGTCCGATTCCGCCTTCACGGCGGCGGAGGTGTTGACGTAGGTCACGATCGGCACGCCGGGATACTTTTCGCGCAAGCCCCGCACGTCGGCGGCGGTGATCGAGTCGGCGAGCGAACACCCGGCCCGCATGTCGGGGATCAGGACGGTCTTGCCCGGATTGAGCAGCTTGGCCGTCTCTGCCATGAAATGGACGCCGGCCAGCACGATCACATCGGCATCCACGGTGATCGCCTCGCGGGCCAGCGCGAGGCTGTCGCCGACGATGTCCGACACCGTGTGGAAGATCTCGGGCGCCTGGTAGTTATGGGCGAGGATGACCGCATTGCGGGTCTTCTTCAGCTCCAGGATCGCCGCGACATCATCGGCCAGGGCCGGCCATTCGATGGCCGGGACGTGCCGGCTCACGCGGGCATAGATCTCGGGCAGAGGCAGGGTCAAAACCCGGTCGATCGGGAAACTCGTGGCCGCCATGGACGCGTCCTCATATATGCTCAATCTGAGCATTGTGCCGACTAACGTAGGCGCGCGAGATACGGTTGTCTAGATATGCTGAGCCTGAGCATATTCATTTTGCAGTGCGATATTGTGCAAACGTCATCCGCAGCCACCGCCGTCCCTTCCTGCATGGTCGAGCGCGATAGTTCCTGATCGCATGCAGGGACGATCAGACGGCGAGCGCCGGTTCGGTCCGATAGGCACGATGCAGCAGGGCGGCGAGGTCGCCGGATCGCGGCAGGGTGACGGTGCCGATGGAAGCGACGGCGACTCCTGGCGTCCACGAATTCATCGCGACGGCTCCGGAAAACTCGCCGAGTCCGTCCGCCGCTACGACCGCCTCGCGCTGGGCGACACCGAGGGCGATCAATCGCCGGCGGAGGATCCCCATCGTGACCCCGGCGAGGATGCCGGCCTGCGGCCATGTCACTGTCGCGCCGTCCCAGAAGGCCAGGTTCCAGATCGTCGCTTCGCCGATCCGTCCCTGGCGATCGACGAAGGCGGCATCGTCGAAGCCCTGCCGGGTGGCCTCGCGCAGGAGATGGGTCTTTGCCGACTCGCCCACATGCTTGACCTCCGGGCGCCAGCGCTCATGCGGCGTGAGGGCCAGTTTCAGCGGGCCGGCGGGGCCGTCATTCGGCGGAAAGGTCCGGACCAGGATCGAGCACTCATCGGTCGCATCGCCGAGGCGGAATTCTCCGCTACGCGAAAACACTGTCGCGGTGAGCGACAGGTCACCGGGTGCGTCCGCCACGGCGATCCGAAGCGCGTGTCGTATGTGCTCTTCCGGCATGATGCGGCCGAACAGTGCCTGCGACCCGTCGCGAAGGCGATCCAGATGAAGGTCCAACCCCCTCACGCGGCGGTCACGGACCTGCATGGCAGTAAAATGCGCGAACCCGGCAAAGGCGAGGGGGGCGAGGTCGGAGGCGGTGGCGGTCCGCCCGTCGATCCAGGCACGGGTGGCGAAGGCGTCTGTCATGAAACACGCTCTCGATTGGTTTCCATCGAAGAGCCGCAGCCTTAATCCGTGACAGCACTGTCAGGGTCAACGGCCAATGCGGATCGGGACGCTATCGAAGCGCACGGGCGTGAGCGTGCGCATGCTGCGCTATTACGAAGGGGAGGGGCTGCTCGCGCCGGAGCGCACCGGCTCGGGGTATCGCGATTACACGCCGCTGGACGAGGACATCGTCCGGCGGATCAGGACGCTCGGCGCGGCCGGGATGACGTTGCCCGTCATCCGTGAGTTCCTGCCCTGTGCGCTCGCCGGGCGTGGCGCATTCGAACCCTGCGACGAGCTTCGGCAGACGTTGCGTCGGCACATCGAACAGGTGGACGAGCGCATCACCGAACTGGCGACGAGCCGCCGCCTGCTGGAATCGATCTTGTCCACGATGTAGCCCCGCCGGGCCATTGCCGCATCGCCGAGGCCGACACGCGCCCCGGCACGCGAGGCGTCAGGTCGACCGCCGCGATGGGGTCAGCCGGAACCCCGGCGCCGGGCGCTCCAGCAGTACCTCGCGGCGGAAGCGGACGAGGCGGGCGGGCCGGCCGGCGGCGCCGCTCGTGACTTCGTCGGTCTCCTCCACGAGCCCCTGCTGGGCGACGAGGCGGCGGAAATTCTGCTTGTGGAGATTGGCGCCCGACAGGGCCTCCACGGTGCGCTGCAATTGGAACAGGGTGAAGGTCGGCGGCATCAGCTCGAACACCACAGGGCGATACTTGATCTTGCCGCGCAACCGCCCGATCGCCGTGGCGAGCACCCGGCGGTGATCGAAGGTCATGGGGCGTCCCGTCGTGGCGATGTCCGTGGCGTGTGCCTCGCCGGCCTGCCCCTGGGCTTCGGGAATCAGCCCCGCCTCGAACAGGAGTTCGTAGCGTTCGAGCACGCGCTCCTCGTTCCAGGCTCCGCCGCCGATGCCGAAGGTGAGCCCGAGCCTGTCCTCGCGCCGGCGCCTGATCTTGGAATCCACCGCCCCGGCGGCCCAGGCCAGGAGCTTGGCCTCGATGCCGTCCAGGGTCTCGGGCCGGCCGGCGCGCCAATCCTCCCAGGGCAGGAACGCATACCAATTGTGCCACGACGCGTCGGGGAGGGAGGCCGAGCGCATCTCCCGCACGAGGGCGAGGTAGGCCACGGACAGGGAGTGGAGGCCGGCCGAATCGTCGCCCTGCCGGTCGCGGTCGCCGAAGGTGTAGAGTTGCTCCACATAGCCGAGGCGCTGCTGCGTCTGGCGTTCCACCCAGGCGCGCAGGCCGCGCTCCAGCGTGGGGTGCTCCGGCACGAGGGGGCCTGCCGGCAACCCGGTCTCACGGCCCGTGGCCTGGCCCGGAACCCGCACCGTGAGGGCGCGTGGCTCACCGTCCGTCGCCGCGACGATGACGGCGACGAGCCCGACCGCCGACGGATTGGGAAGCGCGCCGGTCGCCTCTACCGCAAACCCGTCCTGCGCCCTCGTCACCTGTCCCGCCCCCCGGTCCGTGAATGGGTCTCATGGCAGATTGTGTGCCGGAATCAACGCGCGACAGGGTGCGCGCGTCGCCTCACGCCTTGGCGGGCACCGGCCGGGCCGGGTTGCCGACCACCGTCGCGCCGGGCGCCACGTCGCGGGTGACGACGGCGCCGGCCCCGATGATCGCATGGTCGCCCACTGTGACGCCGGGCAGGATCAGCGCGCCGCCGCCGATCCAGACGTTGCGGCCGATCGCGATGGGGCGTGCGAATTCCAGCCCAGCCTCGCGCGCCTCCGCCTCGCGGGGATGGTCCGCCGTGAGGATCTGGACGCCCGGCCCGATCTGCGTCCGGTCGCCGATCGTCACCGTGGTGCAATCGAGGATGACGCAGTTGAAGTTCAGGAAGACGTTGGCGCCGATGCTGATGTTGTAGCCGTAATCGCAATGGAACGGCGGCCGGATCACCGCCCCGTCGCCGACCCCCGCGAAGATCTCGCGCAGCAGAACCCGGCGCTCGTCGGCGGGGCGCCCGAGCATGGCGTTGTAGCGCGCGAGCCAGACCTGGCAGGCGCGCAGGTCGGCACCGAGTTCCGCGTCGTCGGGGTGGTAGAGTTCCCCCGCGATCATCTTCTGCTTCGGCGTGCGCCCGGCTTCGGTGGTCATGCCTGTCTCCGTGCTTCGTCGATGCGGGGAGTAGGCCGATGGGCCGGGACCGGCAAGCGAAGCGGCGTGGATCGGCTTTCCGTGGCACCGCCGCCCGCCTAGGATGCCGCCGCTGCGGCTTACCGGAGGAACGATGTGATCGGACGCGACACCGCCTTGGGCTCGACCGTGCCGGTCGACGTGAGGCTCTACGGCATTCTGGACGTGGGCGTCTGCGGCGATGACGGCGCCGACCTCGCCGAGATGGCGGCCGAGGCCGTCGCGGGCGGGTGCACCCTTCTTCAATACCGCGAAAAATCCATCGAGAACGCGCGTGAGGCCCTGGCGCGCATCCGCGCCATCCGCGCGGCCATCACGGGCACCGGCGTGCCGCTCCTTGTCAACGACCGCTGCGATCTCGCTCTGGCGGCCGAGGCCGAGGGCGTGCATCTCGGCCAGTCGGACCTGCATCCGGCCGATGCGCGGCGCATTCTGGGCTCAAGCGCCATCATCGGCCTGACCCTGAAATCGGCGGCCCAGGCGGACGAACTCTATCGTCTGCCCGTGGACTATGCCTGCATCGGCGGCGTGTTCGCCACCACGAGCAAGGACAATCCCGATCCGCCCGTGGGGCTTGACGGATTCACACGCATCGCCTTCCGGGCGCGCCTCGCCCGGGGCACCGGCTTTCCCGTAGGGGCGATCGCCGGGATCGACGGCAGCAACGCCGCGTCCATCATCGCGGCGGGGGCCGACGGTATCGCCCTGATCTCCGCCCTGTTTTCCACCGAGGAGGTGGAGCCCCGCGCCAGGGACCTGCGCTTCCGGGTGGATTCGGCCCTCGCGGCAAGGGGCGCGTGCCGATAGGCTCCGCCTTAAGCGAGTCGCCGGTGAAATTCTCTAAGTCCCTGTTCTAAAATCATTTTCAATCGCGCCGGATTTCCTCGTCCCAGCCGATGGTCTAGGGTTGCTGCAACGCAAGGGACGAGACACGCCATGACACCCATCGCCGTCACCATAGCGGGCTCCGATTCCAGCGGCGGCGCCGGTATCCAGGCCGACCTCAAGACCTTCGCGGCGCTCAAGGTCTACGGCGCCAGCATCATCACCGCGCTCACGGCGCAAAACACCCTGGGTGTCCAGGCCATCCACGACGTGCCGGCTGATTTCATCGCGGCCCAGATCGACAGCGTGTTCTCCGATCTCGCCGTCAAGGCGGTGAAGATCGGCATGCTGTCGACGCCCGCGGTGATCGAGGCGGTGGCCGCCGGGCTCAGCCGTCATGCTTCCCGCATCCCGATCGTCCTCGACCCCGTCATGGTGGCCACGAGCGGAGACCGCCTCATCTCGGACGAGGCGGTGGAGGCCATGCGTCGCCACCTCCTGCCCCTGGCCGATCTGGTGACGCCGAACCTCCCCGAGGCCGCCACCCTGATCGAGGCACCTGTGGCGAGGAGCGAGAACGAGGCGGTGGTGCAGGGGCGCAAGCTCCTGGCCTTGGGCGCCCGCGCCGTCCTCATCAAGGGAGGCCACGCGGAGGGCACCGAGAGCGTCGACCACCTCATGAGCGCAGACGGGACGCTGCGGCGCTTCGCGTCGGCCCGTGTCGAGACCCGCAACACGCACGGTACCGGCTGCACCCTGTCCTCGGCCGTGGCGGCGGGACTCGCCCGCGGCCTGCCCCTGACGGAGGCCGTCGCCCAGGCCAAACGCTACGTTACCGCCGCCATCGCCGCATCCGGCTCCGTGAACGTGGGGCGAGGACACGGCCCGGTCCATCATTTCCACGCCCTTTGGCATTGAGACAACGGAGAAGTTGGCCTCCTTCGCCTTGCATCGGATGCCTGATTGCGTTTGAAGTACCGCACGATCGTTCGATGTACGGAACGGCGCGATGGGTTCTGGGACGATGCAAGATCAGGCGACGACGCCCGAGCGGGGGCGGCAGCGGGACATCCTGAACGGGGCACAGGTTCTCTCGGGCCAACTCGGCAAGACCATCCAGCGGCTGCGCAAGGCCTACAATCTCTCGCTCTCCGAACTCGCCGAGCAGTCCGGCGTGGCGAAATCGATCATCAGCCAGATCGAGCGCAACGAGACCAACCCGACTCTGGCGACCATCTGGCGGTTGAGCCAGGCCCTCGACGTCTCCATCGAGCGGGTGCTGGCCACCAGCGACGAGGAGCCCTTCATCGAGAAGACCTCCCGCGCGGATACGCCGATCCTGCTCTCGGACGATGGCAAGATCCGCCTCGCCATCGTCGGCTGGATCAAGACGGTGGAATGGCTGCAATGGTACGAGGTCACGGCCGATCCGGGCGGCGTCCTCGATTCCGATCCGCATCAGCGCGGCTCGGTGGAATCCCTCACCGTCACCGAGGGCGCCCTCGAAGTCGAGGTGGCCGGCACGTTCCAGCGGGCGCGGGTGGGCGAGACGCTGCGCTACCGTTGTGACAGGCCGCACACCGTGCGCTGCGTCGGCACCGAGCCGGCCAAGGCGATCATGGTGGTGATCATGAAGGCCGCTGTGATGGAGTGAGCGCGCGACGCGCTCCTCCCCGGGCTCAATGCCCGGAATTCACCCAGCGGACCATGTCGGCGAGCACGATGCTGAGCGCGGCGTCGAGACCGACAGCGGCGCTGCCCGCCTCGATCTTGGCCACGGGTACCCGCGCGGTGAAGATGCGTGCGGCCACCACCTTGCCGGTACCGTCGGCGATGAGCTTGGCCGAGACGTCCACCACCGCTTCGCCCGAATTCGAGGCGATGTCGAAGGCGCGGATCTCGCTGATCAGCGCGTAATCGGCGACGATCTTGTCGCCTGGACGGCTCACGGATTTCAGGCGCCCGGAATTCTCGAGGCTCTGGATCAGCCGCGTCTGGACGAGGCGCGGCAGGCGGTCGGCCCATTGGCCGCCGCCGAGGAACGACAGGGCGCCCCCGGCCTGACGCACGATGATGCGATCCTGCTCGAAGGGCTGGAGGCCCACCGGCTCGGCCACCGAGATCGACCGTGCCGCCACGCTCGGCCGGCCGGAACTCGGCAGGGCGGCGAGGTCGAAGGTCATGGGCGCGCCGCCGCCGCAACCGCCGAGCAGGGCGGAGAGGCAGGCGAGCGCCAGGGCATGCGAGCGAAACGTCATCCGAAGAGCCTGGAAACCTGTGCAGCGCGGCAGAACGCGCAACCATAAACTACGCCATAGCGGTTTCCGTGCCGTGACGCCGGACACATGCGGCTAGGCTTTGCCGGGTTCAGCGGCCACCGTTGTATTCCGGCAACGATGGCTTGCCGCCGAAGATGACCTGGGACGGGTCGCGCTCCAGGCTCTTCACCGTCCGGTTGAGGGTGTTGAGGGTGCGCTGGCCGTCCGACGACAGGGCTTCGACTTCGCGCCGTCCGGTCCCGCTGAGCTTGCTGAAGCTCGACGCGATGGTGGAGGTGCGCTTGTCGAGGTTCTCGGAGAGGGTGCGGAAGGCCTTGCCGGCGTCGCGCACGGAGATCGCCGCGTCGCGCACTTCGGCGAAGGTGCTGCTGCCGGTCTGGCCCGAGGCGGAGCCGAGGAAGCTCTCGGCCCCCTTCAGCACGTTGTCCACCCGGTCGGCCGAGGCGTTGAGCTTGGCCGCCAGCGAGCGCGCATCCTTGACCGCGCCCTCGATGTCCGGGCTGGCGGTGCTGAGCGCGGCGGAGAAGCGCTCGGCATTGTCGATGACGCGGTTGAGCTTCTGCCCGTCGATGGCCTTCACCAGCGAACTCACGGCGGGGCCCGCATCGCTTAGGGTCTTGGAGAACGACTCCACGTTGGCGAGGGTGCGGGTGATGGCGCCTTCGTTGCCGGCCACCAGCTTGTCGAGGCGCTGGAGCATGTCGTCGGCGCGCTGTGCGATCTGCTTGGCCGCCGTCATCATGTCCTGGATGTCGGAACTGTCGGCGAAGATGGTGGGTGTCTGATCGCCCGAGCCCGGCGTCAGCGCCGGGGCATCCGCGTTGCCGCCCGAGAGCGAGATCGTCGACACGCCAGTGAGCATCGCCGAATCGAGGCGGGCGCGGGTGTCGGCGCGCAGGGGCGTGGTGCGGTCCACCTCCACCATGGCGACGACGCGGCGCGGGTCCTGCGGGAGAAGGCGCACGTCCATCACCTCGCCGACCTTGATGCCGTTGAAGGCCACGGTCGAGCCCTTGGCGAGGCCGCCGACGCTGCCGGAGAAGACGATGCGCACGCCCTGCCGTTCCTGGCTGCGCGATCCGCCCTGAAGCCAGAACACGAAGCCGAAGGCAGCCACGACGACCGCGAGAGTGAAGGCGCCCACGAGGGCGTAGTTCGCACGGGTCTCCATTGGATCAGCGATACCTCGGCGTGGCGGGGCGAGTGCGGTGCGGGGACGCACGCGGTGCGCGAGCCCCGATCGATCGCTGGGCGATGTGGCGCACGGCTCCGCCCGGGCGCCGCGCGGATGGGATGGAAGGCATTCCGGCCGATCGGTTCAAAGGTCTTTCCGAAGGCTCGGATGTATCGGCGGGGAGCACGACGAGGCTCCCCTTCCATGAGGGGGGACCCGCGATGCCCTCGAATCGTGTCCGGACCCGGATCAGCATGACACAGGCTTCGGTCCGACCGACCGGCGCCCGCATCGTCACGACGGCGTCAGGCGGCTGCATGCCGGCCTCCCTGCGGGACGATGGCCCGCGCGCGCTTGCCGTGGAAGTAGGAGCGCAGCCAGGGGTGGTCGCTCGCCAGCATGGCCTCGATGGGACCCTGCGCGATGATCTGCCCGTCGCCGAGCGCCGCGATGCGGTCGCAGGCGGTGTAGAGGCTGTCGAGGTCGTGGGTCACCATGAAGACGGTGAGGCCCAGCGTCTGCTTCAACGTGGCGACGAGTTCGTCGAACTCGCCCGCGCCGATGGGGTCGAGCCCCGAGGTCGGCTCGTCGAGGAACAGGATTTCCGGGTCGAGGGCGAGGGAGCGGGCCAGGGCCGCGCGCTTGATCATGCCGCCGGAGAGTTCCGAGGGGAGCTTGTCGGCGGCATCGGGCTTCAGGCCCACCATCTCGATCTTGAGGCGGGCGAACTCGTCGAGCAGGCGCTCGGACAGGTTCAGGTGCTCGCGCATGGGCATCTGGATGTTCTGCTTGACCGTGAGCGCCGAGAACAGCGCACCCTGCTGGAACAGCACGCCCCAGCGCTGCTCGATCTGCCGACGGCGGGTCATCGTCATCCCGTCGACGTCCTCGCCGAACACCTCGATCGTGCCCGAGCGCTTCGGCACGAGGCCGAGGATGGTCCGTGTGAGGACCGACTTGCCCTGTCCGGACGGACCGACGAAGCCGAGGATCTCGCCGCGATAGATGTCGAGGTTGAGTCCCTTCATCACGATCTTGTCGCCGAAGCCGACCACGAGATCGCGGACGCCGATGATGACGTCGCGGGCCGGGGCGCTGTCGAACCGCGCAGGGGGGGAGGACATGTGATTCACGGGCGTCAGAAATCGATGGCCGCGAAGAACACGGCGAAAAGTCCATCCAGTACGATGACCATGAAGATAGACTTCACGACTGAGGCCGTGACGTGACGCCCGAGCGATTCCGCCGATCCTTCGACCGCGAAACCTTCGATCGTGGCGATGATGCCGATGATCAGCGCCATGAACGGCGCCTTGATCAGGCCGACCGCCACGTGGTGGAACGAGACCGCCGCCTGGAGCCGGGCCAGGAACGCGTCGATGGTCATGCCGCCATAGAGCGAGGCGGTGAGGCCGCCCCCCGCCAGGGCCGCCAGCGAGGCGAGGAAGGCGAGGATCGGCAGGCCGATCACCAGCGCGAGGATGCGCGGGACGATGAGGATCTCGATGGGGTCGAGGCCCATCACCCGCAGGGCGTCGACTTCCTCGCGCATGCGCATGGAGCCGATCTCGGCGGTGAAGGCCGAGCCTGAGCGCCCCGCCACCATGATCGAGGTGAGGAGCACGCCGAGTTCGCGCAGGATGAGCAGGCCGATCAGGTTGACGACGAAGCTCTGCGCCCCGAAGCGCTGCAGCTGGAAGATGCCCTGCTGCGCCACGATGCCGCCCACCAGGAACGAGATCAGCATGATGATCGGCACGCCCCGGAAGGCGACCTGTTCGAGCTGGTTGACCAGGGCCGTGCCGCGGAACGTGCTCGGCCGCGAGGCGACGCGGATGCAGGCCGTCACCACCTCCCCGAGGAAGGCGAGGCCGCTCACCATGTCCGATTTGGCGCCGACGACCCGGACCCCGAGATCGTGCAGGAAACCGACGAGGCGTCCGCGCTTCGGCTTGCCGGCATAGCCGTCGTCCGGCAGCTTCATCTCGCCGAGCAGGATGCGGTGCTCGGCCGAGGCGCCCGCATAGGCGAGAGTCCCGCCGGATGCCTCGATCTCGCCGCGGGTCCGCTCCAGGACCCAGGCGCCGAGCGTATCGAGGCGGGCGACGTTGGAGAGATCGACGAGGATGGAAGCGCCGTTGGTGCGTGCCGCGATCTGTGCTGCGGCCTTCTCCACGGACGAGCCCTGATCCGCCGTCCAGCGGCCGCTCAGGACCACGCGTCCGCCCTCACCGAGAATCGCGGCTTCGGCGGCGTCAGGGTTCGGCTTGGCAGCAGCGTGGCGCACGAAGCGCGACTCCCGGTTCATGCTTGAGAAAAAGCAGATCAAGGTTACGGAATGGTCAAGGTCCGCCACCGACGCCGGAGTGCTGACCTACAAACGAGGCCGTGTGAAGGGCTCACCGGCCGCCATGCGCGCGGAAAGTGACACGAGGCACAGGCCGGACAGGGCGAGCGGCGCCATCAGCGCGAAGGCGAGGCTCCCCCCGCCGGCCTCGTAGGCGACACCGCAGAGGATGGTCGCGCTCGCCGAGGCGCAGGCATTGACGGCGCTCGACAGGCCCTGGGCGCGTCCCCGCGCCCCATCGGGCGCGAAGGCCGAGATCGCCGTCATCGCCCCGAGCTGCGTCGCGCCGAAGCTGAACGCGTGCAGGGTCTGCAGGAGCAGGGCCGGGACGAGGTCGCCTCCCACCTGGGAGAGGCCGACCACGCGGATCAGGGACGCCACGGCGCCGAGCCCGATGAGGCGGAAGGGCGTGCGCCAATGGGCGGGCCAGCGCCCCACGGTGGCGAAGAACACGATCTCGGCGGCGACACCCGTCGCCCAGAGGACGCCGATCCACGAGGCCGAGATGCCGCTGGCCTGCCAGTGGATGCTGCCGAAGGCGTAGGTCGCCGCGTGGCTCGCCTGGATCGTCGCCTGCGCGCCGATGCAGAGCCAGAGCACGCGGGGCAGCTTCGGGCGTGTACCCGGCGCGATGCGCGGCTGCGCCGCATGAGCGTCCACCGGGCTGGCGAAGATGGTGATGGCGGCGACCAGGGCGAGGCCGGTGAGGAGGACCGGCACGGCCAGACGCTCGCCCATGGCGCCGAGGGCCGCGCCTCCGAGCAGGCTGGCGATGAGAAAGCCGATGGACCCGGCCATGCGGATGCGGGCGTAGTCGAGCCGCTTGCTGTGCCGCACGGCGGCGAGGGTGAGGTAGTCGATGGTCGGCACCAGCGGCGCTCCGGCCGCCGCGTTCACGGCGACGAGCAGGGCGAGGATGGGCCAGCCGATGGCGGCACCGGCGGGCATCAGCGCGTAGGTCGCGGCCACCGCCACGCTGCCGACCAGCAGGAGACGGCGCGCGGCCACGCCCCTGTCGATCAGCCCCACCAGGGGCGCCGTGGCGATGATCTTCATGGCGATGGGCAGCGCCAGGAGGGCGCCGATGATCCGCGCATCGAGGCCGAGCGCTTTCAGCCAGACCGGCATGAACGGCATGGCGATGCCGATCTCGACGAAGACGACGGCATAGAGCAGCGACAGGCGCGTCGCGTTCGGCTCCGTCGGAGAGGTTTGGGACACCGGATGGACCGCTCGATCGAGGGGCGAAGCGGCCTGAAGGCGAAGCGCTGCCGGCCGCTGATGACGATTCGACCCGTAAAGGCGGCGTTAAAACCATCGTGTCAATCTACCGGTGCTGGTACCCGCGACTTCGCGCAATGGCGCGAGGCACCATCGAGGACACGAGTTCCATGTCTGTCATGCGTTCGCTCACATCGGTCGACGAGTCGGAATACGACCGGATCGAAGCGGCGATGAGCGAGAGCGAACGCGGCCGCTGGTTCCTCGCCGAATATACGAGGCGCAACCGCAGCGCCGATACGGACATGCTGCTCGGCGCCATCGCGCGCCTGGAAAGCGCGGTGACGGCGGACCGCCCCTCCGACCGGGAGACCGAGCGGGTCGGACGCATGCGCGGCGACCTGATGGACATGGCCCATGCCATCGCCCGCACCAAGGCCGAGATCGCGGCGATCAGCACCGTGGATCAGGACCATAGCCGCCTGGGCATTGCCTCCGTCGCCCTCGACGCCATCGTCCGGGCCACCGAGCGCGCCACCTCCGATATCCTCGGCGCGGCGGAGGAGGTTCAGGAGACCGCCTGGACCATGCGCGAATCCGGCGCCGATGCCGAGATCTGCGACGTGCTCGACCGCCGGGCCACGGAAATCTACACCGCCTGCTCGTTCCAGGATCTGACAGCGCAGCGGACCGCGCGCATCATCCATACCCTGCGCTATCTGGAAGAACGCCTCGCGGCAATGATCGCGATCTGGGGCGGCGAGGTCGAGCCGATCCCGCCGGCACCGGGCTCCACCGCGTCGACCGTCGCCCAGGATCTCGACCAGAGCGATGTGGACCGGTTCATCGGCATGGATTCCCTACGGTCGGAGGCCCAGGCGGCGTCCGAGGTGAAGCCCGAGGCGGCGATGCCGCCCACCGCTCCTGTGGAAACCGTGGACGACGAGCCGCAAACTGCGGAATCCCCCTCGCTCGAGGCGATGGCGGAGCCAGCCGACGAGGACGCGTTCCCCGAGGCGGATCCCGAAGTTTCCGTTCCCGAAGTTTCCGTTCCCGAAGAGTCCGTTCTCGAGATTTCCGCCCCCGAGGAATTCGCCCCCGAGGAATCGGACACGACCGATCTGAATGAGGTCGCTTTCGAGGGCGTCGAATCCGACGAGGAGAAGCCGGCGCCGGAGAAGACCGACATCGCCACGGCCTTCGCGGATATCGACGGGTTGAGCGAGAAAGAGAAACTCGCCCTGTTTTCCTGAGGGAGACGAAAGTCCCGCGCGCATTCTCGCCGGCGCTGATAAGAGGGCCGTCATGGCCCTTCACCTTCTGAAGCTCTGCGTCGGACCCGCGACGATCGAGGACCTCGAACAGCGCATCGCCCATTACCGGGACGAGGCGGTGCAGGCCGGGCGCGAACCGTCCACGACCCATGTCACCCGGATGGTTCCGAAGCGCGCCTCCGCCATTGCCGGGCAGGGCTCGATCTACTGGGTCATCAAGGGCACCCTGTGCTGCCGCCAGGCCGTCACGGCGATCGAGCCGTTCACGGATAGCGATGGGATCGGCCGCTGCCGCCTCGTCCTCGATCCCGTCGTGGTGCCGGTCAATCCGCGCCCCTGCCGGCCCTTCCAGGGCTGGCGCTACCTCACGGCGCGGTCGGCACCGGCCGATCTCGCCATGGGCCGTTCCGACGACCTCGCCGACATGCCGGAATCGTTGCGCCGGGAGCTTTCCGTCCTCGGCCTGATCTGATCCGACTCGGCTTCGGCTCGGCGACGGAGCGGCGATGCCGCCCCGTCGCCGAGGGATGTCAGGCCCCCTCGAAGCGACCGCTCGCATGGGCGAGCATCGTGTAGACCTTGCCCGTCTCGGAGGTGAGGTAGGCATCGGCGCGGCGCGAGTCGCGGTCGTTCTTCGAGACCTCGCCGAGCAGCCGCTCGAACTCACCGACATAGCGGTCCACCGTCCGGCGGAACTCGGCATCGGCCGCGTAGCGCCTCCGGATCTCCTCGAAGGTCTGCCGGCCCTGGGCCGTGTAGAGGCGCCGGTCGAACAGGTTCGGCTCACCGCGGCGGTAGCGCTCCCACAATTCCACCGCCGTCTGATGCTCGATCATCTTGGCGATGTCGGTGGAGAGCGTCTCCAGGGCGGTGCGGCTCCGCTCGACGGCGGCCTTGTTCGGCTCGGCGCCGGCCGCTCCCTTGGCCGGCTCCGCTTTCGCGGCTCCGGACTTGGCGGCTTTGGGCTGACCGGCGGGCGCGGGGGAGGCGTTCGCCGGATCGGACCCGTCCGTGTCGTCGTCGAGGGAGGCGCGGGTCAGGAGATCCGAGAGCCAGCCGCGATTGTCGCGTCCGTCGCGTGCAGCCGGGACGGCGCCGCGTGCGGCCTCACCGGGACGCAGGGCGGCCTGGTTGCCCGCCCGCCCGGCTGCCGCCGGTGCGGACACGATGGTCATTTGCTGAGTCGGCCGCGGATCGTTCGGCTTGTCGTCGCGGGCCTGGGGCTCGGACGGCTTGGCGCTCGTCGATGCCGCCACAGGGTTGGCCGCATTCTGCTTCGGCTTGGGAGGAGCGGCTTCCGAGACCTGCACGTCCTGCTGCTTGGCCGGCTGGACGTCCGCCTTGCGCGGGGCGGGGGCTGCCGCCTCGGTCACGTCGACGCTGCGGCGCGAACGCGAGACCAGGGAGGACAGTTCGTTCAGCGCCTTGATCTGGTCGGTTACGACCCGACGCATCTCGCTGGTGGCATCCTGGGTCTCGCGGGGGATTTCCAGAACGCCGCGCTGCAGGTCCGCCCGCGTCGCCTCGAGTTCGCGGCGGATCTCGGCCGCCATCTCGCGCATCCCCGCCACCGAGTCGCCGAAGCGACTGGCCGCGCCCTCGAACACCGTCATCATCTGCTCGGACGCGCCGGAGATCGCCGCGCGGACGGCGGTGGCGGTACGCTCGCCCTCGCTGCCGGCATCCTTGCGAAGGCCTTCGAAGGCTCCGGTCACGCTGGCGCCCGCGCTCTGCGCCGCCTCGGACAGGCTGCCGGCGATGCCGCGCGCCCGCTCCTCGGCGGAGCGAAGGGTCTCGGCCATCAGCGTGTCGAAGCGCGCGGTCTGCTCCTCCAGGGCGCCGGACCGTGCCTCGATGCGCGTCAGCACGTCCTCCACCGCCTTGTCGCGGCTGGTGAGGAGATCGATCAAGCGCGTCTCGACGGTCTCGAGCGAGCCCGCCGCGCTGGTGAGCGTGCCGGAATGGGCGCGGGAGATCTCGGTGAGCGAGGTTCCGCGGGCGTCGAGCGAGGCGGCGAGGTCGGCCGCATCGCGCAGGGCGCCCTCGGCGACCGCCTTCAGCTGATCGACCTGTTCGGCCACGCTCCGGCTGGCGCGCTCGGTCTCGCTTCCAATCGCGGACAGCGTCGCCTGCACCTGCTCGACCCGGCCCGACAGGCCCTGCTCGATGGCGCCGAGATTCTCGCCGGCATCGGTGATGAGCTCGCGCAGGGCCGAGTTCGCGCCTTCGACCCGGTTCAGGACGCCGCCGAGCTCACTGCGGAGCCGGTCGTTGGCCTCGTTGAGGCTCGCCAGGGCGCGGGAGGCGCCGCCGTCGATGGCCGCGAGCAGCGCGTTCCTCGACGCGTCGGACTGTTCTGCGAGGTCGCGGACCCGCTCGCGCAGGGTCTCGGCGAGGGGCGTTCCGCTCTCGTCGAGGATGCGCGCGATCTCCTGGCTGCGCTCGCCCAGGGAGGCGACGAGCCGGGAGGCCGGGCCTTCGACGATCTCGCGGAGGCGTTCGGAATGGGTCGCCATCGCCTCGACCATATGGTTTCCGCGACCGTCGATGGTTTCCACGATCGATCCTCCCCGCTCCTCGATGGCGCGGGTGATGGTCTCCGCGCTTTCGGCGAGGCGGCGGGCCAGCGATTGCCCGCGTGCCTCGATCAGCGAGGCCAGGGCCGTCGAGCGGCGGTCGAAGCCGGCGATCATGTCCTGGTTGCGACCGTCGATCAGGGCGGCGACGGCCTCGTTGCGCTGGTCCAGAGCTGTGGCGAGCGCGTCGGCATGGGCCTGGGCGAGGGCAGCGTGACGGTCCACGCGCTCGTCGAAGGCGGCGAGCATCGTCGCGCTGTGTTCGTCCACCAGGGCCGCATAGGCGTCCTGGCGGTCGTCGAAGGCGCTGGCGAGGGCATCGCCGCGCGATGCCACGAGGGCGGCGAAGACCTTCATCCGGCTGTCGATCCGGTTCGTGAAGGCTTCGCTTCTTGCATCCACCGCCTGGGTCAGGGCCGTGCCCTCATTGTCGATGGTCCGGGCGAAGGCCGTCGTCCGGTCGTCCACCAGCCGCTCGAGGGCGCGCAGGCACTCGTCGAACAGGGCCGCGATGGCCTGCGTGCGGGTATCGACGGATTGGGCCAGCGAGACGCCCTGGTCGTCGACGGTACGGGTGAACTCCGCCGTCCGGCCGTCCACGAGTTCGGCGAGGGCGCGGAGGCGCTCGTCGAACACGCTGCCGATCGACTGGGCGCCGGCCTCGACGGCCTGGCCCAGGGATGCGCCACGGCCGTCGATGGTGTGGGTGACCTGGGTCGTCCGGTTGTCGATGAGGTCGGCGAGGGCGCGCAGACGCTCGTCGAACACGCTGCCGATCGACTGGGTGCCGGCCTCGACGGCCTGGCCCAGAGACGCGCCACGGTCGGCGATGGTGTGGGTGAGGTCGGCCGAGCGGTTGTCCACGAGAAGGTCGAGGGCGCGCAGGCGTTCGTCGAAGACGGTCCCGATGGATTGGGCGCCAGCCTCGACGGCCCGGGTCAACGACGTGCCGTGCCCGTCGATGGTGCGGGCGAACTCGGCCGCGCGGTTGTCCACGAGGTGGTCGAGGGCGCGCAGGCGCTCGTCGAACAGCGCACCCATGGATTCCGTGCGCTCGTCGACGGACCGGTACAGGGCGCTGCCCTGCATCTCCATGGTCCGGGCGAACTCGGCCGTCCGGGTCTCCACGAGGGCGTTGAGCTCATGGAGCCGCTCGTCGAAGAGTGCCCGGAGCGAACCGGTGCGGTCGTCGAGGGACCGAGTCAGGCTGCCGCCGCGGTCGTCCACGGTATGGGCGAACTCGGCCGTCCGGGTCTCGACGAGGGCGGCGAGCTCATGGAAGCGCTCGTCAAAGAGCGCGCGGAGCGAACCGGTGCGGTCGTCGAGGTTCCGGGTGAGGTTGCCGCCGCGCTCGTCCACCGTGTGGATGAGGTCCGCGGTCCGGCTCTCGACCAGCTGATCGAGGGCGCGCAGGCGCTCGTCGAACAGCGTGCTCATCATGGCCGTGCCCGCATCGACCGAGCGGGTCAGGACGGAGCCCTTCGTGTCCAGGGTCCGGACGAAATCGGCCGAACGGTCCGCCACGAGGGTATCGAGGGCCTGCATCCGGTCGTCGAACAGTGCGCCCATGGCCTGGGTGCGGTCGTCGACGGTCTGCGTGAGGGCCGTGCCCTTGGTGTCGATGGTGCGGACGAGTTCGGCCGCACGGTTCTCGATGAGATGGTCGATCGCGCGCAGGCGGTCGTCGAACAGGGCGCTCAGGGCATGAGTGCGTGCATCGACCCGGTCGGTGAGCGCTTCGGCGCGGCTGTCCACCAGGCCGTCGAGGGCGGTGAGGACGTCGTCGAACAGGGTCCGCAGCCCGTGGGTGCGGGCTTCCACCGATTCCGCGATCCTGGCGCCGCGACCGTCCACGAGCTCGTCCAGGGCTCCGATGCGCTGGTCGAACAGCGCGACGAGGTCGCGGGTGCGGGCTTCCACCGCGCCGGCGGCACCGCCGAGGCTGGCCTCGATCGTGTCGACGAAGGTCCGGCCATGCTGGCCGAGCGAATCGTGCAGGGGGGCCAACCGGTCGTCGAGGCTGCTGGTGAGGACCTGCGAGTGATCGTCCAGCATGGTCCGGATCTCGTTGGTCCGGTTGTCGAGGAGCTGGTGCACGGTGCGCACGCCCTCGTCGAGCAGGCTGCCGATATCGGTGGTCCGCGTCTGCAGGGTGGAGCCGAGGCGGCCCTCGCCCTCGCTGAGCAGACGGTCCGCATCGGCGACGACGTCGCGCAGGCGGGCGATGATGGTGTCGCCGCGCTGTTCCAGAAGCTCCGCCAGGGAGGAGCCGCCGCGATCGAACAGCTGTGCCAGTTCGGTGATGCGGGTGCCGAGGGCGCCGAACACGACGCGTCCCTTCTCGTCGAGCTCCTGGCCCATGGCGGCCGTGCGCTCGTCGATGAGGGCGGCCAAGGCTTCCGCGCGGTGCGAGAAGGACGAGCGGATGGCCTCCGCCTGTCCGGCCAGGGCCTCGTTGGCATGGCCCGTACGACTCTCGATCATCTCGACGAGCTCGCGGGTCCGGTTGGCGAGATCCTCGTCCACGGCGCGGGTGCGGCTCTCGATGAGGCGGATCGCCTCGAAGGCCTGGGAGCCGAAGGTCTCGTCGATCAGGCGGCTGCGCTCCTCCAGCGCGGCGGCGATGGCGTCGAGACGCCCGACGACGCTGGTGTCGAAGCGGCCGACGCCCTCTTCGATGCGGCGTGACAGGTCGGTCGCCTGCTGCTCGAAGCGCGCGGCGATCTCGGTGGAGCGGCTGCCGAGGGTATCGCCCAGGGCCAGGCTGCGGGCGGCGATGTCCTGCGCCATGCCGTCGGCGCGGGCATCGAGGGTCTGCACAAGGTCGCGGCTGCCTTCGACCATGATGCGCGCCATCTCGCCGGTACGCAGGATCAGGGCCTCGTTGAGGGCGGTGGCGCGGGACCCGAGTTGACCGTCGATCTGGTTCACCAGATGGGTGAAGGTCTCGCCGATCTCGGCCGTGCGCTTGACGGAGCGCTCCTCGAGGGCGCCGAGCTGGCTCTCCACGGTCTCGCGGGCTTCCCGGGTGCGCTCGGCGATGGTGTCGGCCACCGCCTTGCCCTGCACCGTGATGACCCGGTCCATCTCCTGCAGCTGTCCGGTGACGGTCTCGCTGAGGGTGGAGGTGTCGCGGGCGATGCGGTCGGCGAGGATGTCGCCGCGGGCGATGGTCTCCTGCAGGGCCGCGAGGCGGTCGTTGAGCACGGTGTCGATGGCCTTCGCCCGGCTTTCCGTCGTATCGGCGAAGGTGGCGCCGCTCTGGGCGAGGGCGTCGCTCACGCGGGCGCTCTGGGCGGTCACCGCCAGGACGATCTCGCGGCCGGTATTGGCGAGCTGGCCATGCGCCTCTTCGGCATGGGTGGCGATGAGGTCGGTGAGGCCACGGCTATGCGTGCCGAAGGAGGCCTCGACATCCTTGATCCGGGCGGCGAGTTCGCCGCCGACATTCTCGGCCGCGCGGGCGATGGAGCCCGTCGCCTCGGTGGCGCGGTGGAGCAGGGTCTCGTCGATCTCGGTGAGGGTGCGGCGCAGGGCCTCCATCGCGTCCTGAGCGCGTCCTCCAACTTCGCCGCTGAGACCACTGGCGGCCTGCTGCAGGAGCTGTGCGGCTTCTTGCGTGCGGGCGGCGAGTTCGGCGGACGTGGCGGACAGGCGCTGCTCGAAGATCTGCACGGCCTCCACGGTCCGGGCCTCGAGTTCGCCGGTGGCGCTCGCCGAGGAACGCCGCAGGGCCTGGGCCGCCTCCGCCGTGCTGGCGCCGAGGGCCACGGTGGTCTCTTCCGCGCTGCGGCGGAAGATGTCGGCGGCCTCGCTGGTGCGCGAGCCGATCTCGGTGGCCAGGGTGTCGAGGACGGCACGCAGGCTCTGAATCGCGCTGCCCGACTGGGAATCGAAGGTGCTGCCGAGAACCCCGAAGGCGCCGGTCAGTGTGAGGGTCGCGTCCTCGACGCGCTGGGTCACGAGGCCGCCGACCTGCTCGCCGGCCTTGTTGAGGCGGCGGATGCTGGTGTTGACGACGGAGGCCGTATCCTCGGCGCTGTTGCGCAGAGCGGTCGCGGCCTCGGCCGACCGGGCATCGATCTCGCCGTTGAGGCCCGCCACGGTACCCCGGAGGTTCTCCACCGTGCCCATGGCCCGGGTCTCGAAATGGGTGCCGAGGGCGGCGAGCGCCGCATCCATGGCTCGCGCGGCCTCCTCGGCGCGCTGGGTGACGAGGTCCCCCATCCGCTCCCCGGCGGAGGCGAGGTTGCTCTCGAGCGAACCGCCCTGGACGGTGAGGGTCTCGTGCAGGCGGTTGGCCACCGTATCGATGCGCTCGGCCAGGAGACCGGCGCGATCGTCGATGCCGTTGCCGGCGGTCTCGATGGAGCGGACGAGGTCGTCGCGCAGGGCGCCCGTCCGTGCGGCGAAGGTCTCGACGATCCCCTCGGAGGCCTGGGCCAGACCGGCCTGCGCCTCGCGGGTTCGGAGTTCGATCGCCTCGGACACGCCGCTGCCGGCGGCCTCGATCTCGGCGCGCAGGGCGGCGCCGCGCGCGGCGATGTCATCGGTGAGCGTGGCCCCCGTGGCGGCGAAATGCTCGCGCAGCGCCGTGCCGGTCTCGGCGAAGCGGGCGGTGATCTCGCCGCCAGTATGGGAGAAGGTCGTGGTGAGTTCGGTGCCACGGGCGAGGAAGGTGCTCTCGAGCCCGCGCGCGGATGCCTCGAAGGTCTGGCGGACTTCGCTGCCCTGGCGGTTCAGGCTCTCGATCACCTCCATGCCGGTCTGCGCAAGGGTGCGGGCGACCTGGCCGGCATTGTCGGCCAGCGTCGCGGTGAGCATGCCGCCGGTGCGCTCGAAGGCGAGGGTGACGTCCGCCGCCCGGCTCTCCAGGGACTGCGTCAGGGTGTTGCCGACTTCGGTGAGGCTGCTGCGCACACCTTCGCTGGTGCTGGCGAGGCGCTGGACGAGGTCGTCGCCACGGTCGGTCACGAGCCCGACCACGCGGTCCCCGGCCTCGCCGAGGGCGGCGGTGATCGCGTCACCGCGGTTGCCCAGCGCCGAGGTGATGGCCTCGCCGCGCGCGTCGAGGGCGCCGGTCACGCGCTCGCCGGCGCCGGTGACGGCGGCGACGATGCGCTCGGCCGCTCCGTCGAGCTCCTGCGTCAGGTTCTGGTGCGATCCGGTGATCGCGCCGCGAACGCGCTCGGCATTGGCGACGATGGATTCACGCTGGGCGACGAGCTCGTCGACCAGGGAGCGGATGCGGATCTCGTTGTCGGAATAGGCGCGTTCGAGGGTGGCGATCTCGCCGCGAACCAGGGTTTCCAGCTCGCCGGCACGGGCCAGCGCCCGTTCGACGCCGTCGCCCACGGCCGCGACCTCGCGCCGGACCGTCTGCGACATGGTGAGAACGGCATCGGTGGAGAAGTTCTCAGGCTCGGCGAGGCGGATCGCGACTTCGCCGACGGCGCGCGCCACGAGGCGCATCTCCTGGGCGCGGACGGCGAGCATCGCCATGATCGCGAACAGGACGATGGGGCCGACGATGGCGGTGGCGCCGACGGCGGCCTGAAGCGCGGTCATCCCGGCGATGAAGCCCTTCAGCTCGCCCCCGGACTGGTTCCAGGCGAGGGCGAGGAGGGCGGCGAACCAGAGAGCGGAGACGATGGCGGCGACGACGTAGGGCGTGCCGGACGGTCGCACGCGCAGGGTCTGCTGCAGGATGCCGATATTCTGGCGGTCGTCATTGGCCACCATCGAGCGGTCGGGTGGCAGCAGGCCTCCTTCGCGGCGCGGCCGGTTGCGGTCCGGCGGCGGCAGGTCGGAAGCGAGGGGCTGGTCGAGATCGAGGCGCGGGGGAGCGAGGCGACCGCTGGGGTCGCTCAGGGGATCGTTGTCGCCGACATCCGGAAGCCGCGGTTCGACGCGCGGTTCCGTCGCCTTCGTCGAGGGGAAGTCCAGGTTGAGGGCCTGCTCGATGGCGGAAAGAGCCGCCTCGGCCGGGTCCTTGAGCTTCTTTTCCGTGGCCATCCAACGCCTCGTTACGCAGGTCGTCGAAGCCGGCCGCATCCGGTGATCGACGACATTTTTACCAATTTACCAAGGAACTTTAGACCTCGGCGCGAGACCCGGATACCCGAGTGGATCGAACCGTCCAAAAAACCTTAACGGAATGGTTACCAAGCGTGTGGCCGGTTTCGTCCCGTTGGCTTTATGCATGATGCCGCAAGGCTTAAACGGAAGCGAACGATCTCGGACGCTCCTGTGGATAGACCGGTGGAGGGGCGCTCGAACGCCCGGTTGGGTTAAGGCGAGGCGGCGGGTGACCAGTCTGATCGATCACGCCTACCTCGCCCAGCAGACGTTCGGCGACATAGACCTTGCCCACGAACTGCTCGGGCTTTTTGCCGGCCAATGCCGCCGGCTGCTGCCGGGGATCACCGATCCGGGTCTCGATGAATGCCATCGTGCCGACCTCGCGCATACGCTGAAGGGGTCCGCCCTCGGCGTCGGCGCCGCGCGGGTCGCCGAACTCAGCGCCGCCATCGAGGACGGCCTGAGGCGGGGGGACGGCGTTCCGGCCTCGGCCTATGTCGCCCTGACCGATGTGGTGGAAGCGACCCTGTCGGAAATCGACGCACCCGCCTGATCTCGGCCGCAGGGACGGAACGGGTCGGCGTCTGCGGCGTAAGCGCAGGAATGTGAGGCGATGAGGCCGGTGCCGCTTGCATTCACCGGGCCGCGCCTTCAAGGCAGTCGCGCCGCACAACCGGCCGCAGACGCGTTGTACGAGCCTGGAGTCTTCGATGCCCAAGATCACCTACGTCGACCATGCTGGAACGGCCAGGACCGTGGAAGCCGACGTAGGATCGACCGTCATGGAAGCGGCGATCCGCAACAACGTACCGGGGATCGACGCGGAATGCGGCGGCGCTTGCGCCTGCGCCACCTGCCACGTCTATGTCGATTCCGAGTGGGTCGATGCCGTGGGACCGGCCGAACCGATGGAGCAGGACATGCTCGATTTCGCCTCCGACGTGCGGGCGACGTCCCGCCTGTGCTGCCAGATCCGGATCAAGCCGGAACTCGACGGCCTGAAGGTCATCACGCCGGCTCGCCAGGGCTGAGCTGGCGTCGGCCGAGGCTCTCGGCGAAGCGCAGCAGATACCCGTCGGGGTCCTGAACCAGGAATTGCCTGACGCCGACCTCCACCTCGCCGACCCGGTACCAGGCCTCGTGCGCGGGCCGGAACAGGGGCCATGAGGCGGAATCGAGGGCCGCCAGGATCGGATCAACGGCATCGACCCCGATCTGGAGGTTGATCCCGCGACCGAGCGGCGGTTCGAGAGCGCCCGTCAGCCAGTTCCCGTTGGCGACGTTGAGCATCACCTGCGCTCCGCCCCTCTCGAGATAGGCGAAGCCGTTCTCCGGTCGAGAATAGGCGAGCGAGAATCCCAGCAATCCGCACCAGAAGGCGAGGCTGGCCGGAAGGTCGTGGACGTCGAGTTCCGGCACGAGGGGGCTGAACCCGCCGGCGGGCAGCCTGTCGCCCATCATCTCACCAGGGCTCGCATGGCTCCGTCGATCCCCTCAATGTTCAGCGGGAACATCCTGTCCGACACGATTTTGCGGATCATGCCGATCGACTGGGTGTAGGCCCAGTGCTCGGCGGGAACCGGGTTGAGCCAGACCGATTTCGGAAACCGTTCGATCACCCGCTCCAGCCAGACCTGGCCCGGCTCCTCGTTCCAATGCTCCACCGAACCGCCCTGCATGGCGATCTCGTAGGGGCTCATGGAGGCGTCGCCGACGAAGACGACCCGGTAATCAGACGGATAGGTGCGCAGCACGTCGAGGAGCGGGATCGCCTCGTCGTGACGCCGGCGGTTCTCCTTCCAGACACGCTCGTAAGGGCAGTTGTGGAAGTAGAAATGCTCCACATACTTGAACTCGGCGCGGGCCGCCGAGAACAGCTCCTCGGCGAGCGCAACGTGCCAGTCCATCGACCCGCCGACATCAAGGAAGAGCAGGACCTTCACGGCGTTGCGACGCTCCGGGCGCAGCTTCACGTCGAGATAGCCCTTGCTGGCGGTCTCGCGGATCGTGCCGTCGAGATCGAGTTCGTCGGCGGCGCCCGTGCGGGCGAAACGGCGCAGGCGCCGGAGGGCGACCCGCATGTTGCGGGTGCCGAGTTCGACGCCGTCGTCGAGATCCCTGAACTCCCGCTTGTCCCAGACCTTCACCGCGCGAAAGTTCCGGTTGCCGTCCTGGCCGATGCGGATGCCTTCGGGGTTGAAGCCATAGGCGCCGAACGGTGAGGTGCCGCCGGTGCCGATCCACTTGTTGCCGCCCTGATGGCGCTCCTTCTGCTCAGCGAGCCGCTGTTTCAGCGTCTCGAAGAGCTTGTCCCAGCCCAGCGCCTTCAGCTCCGCCTTTTCAGCGTCGGTAAGGTACTTCTCGGCGAGCTTGCGCAGCCATTCCTCGGGGATCGCCGTCGGCGCCATGGCCTCGCCGATTGTCTCGATTCCCCGGAACACGGTGCCGAACACCCGGTCGAACCGGTCGAGATGGCGCTCGTCCTTCACCAGGGCCGTGCGGGCGAGGAGATAGAACTCCTCGACGCGCTTGTCCGCCAGATCGCGATCCAGGGCCTCGAGGAGCGTGAGATGTTCTCGGAGCGTGACGGGGATCTTGGCGTCGCGCAGGGCCGTGAAGAAGTGAAGTAGCATGGGGCAGAGAACGCGCGAACCGGGCGTCCGGGTCAAGGGTGTCCGCGCACCGGTCATGCCTACCGGAAGGGTCGGTCAACGACGCCGACTCGTGAGCCGGATAACGGAAATAATCCTGAATTCAGTGAGACATGGGCACCGCTTTACCCCTTCGGCGCCGACGAAGCTGGGTATAAGTCCGGTTTTCTGTTGATATCACCGCCTACTGTGTTCTTCGCACCTTCAACATTGTCATTGAAATCAAACAGCTGGGAGACAGAGTGTACGCCAAGTCAGGGCCGGGGTATTTGGCAGAGTAAGGGTGGACGTTATGGCGCTCGTCTTGCGCTCCTTGAGTGATTTCAAGCGGTTTCTGGCGAAGCCGGGCGCGACGATTCAGATCGTGCGGAACACCTTCATCGAGCGCCAGCCCGCCTCGTTTCAGGAAGCCTATCGGCAGAAGGGCATGTACGAGCCGCGTACCGTCCAGGCGATCTCGAAGAAGGCGGCGGTCTTCGCCATCAAGGGCCATCCGACGACGGTCTGGCTCTATTGGGACAAGGGCACGCGCAACTGGCGCTATTCCGACGATACCCTGACCGTCCCGCTGAATACCGGCGTTGGGCCGCCCGACGAGATCGTCTATCGCTGCAGCTTCGCGCCGGGATCGGAGCCGAAGGCCCGTGCACCCGCCCGTACCAAGCCCGTCGATCCCGCGCCCGCATCGCCGGGGGACAAGCCGACCCCCACCATGCCCGAACGCGGCCAGGGCCGCCTGTTCTGACTTTCTCCGCTCATCGTGAGCCGTCTCGATCCGTGATCGGTTGGTAAGAACCGTCCGGCCAACGCTACGTCTTTGAGACCATCCCGGCTTCAAACCAGCGTCTTGAAGACAATCGACACCTTAAAACTATCCATCACTCCGACGACCGCAATAGCATTCGTTGGTTGATGCGCCTGAATTCAGGCACTCTACCGAGTTATCCACTTCTCCGACATTGCTGCGGCGTTGCTCTGTCCGGAATAAGACACAACGCCGGATCGATCAGGCACTCTTCGCGGGCTGCTCTTCTTTGGCAGGTGCTTCGCGGGTCTCCGTCACCTTCCCCGCGTCGATATTCTTGCCCACGGTCCGCCGCGCGCGGAACGCCGGCCTGACCTCGGTCTCCTTGCTTTTGAGCATGGCGCGGTACTCGTCGCGCCGCTCGTGGATCGAAGCGATGACGAGTCCCATGGGGACGCCCACATCCACCAGCACGGCTTCCGAAAGCTGCAGGGACGCTTCGATGGTCTCGGGCACGGCGTCGTCGACCCCCATCTCGTAGAGCGCCGTGGCGTGGCGGGCGTCGCGGGCGCGGGCGACGATGGTGATGTCGCGGCGCTCCGCGCGCGCCGCCTCCACCACGGCCTCCACCGCCCTGGGGTTGTCGAGGGTGACGACCAGGGCGCGGGCATTGGCGATGTCGCAGCGCCGCAGCAGTTCCGGGTTGGACGAATCGCCGAAATAGACCGGGTTACCGAGGCGGCGGTGCTCCGAGACGCGGGCCGCATCGGCATCGAGGGCGAGATACGGGATCTTGTGGCGGGCGAGCATCTCGCCGACCTGCCGTCCGACGCGGCCGTAGCCGGCGATGATGACGCGGTTCTGCTGCTTGTCCGGCACCGGCTCGGCGCGGGCGCGGCCGAGATTGGAGCGGGACATCCGCTTGCCGAGGCGCCGCGCGAGGCTCGCCAAACTCGGAATTGCGATCATCGTCACCGTGGTGACGATCAGCGCCGCCTGTCCGAGGCCATCCGGCACGAGCCCGCCCGCGATGGCGCCGCCGATGAGGACGAAGGCGAATTCGCCGCCGGGGCCGAGGAGAAGTGCGGCTTCGAGCGCGACGCTGCGCTGGATGCGCAGGAACCGGGCCGCCACGAGGATCACCGCGCCCTTGATCAGGATCAGGCCGATGGACAGGCCGAGGATGGTCTTCGGCGCCGCCATGAGCTGGGCCGGGTCGAGATTCATGCCCACCGACACGAAGAAGACCCCGAGCAGCAGCCCCTTGAACGGATCGATCGTCGCCTCGATCGCCCGGCGATACTCCGTCTCCGCCAGGAGCAGGCCCGCGACGAAGGCGCCGAGCGTCATCGAGAGGCCGCTGGCCGCCGCCGTCAGGGCGGTCGCCACGATGACGAGGAGGCAGGCGGCCATGAACAGTTCCGGCGAGCGCGTCCGGGCGACGAGCTGGAACAGGGGCCGTAGCGCGAGGCGGCCCGCCACCACGATGAGGACGAGGGCGATGGCCGCCTGTCCGAGCGCCAGGGCGAGCGCGCCGCCGACATCCGCCCCGTCGCTGCGGCCGAGCACCGCGATGGCGAACAGCATCGGCGCCACGGCGAGATCCTGGAACAGCAGCACGGCGAAGCTGGCCCGGCCCGAAGGTGTGTTCAGGCGCTTCTGCTCGGCCAGGACCGGCAGGACCACGGCGGTGGAGGACAGGGCGAGCGCAAGGCCGACGATGACGGAGGCGGCCAACGGCACTTCGAGGGCGAACAGGATAATGCCGATGACGAGGGAGGAGGCGAGCACCTGGGCCGAACCGAGCCCAAAGACGAGGCGGCGCAGGGTGCGGAGCCGCTCCCATGACAGCTCGACGCCGATCATGAACATCAGGAAGATCACGCCGAATTCGGCCAGATGCGCGATCTCGGACCGGTTCCCGATGGTGAAGATCGAGACCCATGGCACCGTGTCGGCCAGTCGCCCCAGGCCGAACGGCCCGAGGATCGCGCCCGCTCCGATGAAGCCCAGCACCGGACTGATGCGCAGCCGGTGGAACAGCGGCACCACCACGCCTGCGGTGACGAGAAAGATGATCGCTTCCTTGTAGGATCCGGCGTGAACGTCCGTCATCGAGCTGGGCAATCTCCCGAGGGTGGTGCGCGCGACGCTGGCCGAGACGGGGCAGCCGAAGTTCTGCACAGGGAACTCCGGCCGCGGGAATCCATCGGGTCGCCGGCAGCGATGAGACCATGCAAGCCCATGTGCCGCCTGGGCAACCGGCTTTTTGCCGGCCCATGCGGATTTAATCCTTCGCCGCACTCAGCCATGCATGCGGGACGCGCTGGCGCGGAAGGGGTTTTGCGCTGCGATACGGAATGGCGCAAAAACGGCACAATGGCCGCATAGGGCGGAACTTAATGATCGGTTAAGCCCCGGCTTACCTCACGGTTTATTGCGTCGTTCGTCGCGTTTTTTGAAGACACGAGTGCCTCATGCGAAAGTCGCCGCCCAACCGGGATGTTCAGCGCGAACGACGTGACTGGATCCGTGAGTCCGAGCGCTGGACGCACGAGCGCCATCTCGAGAAGGGCTACCGGATCAAGTGGGGCTATGTCGGGATCGCGTATCTCGTCGAGTTCATGGTCATCGGCGCGTCCCTCTGGGGCGCCTGGCTGTTCGCCGGGGTCTACAGCGACGGGGACGACAAGGCCTTCTACTTCATGCTGCTGGCGCCGCTGGTCTACGCGGCGGTGGAACTCTGCCGCGTGCCGCTGGGCATCCTGGCGCGAACCCAGCGCTCCTACTTCATCCGGGCGCTGGCCATCGTCGGCATCATCTTCGCCGCAGGCGTCACCACCAAGTCGGTGTCGCAGCTCGGCGAGATGATGTTCCACCCCCGCCTCATGGATGCGGCCAAGGCCAAGACCGCCCTCAAGGACGCGCAGGCCGACCGCTCGACCATCGACAACCGCATCGCCTCCGCCGACGCGCGCGTGGCCCAGTACACGACGGAACTCGACCAGATCGAGAAGCGCGCCGCCGAGAATGCGAGCCAGCTCTCGGCCCTGCCCGCCCAGCGCTGCGAGCGCGTCTCGGGCACCAACAGCAAAGGCCAGCGCTATTCCAACCTGAAATGTGTCACCGATCCGCGCACCGCCACCCTGAATGCCAGTGTCGGCAAGGCCGGCGCCGACCGCGCGGTGGTGACGAAATCCCTCGAGGAAGCGCGCAAGGCGCGTGCCGAACTCGACCGGGGCGCCGCCGAGCGCAAGGTCGCCGATGCCGAACAGGCCTATCGGAACTCGGTCAACCGCTCGCAGCTTCACTCCTTCACCGCCATGGTCTACGGCGTCGATCCGATCGACGTGACGGACGCGCAGGTCCACGCCTTCCTGCGCATCTTCGTGTTCGTGCCGGCCCTCTGCGCCGCCTTCGCCTCGACGATCCTGGCGCTCTGCGCCGTCTCGGTGCGCAAGACCTTCATGGACGAAGACGATCTCGGCGCGGCCGTGAACCTCGAGGCGACGCCCTACATGCTCGACTCGATCACCGATTCCATTCGCCAGGAGATGGGGCTGGCGCCGCCCAAGCCCGTGCGCGAGGTGACGCCAACGGGTGAAGTGATCCCGCTGGATCGCCGCAGCGCGCCCAACACCAACATTCCGCCCGTTGCCAGCGCGGGAGCCGGCGCATGAGCATCCACGCATCGGGGACGCCGGAGAACGTGGTTCTCGCCCAGAGCGTCAACGGCCGCCTCCGGGCCGAGACGCGGATCACCGCCGCCCGGGCCTTCCTGTTCCGGGCCATCGGGGCGGGAGCCTTCGCGGCGCTCGCCGGCATCGGCATCGGCGCGGCGTCCTATGGCTACGCCTACATGAACCAGTTCGACTCGGCCGCCGAGAAGATCGCCGCCGCCATGCAGGCCGCGCTGTCCGACGTGACGCTGAAGACCAAGGGTGAGGTGACGCTCACCGACAACGTCCTGAAACTGGAAGGCGGCCCCGTCCGCTCGTCCCCGGCGCCGACCCAGGCCCAGCTCGGCAAGGACGCGGCACCCGCCTCGAAGGCCACGGTGAACACCACCTTCACGGTGTTCAAGCAGGTGCCCTACATGGACGGCCAGATCGTCACCGGCTGGAACTTCCGCGCCAACGAGGAAGTGCCGTTCCAGCAATATTGCTACTTCTCCCGCCGGACCAACGAGGCCAAGGGGCAGGTCGAGATGAAGATCGATCTCGCCATGGACGGCAAGGTTCTGCCGCAACCGCAGAAATCCGACGTGAACCTCGCGATCCTGGCCTCGAACTGCGTGTGGAGCGACGGGAAGTCGCTCTGAGATCGGAGCGCTTTACGGGGTGAGAACGGCCTGCTAGATCGATAACCCATCCGGATGGGTTATCGATGGTCACGGTTCTTCGCTCGGGTGGATTGCGCGTGATCATCTTCGTCGATGACCATGAACCGGCTCACGTTCACGTGTTTGGGGACGGGCATGCCAAGATCAACCTCGCGCCCTAGCCAGCCCTGGTTTCCGCCGAGGGGATGACCCGAAGCGAGGTCCGCAAGGCGATGAAACTGGTCCTGGAGCATCGTGACGCGTTTCTCATTCGGTGGAAGGAGATCCATGGCTGAGCTGACCGACGACGCAGTTGACGCCGCCCTGGAGCGGGGCCGTCTCGCACAATCGACCGAACCACGGGCCGCATCCGTGCATTACGATCGCGAGCGCAGGCAGGTGGTCCTGGCTTTGACGAATGGCTGTACCTTCGCTTTCCCGCCTCATCTCGTCCAAGGTCTGGCAGACGCGGACGATGCGACCATCGCGGAGATCGAGGTCCTCGGGGCGGGATACGGCCTCCGCTGGGATAGGCTCGATATCGACATCTCCGTTCCGGGACTTGTGGCGGGGATTTTCGGAACGAGGTCCTACCTCGCTTCCCATGCCGGTCGTTCGACCTCCCTGGCCAAGGCTGCCGCCGCCCGGTCCAACGGCGCAAAGGGCGGGCGTCCACGAAAATCGGCCTGACAGGGCGGTGTCGGGTCAAGTGGCTCATCCTTACCGCATCGGTCGATCCGATGACGATCTGTACCTTCGCTCTCGCCAGGATTACCGGTCACAGAGCCTCTTCCAGAAAGCCTACGCCTCATGCGCTTTACCGGTACCGCCGATTACGTCGCCACCTCGGATCTCACCACCGCCGTCAACGCGGCCATCGTGCTGGAGCGGCCGCTTCTGGTGAAGGGCGAGCCCGGCACCGGCAAGACCGTGCTGGCGGAGGAGATCGCCAAGGGGCTCGGCGCGCCGCTCCTCACCTGGAACGTCAAATCCACCACCAAGGCGCAGCAGGGCCTCTACGAATACGACGCGGTCTCGCGCCTGCGCGACAGCCAGCTCGGCGATCCGCGCGTGTCGGAGATCGGCAACTACATCCGGCGCGGCAAGCTGTGGGAGGCGTTCACGCATGCCGAGCGTCCGGTTCTCCTCATCGACGAGATCGACAAGGCCGATATCGAGTTCCCGAACGACCTGCTGACCGAACTCGACCGGATGGAGTTCCACGTCTACGAGACCGGGCAGACGATCCGCGCCGAGCGCCGCCCCATCGTCATCATCACCTCGAACAACGAGAAGGAATTGCCGGACGCGTTCCTGCGCCGCTGCTTCTTCCACTACATCAAGTTCCCCGACGCCGAGACGCTGAAGGCCATCGTGGAGGTGCATTACCCCGGCATCAAGCACCGCCTCGTGGAGGAGGCCCTGCGGGTCTTCCTCGAGACGCGGGAGGTGCCGGGCCTAAAGAAGAAGCCGTCCACGTCGGAATTGCTGGACTGGCTCAAGCTCCTCGTCTCGGAGGATGTCTCCCCCGAAACCTTGCGCGAGCGCGATGGCCGCAAGCTGATCCCGCCGCTGCACGGCGCACTCCTGAAGAACGAGCAGGATGTCGGCCTGTTCGAGAAACTGGCCTTCATGATGCGTCGCGAGGGGCGGGGCGGCTAAGCAAGCATAGCAAAGATGGTCACCGGTTCTGCGTTCTAAAACCTGCTGAGGACCACCTCCGGCCGAGCTGCGCTCGCCGGCGCCATTCAAACCTGACCTCGCGTCCCCATCCTGCAAGCGGACCGCTCCCATGAAGACGAAGAAACTCGGCCGGACCGGCCTCGACGTGTCGCCGCTCTGCCTCGGCTGCATGACCTACGGTATTCCTGAGCGCGGCCCCCATCCCTGGACCCTGCGCGAGGACGAGAGCCGCCCGCTCATCCGGCAGGCGATCGAACTCGGCATCAACTTCTTCGACACGGCGAATTACTATTCCGACGGGACCAGCGAGGAGATCGTCGGGCGCGCCCTCAAGGACTTCGCCGACCGCGACAGCGTCGTGCTCGCGACGAAGTGCTATTATCCGCTGAAGGACCAGCCCAATGCCGGCGGCCTCTCCCGCAAGGCGATCTTCGCCTCCATCGATGCCAGCCTGAAGCGGCTCGGCACCGACCATGTCGATCTCTTCCAGATCCATCGCTGGGATTACGGCACCCCCATCGAGGTGACGATGGAGGCGCTCCACGACGTGGTGAAGGCCGGCAAGGCCCGCTATATCGGCGCGTCCTCCATGTACGCCTGGCAATTCGCCAAGGCCCTGTTCACCGCCGATCTGCATGGCTGGACCCGGTTTGCGACGATGCAGGACCATTACAACCTCCTCCACCGCGAGGAGGAGCGCGAGATGCTGCCGCTCTGCGCCGATCAGGGTATCGGTGTGCTGCCCTGGAGTCCGCTGGCGCGCGGGCGCCTGACCCGCGACTGGGACGAGCGGAGCGCCCGCCAGGATTCCGACGAGGTCGGCAAGCGGCTCTATGCCTCCGCAGAGGAGGCGGACCGGGCCATCGTCGGCAAGGTGGCGGAGATCGCGCAAGCGCGCGGCGTGTCGCGGGCGCAGGTGGCTTTGGCCTGGGTGATCCAGAAGCCGATCGTCACCGCGCCGATCATCGGGGCATCGAAACCCACCCACCTGACCGATGCCGTGGCGGCCCTCGACCTCGCGCTCGATGCCGACGAGATGTCCGCCCTCGAAGCGCTCTACACGCCGCACCCCGTCGTCGGCTTCCAGTAAGGTCCATCCTCCATGCGCCGCCTGATGCTCCTGCGCCACGCCAAGTCCGACCGTTCGCCGGGCGTGCGCGATATCGACCGTCCGCTGAACCCGCGCGGAGTCAAGGCCGCGCCGCAGATGGGGGCCTATCTGGCGGCGCAGGATCTGATCCCCCGGAAGGTCGTCGTCTCTCCGTCCTTGAGGACGCGACAGA
The DNA here is from genome assembly GCF_001422345.1 of Methylobacterium sp. Leaf93. Taxonomy (NCBI): domain Bacteria; kingdom Pseudomonadati; phylum Pseudomonadota; class Alphaproteobacteria; order Hyphomicrobiales; family Methylobacteriaceae; genus Methylobacterium; species Methylobacterium sp. Leaf93. The sequence continues at coordinate 69,970 of NZ_LMMS01000002.1, read as the reverse complement.
CCTGGGAGGGCATGTCCGCCGCCCTCGGCAACCCCGAAACCGAGATCGTCGATGCGATCTACGAGGCACCGGACAGCGCGCTGCTCGAGGTCATCCGGGCGACGCCGGCCGACATCCGGACCCTGCTCATGATCGGGCACAATCCCGGCCTGCAGGATCTCTCCCTCGATCTCGTGGGCGACGGTCCCCGTGAGGCGAGGGCACGGCTCTCGGTGGAATTCCCGACCGCGGCGCTCGCCGTCATCGACATCGAGGGCGATGCCTGGACCGGGTTCCGTCACCGTGCGGGCCGGCTCGATCGGTTCGTGACGCCCAAGGGCCTCGACCGCGACGACGCCGCCTGAGGCTATGTCGATCGATTGAACGGATCACCGGCTGGGCCGTTGCTCAGTGCCATGGCCCGCCACCGCTGATCCCGTGTTCGTCACCACGCTTCTCGTCCTGACATCCCTGATGCCGCGCATGGGTATCGGCCTCGACGCCGTGACGTCCGGCCTCGCTCGCGCGGAATCGGCCGCGGCGATGGTTGCCCCTCCCTCCGAGACCCCGAGTTTTCTCGCCAGCGAGAGGGCGGTGTCGAACTGGCGCGCGGAGGCGGGGACGACCTTGCGTCCCGCTTCGCTCGCCCTGGTGGCCCGCTATGCGCCGGTCCCGCCCGCTTTCGTCGCGCGCTGCGTCAAGCTCAACAATTACTGGTGCATCAAGAGCGCCCGGTGGCGGGGCGAGATCGGCAGCGATGCCGAGGGGCATACCGGGTTCGCCACCGCCGGTGACGGCGCCGATGCGGCGGCCTCCCTGCTGCGGCGCTATTACCGCGAATTCGGCCGCCGCAACGCCCTGTCCATCGTCCGCCGTTGGGCGCCGGCGGAATGCACTATTTCCAGCGGCGGGGGATCGGGCGGAAAGGTCTCCACCGGCCTCGCGCCGCTCGGTCTCGGCAAGACGGTTCGCGCCCGCTACCTCGCCCGCCATGCGCGGGGAGGCGGGCGCAAGCCCCGCACGGTCGCGCGGGGCGGTCCGCTGCGGGTCCAGCCCTGGTCGCCGCTGGCGAGGATGGCGGGTGGGCCGAAGCCCCGGCCCATCCGCGTCGCCGGGGCGGCCGAGACGATCGGCAGGCCGGCGATCACGCCGATCATCGCGAGTCCGTCCGAGACCGGGGCGACATCGCCGTCCTCCCGGCTGGCGGACCGGTTCGCAGCAGAATCCGCGGCTTTGCCCGCCCTCGCGGCCGGGATGCCGGGCCTTCGGCTGCAGGATTTGGCGGCACCGGCGCCCCTCTGCGGCAATGACGAGGTCCGCATCCGCAATTACGCCGCCCGTATCGCCGCCAGCGTCGGCCTCAAGGTCGAGGACGATCTCGCTCTGTTCGATGCGGATGGCCGGCCCTCGCCCCGTCTCGCCCCGGTGATGCTCGCCATGTCGGCGGTGGAACTCGGCGTGCTGCGGGCAGGACCGGATCTGGTCGAGGCCGCCATCGCACGGCTCGCCGCCGCCCAGGTCGATCCCGGCCAAGTCGATCCCGGCGCGGTGGAGCGATGACGCGTCCGGTTCTTGCGTTCGCCTGAGACGCGCGCCACCTCACCCCTGCATTCGCCACCCATCCTCCCCCTCCTGCCAAACGAGACCCTCGCTTCATGATCAGCTTCGCCTCGCGCGCGGGCTCCGCGATCCAGGCCTTCGCCGAGGCATCCAGCGATCTCCTGATCCAGCCGACCCTGAGGCTCGGCGTCACCGGTCTCGCGCGGTCGGGCAAGACGGTGTTCACGACGGCGCTGATCCATCATCTGGTGGAGACCCATGCGCTGCCGGCCTTCGCGCCCGCGCATGAGGGACGGCTGCGCCGGGCCCGCCTCGTGCCGCAACCCGACGACGACGTTCCGCGCTTCCCCTACGAGGATCATTTCGCGGCCCTGACGGAGCAGCGCCTGTGGCCTCGCTCCACCGACCGGATCAGCCAGTTCCGCCTCGCCATCGAGTACGAGCGCAAGGGCGGCTGGCGCTCCGGGCCGGGCACGCTGATGCTCGACGTGGTGGATTATCCCGGCGAATGGCTGCTCGACCTCGCGCTGATCGACCAGAGCTACGCGGAATGGTCCGCCGCCACCATCGCGGGCACCCGCCGCACCGGGCGCGCCGCCATCGCGGCGCCCTGGCTGGCGGTACTGAAGGACCTCGACCCGTCCGGCCCCCTCGACGAGGTCGTGGCCGAGCGCGCCAGCATCGCCTTCACCGCCTACCTCACCGCGTTGCGCGCCGGGCCGGAATCGGTGGCGACCACGCCCCCGGGCCGTTTCCTCATGCCCGGCGACCTCGCCGGATCGCCGGCTCTCACCTTCGCGCCCCTCGACGCGCTCCCGGAGACGATCGTCCCGAACAGCCTCGCGGGGCTGATGGAACGGCGTTTCGAGGCCTACAAGGCCAAGGTCGTGGAGCCGTTCTTCCGCAACCATTTCCAGCGGGTTGACCGGCAGATCGTCCTCGTGGACGTGCTCGCCGCCGTCGATGCCGGGCCGGCCGCCCTCGCCGAGTTGGAAGAGGCGCTCGACACCGTGCTCCTCAGCTTCCGGATCGGCCGCAACACCATCCTGTCGCGTCTCTTCGCGCCGAGAGCGGACCGCATCATGTTCGCCGCCACCAAGGCGGATCACCTGCACCAGACCAGCCACGACCGGCTGGAGGCGTTGCTGCGGCTCCTCGTCTCCCGCGCCATGCGCCGGACCGAGGCGGCCGGTGCCCGCGTCGGCACCGTTGCGCTGGCTTCCGTGCGGGCCACGCGGGAGACCACCGTCCACGACGACGGCATGACCCTGCGTGCGGTCTCGGGAACGCCCGAGGCGGGCGAGCATGTGGGCGACGAAATCTTCGACGGGCGGAGTGAGGCGGCGGTGTTCCCCGGTGAGTTGCCGTCCCGGCCCGAATCCGTGCTTGAGGGCGCGGTACCCCCCGGATCGCTCCGTTTCCCGCGCTTTCGCCCCCCGCTGGTCCGGCCCGATGCCCATGGCCGCCCCGGCCACCTGCCGCAGATCCGCCTCGACCGTGCGATGCAGTTCCTCATCGGCGACAAGCTGACGTGAGCGCCGCCGTTCGTCATCCCATCCCGCCCGCCGACCTCATCCTGAGGTGCCGCGCCAGCGGCCTCGAAGGAGGGTTCCAGGCTCCGCTGCGCGAACTGGAGGGCTCCTTCGAGGCCTCCGCTCCGCTCCGGCACCTCAGGATGAGGTGGGCGGATGGGGGAAGGCCGGTCTCGCAGTTTGCCTATTACGCCTCAGACAGGGTCCACCCATGACCTCTCCGAACCGTCCCCGCGCCTTCCGCATCCCCGCCGCCGAGCCGGCCGAGGGACTGGAGGGCATCGTTCCGCCGCCGGTGCCGCCGAACGCGGTCAGGATCGTCGAAGAGCCGTTTGAGATCGTCGAGGCGGCGGACGGCACCGCCGTGCCGGTGGCTCCGAAATCGCGGGCGCCCTGGCTGTCGGTGCTGATGCTGGCTTTGGGCGGCCTCGTCTCGCTCGGGGTCGGCCTGTCGCTGGAGCGGATGATCGCCGACCTGTTCTCCGCCGCGCCCTGGCTCGGCGGGGTCGCCCTGGCTCTCCTCGTCCTCGCTGCCATCGCCTTCCTCGCCCTGGTGATGCGCGAACTCGCGGGCATCTGGCGCGAGCGCCGGATCGAGAAGCTCCGGGCGAAGGCCATCGAGGCCATCGCCACGCGGGATCACACCGGCGCGCAGGCGGTGGTCGCCGAGCTTTGCGACCTCTACGCCACGAGGACCGGGCTCGCGGCCGGCCGCCAGCGCCTGAAAGCCCTGGGCGATACGATTCTCGACGTGGACGACCGAATCGGGCTCGCCGAGCACGAACTGCTCGAACCCCTCGACCGGCAGGCCCGCAATGCCATCGCCTCGGCCGCCAAGCAGGTCTCGGCGGTGACGGCGCTCAGCCCGCGCGCCATCGTCGACGTGGCCTTCGTGGTCTTCGCCGCCGTGCGTCTCCTGCGCCAGATCGCGACGATCTATGGCGGGCGGCCGGGTTTCCTCGGCTTCCTGCGTCTTGCCCGCGCTGCCTTCGCGCATCTCACAGTCACGGGCGGGATGGCGGTGGGAGAGAGCATGATCCAGCAGGTGCTCGGCCTCGGCATCGCCGCGCGGGTCTCGGCGAAGCTCGGAGAGGGCGTGCTCAACGGCCTGATGACCGCCCGGTTCGGCCTCGCCGCCCTGGCGGTCTGCCGCCCGCTCCCCTTCGTCAGGGAGGAACCTCCGCGCCTGTCGGACGTGGCCGGGGAGTTGCTGAAGCCGATGGGCGGTGCCGAGAAGGTGTGACTCAGAGCCCCTTGAGGAACCCCGCCAGGCGCATCAGACCTTCCGGCCACGGACCGTGCCCGCTCGCCACGTTGATGTGGCCGGATTCGCCAGCGTCCACCAGGGCGGAGCCCCAGGCATAGGCGAAGTCCTCGGCCCGGTCATAGGCGCAATAGGGGTCGTTGCGGCTCGCCACCAGCAGTGACGGGAAGGGCAGGGGATCGCGCGGCACTGGCGCGAAATCCGTGACGCTGGACGGCAGGTCCGGCGTCCGCTCCACGTCCGGGAACGCCACGAGGAGGGCGCCCCGCACCTTGCCCTCGGGAAAGGCGGGCGCGGCCTGGACGGAGGCGACCACGCCGAGGCTGTGGGCGATGAGCATCACCGGCCGCGTCGCCGCCTCCACCGCCTCGACGATGCGTGCGCGCCACGATGCCGCTTCGGGATGGTGCCAGTCGTCCTGCTCGACGATGCGGGCATTGGCCATGCGGGCGGCCCAGCCGGCCTGCCAATGGCCGTCTTCCGAGCCTGCATAGCCGGGGAGGATGAGGATGTCGCAATCGGCGAGCTTCATTCTGCCCCGATAGCGGCTCGCTCGCGCGGCGTCGAGACGGGTGAGGGGAATTGGGCAGGCGTCACCGCGCCGAGTGAGATGCCTCCGGGCTGCGAGAGGCGGCGGCCCATCATTTTCATCGAGCGCCCGCGCGGATCACGGTTTCCCGCGTTAGCCGAGTGTCGCGCGCTCAGGCGTGCCCAGGAGGATGGACATGACGAAGCTCTTCATCGCCAATATCCGCGCAGCCAAGGGCTTTCGCCCGTTGGTCACGGTCCGGGCTGCCGCCGAAGGTGAGGCCAAGGTCTTTCTCGCCGCGGCCTATCCCGACGACGAGATCGTCGATGTGGTCGAGCCGAGCGACTGGGTCAGCGATGCCGATACCGGGTCCGCGCCGGGTGATATCCGCGAGCATGCCGGCGTCGAATGGCAGTCCCCGTGAAGCGTGAACGAGACGAGGGGGCGACGGCTCCCCTCGATTCCGGCGCGGCTTTCATTGGCTAGAACTGCGCCCGACCACCGCCGTCCCAGACCATCGGCCAGCCCCGACACGGCCATGAGGAAGGGCCTCCGGAAATGGACCAGGCCCGGGCCGCTCCACACCGTGAACCGCTCCGTGCAGCCGGTGGTGTTCATCGCGCATCGCAGAGGGACGAGACAGAAGAGATCGCGCCCTATGGGCCTTCCCGCAGGGCATCGACGGCGTGACCGGCGAGGTTGGCCCCCAGGAGCCGCTCGGCGTCGAAGCCCCCCAGCGGCCGAATGCGGCCCGGCAGGTCGGCGATGTCGCGCTGCCGCCGGAGGCCGGCTTCCCGCGCCGTTGCCAGGGTGACGGCCTCGAACCGGATCGGATCGCCCGGCCGGCTTTGGGCGAGGCGGCGCAGATCGGCCGAGATCACCGTGGCGATCTTCGGATAGCCGCCCGTGGTCTGCCGATCCGCCATCAGCACGATGGGCAGGCCGTTGCCCGGCACCTGGATCGAACCCATGACGGTGGCGTCCGAGACGATGTTGTAGCCCCCCTCGCCATGGGCGATGGCGGGGCCGTCGAGTTGGTACCCCATCCGGTCGGCGCGGTGCGACACGGTGAAGGTCGAGCCCAGCAGGGTGTCGATCCCGCCTTGCGGGAAGCGGTCGGCCTGGGGGCCGAGCATGACGCGGATCGGCGCGTCGCGGTCGAGGGGAACGGCATCGGTGGTCCGGTCGCCCGGTGTGTTGCCCTCCGCAGTGGCGAAGGTCAGATGGTCGCCCGCTTGGAAGAGCCGGCCGTCGGCACCCCCGATCCCGGCGCGGAGATGGAGCGAAACGCTGCCGAGCACGGCGCCCGCCTCGAACCCGCCGGCCACGGCGAGGTAGGCGAACGCTCCCTCACGGGGCGGGTCCACGATGAGTTCGGCGCCTTCCGCCAGAGTCGCGGTGCGGTGGCCGGTGAGGGGGGCTCCGTCGATACGCAGGGTGCAGGGCGCGCCGGCACAGGCGAACCAACCCCGTCCCGCCTCCACGACGAAGCGACCGCCGCCGAAGCCGAGTTCGAGGACCGGCGCGTCGGGGGCATTGCCGACGAGGACATTCGCGGTCGCCATGGCGAGGCGATCCATGGCGCCGGAGCCGGAGAGGCCGTAGCGCTGGTAGCCCCGTCGTCCGCCATCCTGAAGGCTGAGCGCGCCGTGGCATCGCGCGATGACGAGACGCCCGCTCACGGCGTTGTCTCGCAGTCGACGATGCGCTCCCCGGCCCCCGCGGCCCGGTCGAGTTCGTCCCATTTTTCCGGCTCGATGGGCAGGAAGCGGATCGCGTCGCCGGGCTCGAACAGGAAGACCGGGTCGCGCCCCGGCAGGAACGAGCGGACGGGGGTCCGGCCGAGGAGATGCCATCCGCTGGGGGCGGCGATGCTCGCCACCAGAGCCTGCACGCCGCCGATGGAGATGGTCCCGGCCGGCGTCACCGGCCTTGGGCTCTCCCGGCGCGAGAGAGCAAGGCTCGGGTCGAGGCCGGAGAGATAGGCATAGCCCGGCAGAAAGCCGTTCATGGCCACACGGTAATCGGCGGCCGCATGCCGGGATACGACCTCGTCGGCGCTCAACCCGTGATGGGCGGCGACATCGGCGAGGTCGATGCCGAACGCACCGCCATAGACCACGGGAAGGCGCCAGAGTCGGCGCGGCGTCGTCCCGGCGGGGACCGTACCGACCAGGGCGAGGAGCGCGGATTCAAGCGCGCCGGGCTCGACCGCGCAGGGATCGAGGTGGACGGTGAGCGACCTGTAGGTGGGAACGGCCTCTATGAGCCCCGGTATGCCGGCATCCCGCACGGCGCGGTCGAGGGCCAGGACCAGCGCGTTGGCCTCGGGGTCGATGGTCTCACCGAACTCGACGGTGATCGCGGTATCGCCGCACCAGAGCAGGCGGGGCTGAGGGGCTGCCACGGGTCGCAAGGCCTCGCTCGTCGGATCGTCTCCCCAGTCCCAACACGAAGGGGCGGCGCTGTCGAGCGCCGCCCCCTCTTTCATCCTGTAACCCCTTGGGGAAACCAGGTCTCAGTGCGACCGCCCCGGCGATACGTCGGGCTTGCGGAACGGCTCGGAACCGCCCTGGGTCGCCGCGTTCAGGTTCTCGGGGTCGAGGGCGCTTTCCACGAATTCACGCCCGCGGTCGGCGAAGTCGCGGGCGTAGCGGATGCCCTGATCCTTCACCTCGTCGGCCCACGGCCCCACCGTTTCGTCCTCGCGGCGCGTCCTGGGAAGGAGGGCACCGAGAAGCAGGCCCGCCGCGAGGCCGACGACGCCCACGAGGAGCGGGTTCTCGGTGACGAACTGCTCGACATTGGTCTTGCCGCGGTCGAGGCGCTGGCTTCCGCGCTCGGCGAACTCGCCGATACTGCGGCGGGTGGACCGGTGAGTGTCCGACGCCCAGCCGCGCGCGTCGTCATAGGTCTCCGACGCGCGGTCGATCAGCGCTTCCGCCTTGTCCTTCACGGTGTCACGCGCATCGAGTGCGGCCGCCTTGGCGCGGTCGGCATAGCCCTCGGCCTTCGCCTGGGCATCGTCGGCGAGGTCGCCGGCCTGGTCGCGGATGCTGCCCGCCGTCGCCCGTGTCTCGGCGCGAGCACGGTCGGAAATGTCATGGAGCGAACGGTTGGTCTCATCGCTATTAGGAAGGCTGGCGGCGCCATGGGGAAGGCCGGCGGCGAGGGCGATGTCGTCGGGAAGGGAGCTCTTGGGCTCGCCCGGTATGCTGCTGTGACTCATGGAAACGGCTCCTGTCGGATGGGAGATGGAGCGGCGATGCCGCTGCCGGGTCGGTCAGGTTTCGATCGGCCTTTGCAGGCCTAAATCTGTGTTTCCTCCGCCAGTTCCTTCACGGGCTGACGGGTCGGCTGGTCGGGGTCGTAGGCCTTGCCGGCCGCGCCCGGTGTCACCGGCAGCGCACCGTTGGGATCGATGAGCGGACGCTTGGTCAGCGTCTGCCGATCCTTGCCGGTGCGATGCAGCAGCCAGCCGATGCCGGCCGCGATGAGCAGGACCGGAACGGGATTGCGGCGGATCGCATCGAGGGCGCCGTCATAGGCTCCGCTCAACGGTGTCCGGCGGACATTGCCCAGCATGTCGTCGACGATGCTGGGTACGGAGAGCCTGTCCTGGATACGGTCGATGGTCTGGTCGAGGCGGGCACGGCTCGCCTCAATGTCCTTTTCGAGATCGTTCAACGATTCACTCATCCCGATACCCTTTCCGACAATGCGCGCGCGTCCTGGCGCATCTGCCGTGTCGTGCGGGTCGGCGCCAGGGTGGAGAGGGACATGGCGTTCCGTCCGATCAGGGCGAAGACGATGGCGACCACCAGAAGCACGCCGCCGACGATGAGGGCGGACAGCGCTTCCGAATGCACCACCGTGGCGAGCCACTTCACCAGCGCGTCCACGAGGACGAACAGGGCGACGACCCCGAACACGCCGGCGCCGACCATCAGCGCGAGGCCGATGAACAGCGTGCGGACGTTGCTCGTCATCTCGGTGCGAAAGAGCGCCATCTCCTTGCGCGCGAGTTCGCTGGTCTCGCGCAGGGCATCGCCGACGAGGCTTTGAATGCTGGATTGCGGGCCGTTCGACATGACGTCCGGCCTAGCTGCGGAACGCGTCGCGGGCATCGCGGTGGGGCGCGATGCTCGACGACTTGATGAAGCGCGAGACGACGAAGCCGGTCACGAAAGTCGCGACGGCAACGGCGACGGGAGCGCGACGGGCGAAGGCTTCCGCCTCGTCGTAGAACTCGGCGAAGCTACGGTTCTCGATGGAGGTGCCGAGCTGTTCGAGACCCTCGGCGGCGCTGTCGAAGAACGCCTTGATGTTCGGCTGCTCCTCGAAGGACTTGCTCGAATCCCGCAAGCCCTGGGCGATATCGTTCACCGACTGGGCGGCGTCGCCCTTCCGGCGGTCGGCATAATCGGTGGCCTGCGCCCGCGCGGCGGCGACGAAGCCCCGGCCGCGCTCGACGGCCACGTCGGCGATGCCCTCGACATCGCCCTTCAGCGCACGCCAATCACCGGTTGGAGTAGCAGCCTCGCCGGAGCCGATCCCGGGGGCGTTCGCCGCGGATGCCGGGCCAGTGGGTTGATTTGCGTTCACGCGCATACTCCTCGGTCACTTGTGGGCTGTGTCACTTGTGGCTCTTCAACAACATGGAAACAGACGCGGTTCCGCAAGGAATGCTCATCGTCGAACGGTGGGCGAGGGACCGGCCGCGACATCCCCGCCGATGCGCGCCAAGCCGCCTTCCCATAAGACCGTTCGGCGTCGCAAAACCGATGACGGACCGGCATCGTCGGGCGGGGGACGGGTCGGGTTGATCCACTACGGAACCGACATTCGTCCTCGCCTGCCCTGGCCGTGGGCGGCGCGGTCGGTTAGGTTGGCTGAAGGAATATGAACAGACGTGGCTGTATCGGACGGATCACGGTCGCGTTACGCGCGTTGAACATCGGAATGTCTTGTCCGGCGCGCCCCTGGCGCGCTGCACGCTGAGGACCGGAGCCCGCTGAGTGGCACGCCTTGTCATCGTATCGAACCGTGTGGCCATCCCCGAGGACAGCGGGAAATCCGTTGCCGCCGGAGGCTTGGCGGTCGCCGTCAAGGAGGCTTTCACCTCCTATGAAGGTCTGTGGTTCGGGTGGAGCGGCAAAGTCGTCGAGGATCCGTCCGAGGAGCCCGAGCTCATCGATCGTGGGCGTGTCCAGTACGCCGTCGTCGATCTCTCGCCTCAGGACCACCGGGAATATTACAGCGGGTTCGCCAACCGCGCCCTCTGGCCAATCATGCATTATCGGCTCGGTCTCGGTGCGTTTTCCCGTTCGGATTATGCCGGTTACCAGCGCGTCAATCGCATCTTCGCGCGGGCACTCGCCAAGCTGATCGAGCCCGACGACATCATCTGGGTCCACGACTATCACCTGCTGCCGCTCGCCTCTGAGCTGCGCGGCCTCGGCATCGCCAACCCCATCGGCTATTTCCACCACATCCCCTGGCCGGCCGCGGACGTGTTCAACACGCTTCCCGCCAGCAACGACCTCCTGCGCGGCATCGCCGATTACGACCTGATCGGCCTGCAGACCGACCCGGACGTGCACAACCTCTCGCGCAACCTCATCGACGAGTTGAGGGCGATCCCCCTCGGCGGCGGCTCGCTGATGGTCGACGGGCGCCGCACCCGCATCCGCAGTTTCCCGATCGGCATCGATGTCGCTGGGTTTAAGGAGGCGGCGGAGAATGCCGGCGCCAACAAGACCGTCCGTGAGACCATGGCTGGCCTGCGCACCCGCAAGCTCCTCATCGGCGTCGACCGGCTCGATTACTCCAAGGGCGTGCCCGAGCGGATGGAGGCGGTGGACCGCTTTTTCGCCTCGAATCCCGACCAGCGCGGCAACGTCGTCTACCTCCAGATCACGCCGAAATCCCGCACCGAGGTGCCGGAATACGAAGAGCTCAGCCGCGAGGTGAACGAGACTGTCGGCGAGATCAACGGCGCCCTCGGTGAGCCCAACTGGACCCCGATCCAGTATGTGACGAAGGCCTATCCGCGCCCCGTCCTGGCGGGTCTCTATCGCGCCGCCCGCGTCGGCCTCGTGACGCCCATGCGCGACGGCATGAACCTGGTCGCCAAGGAATACATCGTCGCCCAGACGGCGGACGATCCGGGCGTCCTCGTCCTGTCGAAATTCGCCGGCGCCTCCCGGCAATTGCCCGAGGCCCTGCTGGTCAATCCCTACGATCGGTTCGAGGTGGCGGAGGCGATCCGCACGGCGCTCTACATGCCGCGCGGCGAGCGGATCGAGCGCTGGAAGCCCATGGTCGACCGCATGACCCGCGAAGACGTGGATTGGTGGGCGCGCAATTTCCTCACCGATCTAGAGAATTTCCGGACCATCGAACGCGAGCCACCCCGCGCGGCCGCCGCCGCCGCCGAGTAGCGGTTTTCTCCCTGTCGGTACGACAGGGAGGGCCTGATTGTCTCCCTTGGCAGCGTGCCGGGATAGGCAGCGGGCGGGAGACCGGGGTATCGTTCTTGCGTAGCCCCGTTCCGATTTCCGGCTCGCGTTCTGCGAGCCGATGCACCTGCGAAAGACGTCTATGATCGGCATCGACGATGGCGTGCCCGGGCCTCTCGGGGCGCATTTCGACGGCCGGGGTGTCAATTTCGCGCTGTTCTCGGAGAACGCCACCGGCGTCGATCTGTGCCTGTTCGAGCCGGGCGAGCGTCATGAAAGCCATGTCGTCCCGCTGCCCTGCCGCACGGACGACGTCTGGCACGGCTATCTGCGCGGCGTGTATCCTGGCCAGCTCTACGGCTACCGGGTCCACGGCCCCTGGGACCCCGCCAACGGCCATCGCTTCAATCCGGCCAAGCTGGTGCTCGACCCCTATGCGCGGGAAATCCAAGGCCGCATCCGCTGGCATGATTCCCTCTACGGGCACCGTCGCGGCCTCCAGCGGGAGGACCAGATCGACCGTCGTGACAGCGCGGCCTTCATGCCGCGCGGCGTGGTGACGACGTCCGACCTGCCCGAACTCGCGATCACGCCCATCCGTCGTCCCCTGGGACAGACGGTGATCTACGAAGCGCACGTGAAGGCGCTGACCCAGCGTCACCCGGCCATCCCCGAGGCGGAGCGCGGCACCTACGCCGCCCTGGCCCATCCGGCGATCATCGAGCACCTGCTGAAGCTGGGCGTCACGGCGATCGAGCTCCTCCCGATCCAGGCCTTCGCCGACGACCGGTTCCTGGTGGAGAAGGGGCTCGTCAATTTCTGGGGCTACTCGCCGCTGGGCTATTTCGCGCCGGAGCCGCGCTATCTCGGGGCGGCCGGGATCGGCGGCCTCAAGGCGGCGATCCGCGAACTCGCCGCCGCCGGGATCGAGGTCATCCTCGACGTCGTCTACAACCATACCTGCGAGGCCGATCATACCGGACCGACCCTGTCGTTCCGGGGCATCGACAATGCCAGCTATTACAAGCTGAACCCGGAGAACCGGCGGCAGGAGATCGACTGCACGGGGTGCGGCAATACCCTCGACCTCGACCATCCCCGGGTGATGCAGCTCGTCCTCGATTCCCTGCGGCACTGGGTGACCGCCTATGGTGTGGCGGGGTTCCGCTTCGACCTCGCCACCAGCCTCGGCCGCACGCCGCACGATTTCACCGCCAAAGCCGCCTTCTTCCAGGCCATCGCCCAGGATCCGGTTCTCTCCCGCGCCAAGATGATCGCGGAGCCGTGGGATATCGGCATGGGCGGCTACCAGCTCGGCGCCTATCCACGCGGCTGGGCCGAGTGGAACGACCAGTTCCGAGACAGCGTGCGCGGCTTCTGGCGCGGCGACCACGGCATTCTGCCGAAGCTCACGCAGGTCCTGTCGGGCTCGCGGGAGATCTTCGCCGGCTCCGGCCGGTCGCCGCTCGCCAGCATCAACTACGTGGCGAGCCACGACGGCTACACCCTGGCCGACGTCGTGGCCTACGAGGAGAAGCACAACCACGCCAACGGAGAGGACAATCGCGACGGCCACGGCCACAACCTCTCGCGCAATTACGGCGTCGAGGGCCCCACCGACGATCCGGCGATCCTGAGTCTGCGGGCGCGGCAGAAGCGCAACCTCATGGCGACGACCTTTCTGGCCCAGGGCGTGCCGATGCTCCTTGCCGGGGACGAGCGGTCACGCAGCCAGAACGGCAACAACAACGCCTATGCCCAGGACAACGCGGTCAACTGGCTCGATTGGGAGACTGATCCCGATCCCGGACTCACGGCCTTCGTCGCCAACCTCACGGCCTTGCGCCGCGAGCAGCCGGCCCTGCGCCGCCTGACCTTCCTCACCGGCGCCATCATCGGGGAGGGACCGCTGCGCGACGTCCACTGGCTCTCGCCCTGCGGCGCGGAGATGGACGACGAGGCTTGGGGCGACGGTCACCGGCAGGCCTTCGGTATGCAGATCGGCAACGACCTGCCGAGCGCGGACCGCCTGCTTATCCTCATCAACGCCGCCGACGAGGCGATCGATTTCACCCTGGCCCCGGTCATCGGCGGGCCGTGGATGGTCTTCTTCGACACCACCCGGCCGACCGGCATGGTCCAGGCCGGACAGGCGCTGTTTCCCCCCAACGCGCGCCTGCGCCTCGATCCCCGTTCGCTCTACGTCCTGCGCGCACGACAGGCAGCGTCCTACGAGATCTGAGGGGCGAAGCGGCCGGTTCGGACGCCCGCGCCCCGATCAGCGCTCCTCCACGCCGCGCCATGCCGGACGACGATCGGTCTCCGCCAGCGTGTCGCGCGATGCGCTCGCGATGGCCCCCGCCACCTTCTGGACCAAAGCGTCGGCACCCTGGCGCAACGCCTTTTCGCGGACATCGCTCGGCAGGGCGTCCCAGGCGAGAGAGGCGGTGTTCTCCACGGTCGGCGCCGTCAGGGGCGCCGCGAGCCCCGGATCGTCGCGATGGGCGGCGAGGTAGGAGAGGATGCCGATCGCCAGGCAGGCGCGAATGAGGAACGACATGGAAGTCCCGGGTTGGTTCGGTGCCGGCCGTGAGCGGCCCGTTGTGACCGAGCCTCGGCGCAGAACGTAAAGCGCCTCTCACGCACGCCCTGAAATCGAGAACCATGGTGAACGCGGCTTTGCCGCCATGCCCCTGCGAACCGGCATGTCGTGCCCGGCCCTGTGGATAGCGGGCGATGTGCCCCGAAAGGGGCCGTCCACCGAATAGGCGTGGTTACGGACCGGAAAGCATCCGCGAACAATCGGTCGGGTCTGCGCAACACTCGCTTAAGTCCGGTCTGCGAGGTTTGGCCTCAGTCGAGTTCAAGTCGAACCCGAGTCAAAGTCCAGCAAGGGGCGACGAAGCGGCCGTCGAGGCACTTCGCGCTGTGCGTGTGCGTATTGCGTATCTACAGCGGCCTGGCTTCCATGATCGATCTCCGGCTCGCCGGGCTCGTCCACGAGTCGGTGGTCGAAGACGAGGCCGTGCGTTTCCGGCACGAGCGGTTCCTGGTGTCGCGCCTCGCGACCGGGATCGTGATGATGGCCGCCCTGCCGCCTTACCTGCTCTGGCGGGGCGTCCCCACCGGCCTTGAAGTCCTCGCCATCGCCAGCCTGATGCTGCCGGTCTTCGCTGCCGTGTTCCTGTCGCGGACGGGGATCCTGTGGGTCGCCCATGCCATCTCGTCGGCGGGGCTCACCGGCCTCGTGGTCTGCCTCGCCCTGATGTCGGGCGGCGTGAACTCCGCCGCCGCGATCTGGCTGGTAGCGATCCCGCTGGAGGCGGTCGTGTCCGGTTCGCGCCGGGCGACGCTGGCTGCCGCCATCGTCGCGATGATCGGCGCCCTGGTCGTGGCGTTCCTGCCGCACGGCGCCATCTCGCTGCCTCTCCTCGACCTGTCCCGGTCCCTGGCGATGCCAGTCTTCGCCATCACCGCCATCGGTCACGTGGCCGCCCAGGCCATGGAGCATCTGCGCCACGAGGGCCGCTGGCTCGCCCGGATGCGTGACAACGAGATGCGCGACCGCATGCTGCTCTCGGCCATCGACGACCTCGTCACCTGGCACGACCGGAACGGTCGCGTCATCGAAGCCAGCGCCTCCTCGTCGCGTTTCGTCGGCATCGAGTCCGTTCGCCTGCGCGGGCACGGGCTCCTCGACCGGGTCCATGTGGGGGACCGTCCGGCCCTTCTGCAGACGATCAGCGACGTGGCCGCCAGCGGCATGCCGGCCACCGTCCAGTTCCGCCTGCATCTCGACCCGGCGGCCCTACGCGCCGAAGGCGAGCCGCGGGTGATCTTCGCCGAGATGCGGGCCCACCGCATCGCCGGCACCCAGTCGGGGGTCGAGGGCTCGAGTGTGGTCGCCGTGACCCGCGACGTCAGCGAGCATCGTCGCCACGCGGAGGAGCTGGAGCACGCCCGCGCCGAGGCCGAACGCGCCGACGACCTGAAGAGCCGCTTCCTCGCCACTGTCAGCCACGAGCTGCGCACGCCGCTCAACGCCATCATCGGCTTCTCGGAAGTCCTCGCCGGCCAGGGCTCCATGACCCTCGGTCCCGAGCGGAGCCGCGAATATGCCGAGATCATCGGTAGCTCCGGGCGCCATCTCCTCGACGTGGTCAACGCGCTCCTCGACATGTCGCGGATCCAGAGTGGCAATTTCGATTACGTTCCCGAGGCGATGAATGTCGGCTCCCTGGTGCGGACCTGCTGCGATCTGATGCAGCTGCGCGCCGATCAGGGCGGGATCACCCTGGTGCGCGGCACCGACGCTGCGGGCATCGAGATCACGGCGGATGCACGCGCCTGCCGGCAGGTGCTCATCAACCTCCTCTCCAACGCGGTGAAATTCACCGCGCCGGGCGGACGGGTCGAAGTCTCCGTGCGGCGAAGCGCGTCGCATCTCGACATCGTGGTGGCGGATACGGGGATCGGCATCGGCGCCGATGACCTGCCCCGCATCGGCGCCCCGTTCTTCCAGGCCGGCGGCGGATACGACCGGACCCATGAGGGAACCGGGCTCGGTCTCTCGGTGGTGCAGGGGCTGGTCGGCCTCCATGGCGGCAGCATCTCCATCGAGAGCGCCGAGCGCCAGGGCACCAGCGTGACCGTGACGCTGCCCATCGATTGCCGGCGCGGCTCCAGCACCGCTCCCCCGGCCCCGATCCGCACGGGGGTTCGTCGCTCGGCGCCCCTGCCGGTCGCGGAGGGGATTGTGGTCCCGGTGCGCCGCCCGATCGGTCTGTTCGACCCCGCGCCGGAGGCGGTGAGCGAGCGCTACATTCCCATGCAGCGCGCCGGATGAGCCCCTCGTCCGATCACCGCAACCCGACGCGGACCTCGTCCCGGAGCCGGCATCCGGGCCGAGGTCCGCGGCCTCCGTCGGGATCCTGTGCCCCGGCCATGCCACCGACCCGTTTTCGGCTCGACCTGTCGGGCCGTTTTCTGCGTTTGAGAGGATAGACCATGCGCGAACCGCTGCCGAAGCGCGACCAGCGCGAGATCGTCGTTCCCACCAGGGCCGCGCAGACCGCCGCTCCGCGCCGGAAACCCGCCTCGACCCGCGCCCGCCGGCCCGCCTTCGGCTGGCTGCGCGGGGTGGCCTCGGCCATCGGCAGTTTCGGCCGGCTCTGCCTACGCCGGCCCGGCGAGGTCCTCGGCTCGGTGGTGGCCATCGGCGCGGTGGCGGCCGTGGCCATGAACGCGCTGGGCTACCAGGGGGGACGCCACCCGGCGCCGCTCTTCCCCACCCTCGGCAAAGGCACCGCCGCCGCCAAGCCCACGGCCGGCCCGTCGCCCGAGCCGGTCAAGGTCGCGGAGGCCCCGCCGCGCAGGATCGAGGCGCCGAAGGTGGAGACGGTTCCCGAACCGAAGGCCGCCCCGGCCGCCGAGGCGGCGAAACCCGTGCCTAAGCCGGCGGCTGCCGCACCTTCCACCAAGCGCGACGTCATCGCCGACATCATCAAAGCCGGGGAGACCACGGCCTCGGTGACGCCGAAACCCGATCAGGCCGTGGCGCAGGCGCAACGGGCGCTGGTGAAGCTCGGATATGGACCGCTCGTCGCTGACGGTGTCCTCGGCCCCGGAACACGGGCGGCCATCGAGAAGTTCGAGCGCGACCGCAAGCTGCCGGTCAAGGGCGTCGCCGCCGGCCGCACCTTGCGCGAACTCGCCTCGCGCGCCGGTTCGACCAAGGGGTAGGGCAAGGAATCCGGCATTCGGAGGCGGCTCGCGGCCTCCGTGAGGCTACCGGACACACACATCTGCTCATGCAGGCTGACGCGTCCCTCTCCCCCTTGTGGGGAGAGGTCAGGAGTGGGGGTGGTTCCGCCAGCCTCCGCAGCTTGAGGGTCGCCCAACCACCCCCACCTCCAACTCCTCCCCACAAGGGGGAGGAGGGCAGTGCGGCGCAGCCCGTGAGATGTGTGAAAGCCGTAGCTCCGCGAGGAGTGGCGTTCCCGTTGGTCCGCCTCGACGCGCAGAACCCCGAAGACCCCTCGAAGCATCCGGCTATCGGACGGGCGAGACCGTCATTTCCGCAGCGGCACGCCCTTCGTGGTGAAGCGCGGCGCGCCGGGATGGCGCATGGGGCGCGGCTGGCCCCCCGGCTTACCCGAACCCGTTCCGGGCGGCTGCGAGGATGGAATGAGCTGGTCCGGCCTCGGACCGATGAGATCGCCCCGGCCCATCGCCCGCAGCGCTTCGCGCAACAGGGGCCAGTTCTCCGGATCGTGGTAGCGCAGGAACGCCTTGTGCAGCCGGCGCTGCCGCATCCCCTTGATCGCATCCACCGGCTCGCTGCCGCCGCGCCGCACGCCCTGCAGCGGGTTGATCTCGGTGTGATACATGGTCGTGGCCGTCGCCATGGGCGAGGGCAGGAACGTCTGGACCTGATCGGCGCGATAGTCGTTCTTCTTGAGCCAGACGGCGAGGTTCATCATGTCCTCGTCGGTCGTGCCCGGATGCGCCGCGATGAAATACGGGATCAGGTAGTATTTCTTACCGGCCTTCTTGGCGGCGGCGTCGAACATCTCCTTGAAGCGGTCGTAGGTGCCTATCCCTGGCTTCATCATCAGGTCGAGGGGGCCGCGCTCGGTGTGCTCGGGCGCGATCTTGAGACGGCCGCCGACATGGTGGGTCACGAGCTCCTCGACGTATTCGGGGCTTCGCACCGCCAGATCGTAGCGCACGCCGGAGGCGACCATCACCTTCTTGACGCCCTCCACCTCGCGGACCTTGCGATAGAGCCGGATCAGGTCGTCGTGCGAGGTGTTGAGGTTCGGGCAGATATCCGGGAAGACGCAGGACGGCAGGCGGCAGGCCGCCTCGATCTTCGGGTCCTTGCAGGCCATCCGGTACATGTTGGCCGTGGGTCCGCCCACGTCGGAGATCACGCCCGTAAAACCCGGTGTCTTGTCGCGGATCAGCTCGATCTCGCGCAGGATCGAGCCCTCCGAGCGGTTCTGGATGACGCGGCCCTCGTGCTCGGTGATGGAGCAGAAGGTGCAGCCGCCAAAGCAGCCGCGCATGATCGTCACCGAGAACTTGATCATGTCCCAGGCGGGGATCTTCGCGTCGCCGTAGGAGGGATGGGGGGCGCGGGCGTAGGGCAGGTCGTAGACCGCATCCATCTCCTCGCTGGAGAGCGGGATCGGCGGCGGGTTCAGCCACAGGTCGCGGTCGCCGTGGCGCTGGACAAGGGGGCGGGCGTTGCCGGGATTGGCCTCCCGGTGCAGCACCCGCGAGGCGCGGGCATAGGCCTCCTTGTCGTCCTTGACCTCGTCGTAGGCGGGGAGCCGGATCACGGTCTCGCCGGGGCGGCGGGAAGCGGCCTCGTCGGCCGAATCGAGATCGTCGGCGGGCAGCTCGGTGTAATGCTCGGGCACGCGGCGGAACAGGGCGACGCCCCGGACGGAGTCGAGCTCGTTCGGCGCCGCGCCGGCCGCGAGGCGGTTCGCCACCTCGACCACGGCGCGCTCGGCATTGCCGTAGAGCAGCAGATCGGCCTTCGCGTCCGCCAGGATCGAGCGGCGTACCTTGTCGGACCAGTAATCGTAATGGGCGATGCGGCGCAGGGACGCCTCGATGCCGCCGAGGACGATTGGCACGTCCTTGTAGGCCTCGCGGCAGCGCTGCGTGTAGACGATGGTGCAGCGGTCCGGGCGAGCGCCGCCTTGTCCGCCCGCCGTGTAGGCGTCGTCGCTGCGCAGGCGCCGGTCCGCCGTGTAGCGGTTCACCATCGAATCGAGGTTGCCGCCGGTGACGCCGAAGAACACCCTCGGCCGGCCGAGCGCCTTGAACGGCTCCGCCGATTGCCAGTCGGGCTGGGCGATGATGCCGACCCGGAACCCTTGCGATTCGAGCAGCCGGCCGATGATCGCCATCCCGAAGCTCGGATGATCGACATAGGCGTCCCCCGTCACCAGGATGATGTCGCAGGCATCCCACCCGAGCGCGTCCATTTCGGCGCGGCTCATGGGCAGGAACGGTGCCGCCTTCCCGTAAAGCGGCAGCTTGCAGGCGATGGGAGTCGGGGAGCGACTCGCGGAAACTTGGAGGTCCATGGGCTGTGCATAGACCGCCGAAGCTCAGACCTCAACGAAGAGCGAGGGAGCCGGGCGCCGCGATCCCATCACAGTGGCGGAGATTGGCGGGATACCGGACGGTACCGAGTGCCGGATCGGGTCCACTCTTCGGCTCTCTTTGAGGCCGGTCCCCGCGCCACGCCTTCGGTGCTATAGGCGGGCCATGCCTCGTCTGCGCTCCGACTTCTGGGTCTCCGCCCATCTCCGCCGTCTCGCCGTCGAGGGGATCGACGCGGTGCAGCGTCGGCGCGGCGCGCCCGAGGCGGGGGCGATCTTCGTGAAGGTCGACCGTCTGGATGGCCGGGCCGATCTCTATGGCCCGGCCCCGCAATCCCTCGTCGATACCGGGGACGGGGCCGATCGCAGCTTCGTCCGGCTGATGAGCGAAGCCTCGCCGCCCGATGTCGAGCTCCGCCTCGGCAAGGAACTGCGCTTCGACGACGATCTCTGGATCGTCGAGATCGACGACCGCGCGGGCCGCCACCACCTCGACCTCGCCGAATAGGACGAGGCGAGGGTCAGTTCGACGCCGATTGCCTCACGCGGCCGGGGAGGGCAGGGCGGAGCGGCGCACGCTCTGCGGCGGCCGGCGCCATGCGCGGGCGGACCGCATCGGGGGCGGTGTAGGGCTGGTGGGCGGTGCCGCCGTTGAGCCGCTCGGGCAGCGGCTTGTCGAGGACCGCGCTGAGAAGGTCGCGGGCCGCGCCGCTGGGGATGGTGCGGAACAGTTTCACCAGGTCGTAGACCCGGTCCACGGAACGCGCCACGGTCTCGTTGAGGGTGAGGAAGACATAGACCGCCTCCTCCTCGTGCAGCCCGGCCGCGCGAAGGGCGAGGGTGAGGAGTTCGTAACGCTGGCTCGGGTCCGGCGTCGCCGCGAGAAAGTTGCGCTGCAGGCCGAGCATCTCGGCGAGAGCCGCGACGAAGCCGGCGACGTCGTTTCTCCCCGAGAAACCGGTGAGGACGGCGCCCGCCTCGCGCGGCAGGGGAGGCGACGGTCGAAGGGCCGCGCGCGAACCGACCGCCCGACCGATCGCCTCACGCAATTCTTCGTCGGCGAAGAGAAACAGCGGAGCCAGATCCCCCGGGGCGAGATCCGGGCGGGCGAGCAGCGCCTGGGCTAGGTCGGGCTTCGTCCGCGCGCGGCCGACGAGGAGGGCGATGGTGGTGCCCTGAAGGGCGAGCTGCCAGTTCTCGGCGAGGGCGAGATCGATGGCGGCCACGTCGCGCGAGGCCATCTCCTCGATCAGGCTGCGGCTCAGATCCGCCCTGCGGGCGATGGCGGCGGCAATGTCGGAGCCGTCGGCGAGGGCGGCTTCGATCACGCGGGCCGACAGGTCCGGCGCCTGCGCGATGATGAGATCCCTGATCTCGCCGCCGCGCGCGGCGAGCGCCGCCAGCACGGATTGCGGGGTCGCGGGGAAGGGCGCCAGCTTGCGCGCCACGATCTCCGCCGTCTCGTCATCGACCGTCGGGATCAGACCGCCGGCGAGGGATTCGAATGCCTCCACCGTCTTCCGGTCCCGCACCGAGGCGGAGAGGAACAGATCGGTCTGCACCCGGAGGATGACAGGTTTCAGATCGAGGTCACCGAGACGCGACAGTTCGATCAGGCCGGAGAAGTCCGGCGCATCGTCGAGAGATGGGGACATGGCACTTCGTTTACGCAGAACTCGCTGGACACAGCTTTAGCGAGCTTGCGTGAACCGACCTTTAAAGGGCGGCGGCGCGGCGCCGCCCTTCCTGCCCCATTGCGGGATCAGCCGACGAGCCGGGCTTTGGTCTCGGCCGTGGAATCGGAGCCCTTCGGCGGCGGAAACACCACCGGTGTCGCGGCGCCCGGCGCCATCGGTCCGGTCGAAGGCGCAGAGGGGGCCGAGGCCATCTTGGCCCCGTTCACAGCCGTGGGTTCGACGGGCTTCGTCGGCGCGGCCACCGGCGCACTCACCGGGGCCGGCATCTCCGTGCCCTGCACGGCGGGCGCGAGCGCCGGCTGGCTGCGGTTGTCCCGGTCGTCGAGATCGCCGGTCACGTCGTTGCCGGACGGGCCTTCGAGCAGCTCGGTCGGGGCCTTCCAGACGAAGGCATCGAGATGGCCGGTGACCGGCGAAACCGGCGCCCAGCGCTCCGAGGCGACCCCGTCGGCGATCCACATCGGGTCGCGCGGAGCATGGGCGGCGCGGGCCAGCCATTCGCGCGCCCGGCCGGAGCCGGCACCGTGCTCGGCCTCCTCGACCTTCGCCATGGTCAGGCAGGCGCGCACCGTGGGGCGGTCCGCCATGAGAGGCGACAGGGCCTCGCGGGCCTTGCCGAATTCCTGCGCTTCCAGGGCCGCCTGCGCCAGAGCGAGGCGGGCTTCGGGATGCCAGGTGGAGATCCGCGCCAGGTTTTCCGCCCGGGCGAGCCGGTCGCGCACGGAATCGCCGACCCGCAGGCCGAGATAGACCTTGGCGAGATCCGGGTGGGGATTGGCGCGCCAGGCCGCCTCGACGATCTTGGCGGCTTTCTTCAGGTCGCCGCGCCGCGCCAGGAGGCGTCCGGCGACGCAGGCGGCGGGGACGAGGTCCGGCGCCAGCTTCACCGCGTCGAGGGCGCGCTGCGTCGCCGCCTCGGGTTCACCCGCCTCGCGGGTCTGGGCGGCGGCGGTGAGGAGCACGGCGCGCTGGCGGCGGGCGAGCCCCTTCTCGATTAGGCCCGAGGAGGCGCGGCGCTCCACCGTCTGGACGGCACCGCTCCAATCGCCATCGGCGCATTGCGCTTCGAGCATGGCCTCGTTGGCCCAGGTGACGCTGGGGGCGAGGCGTGCGGCCTCGGCGGCATAGGCGCGGGCGGCGACGTCGTCCTCGCGGCGGCGGGCTTCGACGAAGAGACCGCGCAGGCCCAGCACCCGCGTTTCGGGGTCGTTGGCCATGCGCTGGAACGCGTGTTCCGCCGCTTCGCGGTCGCCGGAGATCTGCGCCGCCTGCGCCTTCAGCAGGAGCGCCAGGGGCTCTGCGCCGAGCAGGCGCTCGGCATCGCTGGCATGGCGCCGTGCCGCGAGCGGGTCACCCGAGCCGACCGCGACCATGCCGCGCGAGAGGGCCGAGAAGCCCTTGGCCCGGCGCCGCTCTTTCGAGCCGCGGACCAGCGTCTCCGGCAGGGTGATGATGCCCCGCACGATGGCCCAGATGAAGCCGATGACGATGGCGGCGATGAACACGCCGATCAGGGCGATGGCGAGGCTGGTGGCGAGCTCGTAGCCGTTCCAGACGATGGTGACCGTGCCGGGGCGGTCGGCGATCCACGTCGCCCCGAAGGCGGCGAGGGCGAGAAGGGCTAGGAAGGCGAGGGCGCGCCACATGGGATCACGAACTCCGGAAGGTGGCGTCGGCCGGGGAGGGGACGCGCGTATCGGGAAGGGCGGGCGCGCCGCGCCCACAGATGATGATCGAGTTGGCCTCGCCCGGCATGCCGGACGGCCGAACCGGAGGGGCGATCCTCACCGGCCGGCGCCGGTGGAGGGCAGCGCCTTGAACGCATCCGCCAGCAGTGCCTGCGCGGCATCGCCCGCCGCGGCGCGCGAGGCGAGCTTGGTGCCGAACTCGCCGAACTGCGCGCGCACATCCTCGGGCAGGCCGGCGAAAGCCTTGGCCGCCTCGGCGATGGTGCCGCGATCCAGGGCATCCTGCACCTTCGGCACGGCGTCCTCGGCCGCGACCTCGCCGGGGGCAGCGGGAGCGTCGACCTTGCGGACCTGGACGATGGATTCGGCCATGCTCATCAGGCGCTGCTTGATGTCGCCGGTCTCGGCCACCGACTTCGCCTGGGCCGCCTTGCGGATCGCGGCGATCCGCTCGGCGATGGGGCGGAACTCGGCCGCCAGACTCCGCGCCGTCGGGGCGCCCTTGTCCGCGAAGGCCGCGACGGCGGTAAGCCGCGCCGGATCACCGGGCTCGGAGCTGCGCAGGGCCGCCAGCGCATCGGCGTAGGGCGAGCCGGTGTTCAGCGCGCCGACGATGCGATCGGCCGCGACGACCCGCATGGCGGCCTGGACGGTGGAGGCCTCCGCACGGGTGGCCACGGCCTTGTCGAGGCCGGCGATCTTCTCGGATTGAGCCTGGAGGAGACGCTCCACACCCTTCGCGGCTTCCGCCGCCTGGGTCTTGTTGGCGTCGACCGCCTGCTGGCTCGCCTGCGTCGCTGCCTGGACCGCTTCCGTGGCCGCCTTCACCCGCGCTTCCAGGGTCTGCTGGAGACTGGCGAGCTTCTGGGTCAGGGCCTCGTCCGCCTCCGAACTCGCCTTGGTCCTCTTCTCGAGGTCGCCCTTCAGGGCAGTGACCTGGCTGGCCAGGCCATCGTCGGCCGCGGGCTTGGCCGCATTCTCCACCTTGCCCTCGACGGCCTTCAGCCTGTCGTCGAGGCCGGACAGCGCCTGGGGCGAGAGGGCGGTGAGGGCGGCGTTGCCGGACTGGTCGCGGCCGGGCTCTTCCTGAAGGGCGGCCACGCGCTGGTCGAGCCCGTCGAGGCGGGCGACGAGATCCTGCGGCAAGGCCGCCGCGGGGGCGGACCCATCGGCCGGTGGGCTCGCCGAGACGGAACCCGCCTTCTGTAACGCGTCCTTGGCGGCCGCATCGGCGGAGCGGATCGCCTCCGGCAGCGGCTTCAGGGTGGCCTCGTTGGCCCCGATCCGCCTGTCGAGGGCGGCAAGAGCGTCCTTCGGCGCGAGCGTCGCGATCTTCTGGTCGAGGGCGGCGATGCGCCCGTCGTCAGCGACGCCCAGGGCACCGGAACGTTCGACGGCAAAGAGCAGGCCCGCGCCGATGACGCCGCCGAGGAGCCCGGCCGCGGCTACCGAGCCGAAGCCGGCGCCGCCGCGCTTGGGTTCGGTCGCGGCGACGGCCGGGCCGATTTTGGGAGTTGTCGAGCCAGCGGGTTTGGTATCGGAGCCAATGGGCTTGGCATCCGACGGGGAGGAGGCCTTGTCCGCGCTCGTGGTGAAGGTGCCCGAGCCGGAGGGCTTCGTCGCGCTCGACGCGGAACCGGTCTTCGCGGCATCGGCCGGATCGGAAACTCGCTTGGCCTTCAGGTCGATGATCGGCCCATCGGTGAGATCCGCCTTCGACGGCATGGACTGAGCGCCGCTGCCGGATGTGCCGGTCTTCGGCGGGTCGGTCCTCATGGAAGACGGATTCGCGCCTGCAGCGCCCGGACCGGCGGCTTTGGGTGGCTCGGACTTGAACGGTTCAGCCTTGGGAGGCTCGGATTTGAGACCAGCGGCCTTGCCGGCGTCGAAGGGCGATGCCGCCGGCTTCGGAGGCTCGGATTTGACGGGCTCGGTCTGAGGGGTGGCCGCCTTCGCGGCATCGGGCTTCGTATCGCCCGGCTTGGCTTCGGGAGGCTTGGGAGCCGTCGAGACCGGCGGCGCGGCGGGCTTGGGTGCATCGGTCCTGGTCGGCTGAGACGGCGAGGCAGAAGGCTGCGTCGGCGGCTTGACCGCACCGGGATTGGTCGCGCCGGGCGGCGTGGTACCGAGAGTCGTGGAGCCGGGATTCGTCGTGACGGGCTTGGCCGTCTCCGGCTTGGCCGCCTCGGGCTTGCTCGCCTCAGGCTTGGGGCCGTTCGGCCCCGTCGGAGTTCCCGGACCTTTTCCGTCGCTGTTGGATGGATTCACGGGCGTCTTGCTCCCTTCCCGACTTGCGTCTGCCGCATGAAGCACCCCCGGCGCGTGTCGCGCTCGGTCTGCCGCCCTGCGGTCACAGCGTATGCGTTCGTCCTAACACCGAGGCCGCGGCCTCGGCGAGACCGCTTGTCGGAAACCTGCTGTCAGACCCGCGAGAAGTGATTCCTCGTTGGCCTGTTCCGCGACGAAATGGGGGGCGATCCCGGCCTGGGCCAGGGGAACCGCCACGTCCGCCGACAAGCAGTAATGCCTGAGCGCCGCGAAAGCTCCGCCATATCCCGCTTGCCGGGCGAGTTCGCAAGCCGTGGCCGCGCTTCTTCGTGAGTAGTGCAGCACGCCTGTCAGGGTGGAGGGGGGGGCGAGCGCCGTCGCCACGACGGTCGGCAGCGAGGCGACCGGTCGCGCGCCATAGGCGATGTGGGTCGTCACCCCGAAGCCCGCGCCGGTGAGGGATGCCGCCGGCTCCGCCTTGCGGTCCTCTCCGGCCAGATGCAGGAGCGAGGCTCCCGGCGTGACCTCCCGCACTACGAGGTCGACGAGATCGGCGGCGTTTCCACCCGCCGTCATCACAAAGACGAACCCGCTTTCGCGCGCCAGCGCCGCCGTCCGTGCGCCAACGGCGAAGACGGGAAGGCGGTGTATCGGCCGCCACTGCGAGGCTGGCCGAAGCGCGTTCGCGCTGGTGACAAGAACGCCGTCGAAGACGCCCGGAGGCAGGGGCGCCCCGGTCGCCTCCACCACGAGGACCGGCGCCACCAGAGGCTCGTAGCCCAAAGCGGCGAGCCGCCCGGCCGTGCGCGTAGCCCCCGGCTCGGGCCGCGCGATCCATATCCGCATCGCCACCATCGCCCCGGATTCGCCCTTCGCCACGGCGTTGGCAAGCCGCTTCGATGACACGTCTCCTCGGCGGGTGCCAATCGTTGCCCTCGGGCGCCATGCCCGGCTAGGGTGGTGATCTTCGTTTTCGCAAAGTCCAAAGTATCGCCATGAACGTCCTCGGCATCGAAACGACCTGCGACGAGACGGCCGCCTCGATCGTCATGCCGGGCGAGGATGGGCGCGGCCGCATCCTTTCCAACGAGGTTCTGAGCCAGATCGCCGAACACGCGGCCTATGGCGGCGTCGTGCCCGAGATCGCGGCCCGCGCCCATGTGGAGGTCCTCGATCGCCTCGTGGCCCGTGCCCTCGACACGGCCGGGATGACGCTGTCGCAGGTGGACGGGATCGCCGTCGCGGCGGGGCCGGGCCTGATCGGCGGTGTGCTGATCGGCCTCGTCACCGCCAAGACCCTGTCGCTGGTGGCGCGAAAGCCCCTCATCGCGGTGAACCATCTCGAGGCGCATGCGCTGACGGCCCGGCTCACCGACGGCATCGGCTTTCCCTACCTGCTGCTGCTCGCCTCCGGCGGCCACACGCAGCTCGTGGCGGTGAAGGGGGTCGGCGATTACGTCCGCCTCGGCACCACCGTGGACGATGCCATCGGCGAGGCCTTCGACAAGGTGGCCAAGCTCCTGGGCCTCGGCTACCCGGGCGGCCCCGAGGTGGAGCGCATGGCCGAGACCGGCAACCCCGAGCGGTTCGCCCTGCCGCGCCCCATGCTCGGCCGCCGCGAGCCGAACTTCTCCCTCTCCGGCCTCAAGACCGCCCTGCGGATCGAGGCCGAGCGGCTGGCGCCGCTCTCCGGCGCCGATGTGGCCGATCTCTGCGCCAGTTTCCAGGCGGCGGTGGTGGACGTGGTGGTGGACCGGGTCCGTGTCGCCTTGCGCGAGTTCGGCTCCATCGCGGGCCATCCGACCGCCCTCGTCGCCGCCGGCGGGGTCGCGGCCAATGGCGCGATCCGGCGGGCGCTGACGACACAGGCCAACGAGGCCGGTCTTACTTTCGTGGCCCCGCCCCTCTCCCTCTGCGGCGATAACGGCGCGATGATCGCCTGGGCGGGGATCGAGCGCCTGCGCCTCGGCCTCGTGGACGATCTCACCGCGCCCGCCCGCGCCCGCTGGCCCTTCGCCGAGGCGGCGGCGGTTGCCTGAGGGTGTTTTGACAGGGACCGTGCCACCCGTCGCCCTGCAGAGGCGCTGGCGCGACCTCGTCGACCGGCGTCTCCCCCAGGCCGCCCGTGCCCGGCCGGAATGGCCGGTGCGCGTCGATCACTGCTTCGCGCGCATCCTTCTCGACAATGCCTGCGGCGGCCCCTGGCGCGAGAGCGTCGCCCCGCCGGCCTGGGCCAACATGCCGCCCGACCGACTGGCCTTCGCCATCGATCTCGGCGAGGCGGTGCTGGCGGCGAAGGCCGATCTCGGGCTCCTGAACCGGCGCTCCCTCGCCTGGCGCGGCAAGATCAGGCGGGCGGTCCCCACCTCGACCCCCGCCTCGCTCACGGGGCAGGGTTTCGTCCTGCGGCGCTGGATCAGGGCCGACGACGCGCCTTTCGCCGCGCTCAATGCCGATCCGGAGGTGATGCGGCATTTCCCCTCCACCAAGAACCGGAGCGAGAGCCTGATCGAGGCGCGGGCCATCGACCGGCGCTTCGAGTCCGATGGGTTCGGCCCTTGGGCGGTGGAGGTGCCGGGGGAGGGGTTCGTCGGCTTCGTCGGCGCCATGCGGCTGATCCGGCCGATGCCGTTCGCCGGCGGGGAGACCGCGGGGGCGAACGTGGAGATCGGCTGGCGCCTCGCCCGTTCGGCCTGGGGGCGCGGTCTCGCCACGCGAGCCGCCACGCTCGCCCTCGCCGACCTGTTCGGGCGGTGCGGCGTGCCGGCGGTGGTGGCCTTCACGGCCACCGGCAACACGCCCTCCCGGCGGGTCATGGAGCGGCTCGGCATGGTTTTCTCGGAGGACTTCCTCCATCCCGCCCTGCCGGCGGACCACCACCTCCAGCCGCACGTGCTCTATCGCCTGAGGGCGGAGGGGGCGTTCGCCGAGGGGGGCCAGGCGCCAACGGACAAAGCGCCAGAGGACCATCGATCATGAGCGACCGGATTGCGGTGGTGGGCGGCGGCGCCTGGGGAACGGCGCTGGCCAACGCGGCGGCGGCCACGGGGCGGCCCGTGACCCTGTGGCTGCGCGACGGGGAGGCCGCCGCTCGGCTTCAGGCCAGCCGCGAGAACGCCCGCTACCTGCCCGGCGTGACGC
The DNA here is from genome assembly GCF_001422345.1 of Methylobacterium sp. Leaf93. Taxonomy (NCBI): domain Bacteria; kingdom Pseudomonadati; phylum Pseudomonadota; class Alphaproteobacteria; order Hyphomicrobiales; family Methylobacteriaceae; genus Methylobacterium; species Methylobacterium sp. Leaf93. Next base: position 41,728 of record NZ_LMMS01000002.1, on the reverse strand, counting down.
TGCACGACGGCATCCGCGCCACCGGCGAAGCGCGCGATCTCGCCGGGGCGGGCATCGTCCTGCTGGTGACGCCCGCCCAGACCCTGCGCGGCGTTCTGGAAAATCTCCGCTCGTCCATCGATCCGCAGGCGGCCATCGTGCTCTGCGCCAAGGGGATCGAGCGCGGCAGCGACGCCTTCATGAGCGCGGTGGCCGCCGAGGCGATGCCCGGCGCGTCGGTGGCGGTCCTGTCCGGCCCGAGCTTCGCGGCGGATGTCGCCCGCAACCTGCCCACCGCCGTAACCCTGGCCGCCGGGGACGGCGATCTGGCCGGCCGCCTCGCCGCCGCCCTGTCCGGCCCGGCTCTGCGCGTCTATCACACCGACGACGTGCGCGGCGTCGAGATCGGGGGGGCGGGCAAGAACGTCCTCGCCATCGCCTCCGGCATCGTCGCGGGGCGCGGCCTCGGCGAGAGCGCCCGCGCCGCCCTCATCGCGCGGGCCTTCGCCGAGCTCATGCGCTTCGCCCGCGCCTATGGCGGACGGCCGGAGACGCTGATGGGCCTGTCCGGTCTCGGCGACCTCGTATTGACCGCCTCCTCGCCGCAATCGCGCAACTTCGCCTTCGGTCAACGCCTCGGCGCCGGGGCCACCCCGGAGGAAGCCTCCGGCGGCAAGCTCGCGGAAGGCGCCTTCACCGCCGCCGCCCTCATCGCCCTGGCGCGCCGCAACGCGGTGGAGATGCCGGTGGCCGAGGCCGTGGCCGCCATCGTCTCCGGGGAAGCGAGCGTCGACGCCGTGGTGGCGGGCCTCCTCGCCCGCCCCCTCAAGCGGGAAGCCGAATGAGCACGGGGCCGATCCACGCTTACCTTGCCGGTCACGGACGCGACGGCGCGCGTCGCAGCCTCGCCGACATCCTCGCCTTCGACGATGCGCGGATCGAGGGCGTCCACGACTACATCCAATGGTGCTTTCCCCTGGCCGAGGCCAGCCGCGCGGTGCCGGGCGCCCCGGTGCTCGGGCGCGACGAGGCCGAGGCGATCCGCGCCGACGAGGCCGCGCGAGAAGGCCTGCGCTCGGCGCTGGCGCGGATGCGGCTCTTCTATACCCGCACCGACGGCTGGCTCCGCCCCTACGACCACAACCACCTTCGCATCACCCGGATCCTCACCGCGATCCGCCTCCTCCTCGGTCCGGACGAGGCGGAGGCGTTCCACGCCTTCGTGACCGCGCGCAACGCACAAGCCGGCTCGCCCATCAACCAGGACAGCCTGCGCTACTGGGGATCGGCGCTCCGCGACGCCTGACGGCCACGCTTTCCCGCGCTAAGGAGGCGCGACGATCAAAAAGGCGACCGATGGCGTACTGGCTCTACAAATCCGAACCTAAGACCTGGTCCTGGGACCAGCAGGTCGAGGCGGGGGAGCACGGCACGCCCTGGAACGGGGTGCGCAACCATGTCGCCAAGCTCAACCTCATGGCGATGCAGGTGGGCGAGCGCGGCTTCTTCTACCATTCCAACGAGGGCAAGGCGGTGGTGGGGGTCGTCGAGGTGATCCGCCCCTATTACCCGGACGACACGGACCCGACCGGCCGGTTCGGCATGGTCGATCTGCGGGCCGTCGAGCCGCTGGCGCGTCCGGTGACCCTGGAGGCGATCAAGGCCGAGCCGCGCCTGAAGGCGATGGTGCTCGCCAACAATTCCCGCCTCTCGGTGCAGCCGGTGACGGAGGAGGAATGGGCGATCGTGCGGGAGATGGGCGGGCTGGGCTGACCATCCGGCACCCGCGCCGTCACGACGGCGACGCGGTTCAGCCCTGCCGCTGCGCCTGGGTCACGGCCACGTGGATGAGTTCGGCCAGCGTCCGCACGCCGAGCTTCTGGCGCATCTGCGAGCAGGCGTTGGTGACGGTCTTGTAGCTCACCGACAGGTCGCTCGCGATGGCGCCGTAGGACTTGCCCTGGGCGAGGCGGGTGAGGATCTGCTGCTCGCGCGGGGTCAACTGGCTTTCGGGCGTGCGGCGCGGGTCGGTGCGCAGCATGGCGACCTCGGTGGCCAGACGTCGGTCGAGATAGACCTGGCCGGAACGGACCTTCTCGAACGCCTCGAACAATTCCACCGAGGCGTGGTCCTTCAGCACGTAGCCCAGCGCCCCGGCCTCCAGGGCGCGCGAGACGATCACCGGGTCGTTGTGCATGCTGAAGACGAGGATGCGGATGCCGGGCGAGGCGCTGCGCATCCGGCGGATGAGATCGAGACCCGCGAGCCCGCTGCCCTGGAAGGTCAGGTCGCAGATCACCATCGACGGGCGCAGGCGGAAGAACAGGCGATAGCCGGCCACCGTGCTGGTGGCCTCGGCGATCCGCTCGATTCCGGCGTCTTCGAGGACGCGGCGGCAGCCCTGGAGGACGATCGGATGATCGTCGATCACGAGGACGGGCGCCTGGGTCGATGTCGGTGTGAACGCGTTCATGCGGGAACGATCGGGCTCGTGTCCTCGGCCCGCTCGGGATCGAGCGGTATCGCTATCCGGACAACCGTCCCCGGCGCCGCATTGTCAAGCCGAAATGTGCCGCTGAGCGCTTCCACGCGCTCCCGCATCCCCGATAAACCCATTCCGCCGCGAAACCCGCCATCGAGGCTGGCAGATGGGGTGCCGTGGTCGGCGGGCAGGCCGGTGCCGTCGTCGCGGATGACGAGGCGCAGTTCGTCGGCGGCCGGGCGCTCGCTCGCCTCCACCGTCACGGTGCGGGCCGCGCCATGGCGCACGGCGTTGGTCATGCTCTCCTGGATGCAGCGGAACACCGTGAGATCGATGAGGTCGCCGTAGCCGCGGGCGAGATCGGTGAACGTCCCCGTAAACTGCGTCCCCGGATGGCGGCTGCGGAAGTTGCGCAGCAGCAGCTGCAGGCACTCGGCGAGCGGCACTTGCCCGAGGGCGTGCGGGCGCAGGCGGTTGAGGAGGTCGCGGTTGAGGCCCTGGACCTGACCGACGATGGTGCTGATCTCCTCGGCGCGGGCGGCGAGCTTGCTCCGGTCGGGCTCGGTCGAGCCCTGCGCCATCCGCGTCACCGAGGCGGCGTTCGCCTCCAGGGCGAACAGGCAGGGGCCGAACTCGTCGTGGAGCTCCAGGGCCGTGCGGCGCCGCTCGTCGTCCTGGGCGGTGAGAAGCTGCCGGTTGAGGCGACCGTTCGCGGCGCGCGCCTCGGCCAGAGCCCCGGCCACGCTGTTGAAGCGCTCGGCGATGACGGCGAGTTCCCGCGAGGCCGGCGGGTCGAGCCGCGCGGTGTAATCGTGCCGCTCCAGTTGGGTCAGCCCGTCGGCGAGCTGGGTCAGGGGGGCGAGGACCCGGCCGAAGGCTATGTAGAGGGCGCCGAGCAGGCCGAGATTGAGGCACAGGCTCGCCAGCGAGAGGGAGACGGTATAGCCCCAGACCTCGTCGATCTCGTCGAGGGGCTCCGTGGTGATGAGGGCGGTGCCGATCCGCTGCTCCTGCGCCACGATGGGCAGGTCGTCCCGCTGCGGCGTCGGGGCGATCAGCTCGGCGAACCAGCGCGGCGCCAGATGGGTCTCGCGGCGGGGGCGGGGATTGGCGACGGCCACCTTGCGCCCCTCTGCATCGAACACCGCGACCCGGACGTGGCGAAGCCCCTGGACGCGCAGTTCCAGGGTCTGGAGCAGGCGCGCGGGCGAATCGGACTGGGCGAGACCGATCGTATCGGAGACGATCAGCTCGATATTGGCCAAAGCCGCCTTCATCTCCACCTCCACCGCCGAGCGGGCGTTCACCACGATCAGGCTGAAGGAGACGAGGGCGGCCAGGAGGTCGATGGCGAGGACGAGGACGACGAGGCGTGCCCGCGTCGGCAGGGCGGCCCAGGTCGGGCGTCGCGAGGCGCCACTCGCGGTTTCCACGGGGGGAGGGCCGGGGGGAGACAGGGTCATCGTCGATCGTACCGGGATGGATCGGGGGCGGCATCGCGCTTGTAGCGATATCCCATCCGCTTGGAATGCGCGCATCCGGAGCGGCGCGCACCGCGCTCCTTTCTCCCCGCCTCGAGGCCATCTGGAAATGGTCGTCGGCCTCAAGTCCTCGCCGGATACCGAGCGTTAAGCGACAATGCTTTATCGAGATCGATGTGGGCGACGACACGGGCGTGACTGGCGAGGTGTCCGAGGACATCTTTGTGCCCGAATGTCGGCCTCACGTCGGCACTACGCCGTCGCGATTCCGTGACGGTCAAACGTTTTTTCGAGCATTGCTAGAGAACTCGCCTGATGATGCAGGTTGCCATCGACCCGAGCGAAAGGCGCGACACCGGCTCCCGCGGGCAGGCTCCTGCCAAGCCCGCTCCGGCCAAGCCGGCAGTGGCGCGGCCGGTGAAGCCCGTGGCGAAGCCCGCCGCGCGCGGTCGCATGATCGCCCTCGGGACGCTCGGCTGCGTGGCCGTGGCCGGCCTGTCCTACGCGGCCTATTCGGCGATGGGCAGCCTCGCCGGCCCGCAGGTGGTGCGGCCGAACCTCTACCAGATGCAGAAGGCGCAAGGCCCCCAGGCCAAAGCCGCCGATTGGCCCGACCTGCGCGACGGCGTGCCGGCCCTGGCCTCGGCCACCGGATCGTCCGTGCCGCCCCGTGATCCCGGTATCCAACTCGTGGAAAGGCGTGCCCTCGTGGAGGAGCCGGCGAAGGCCGAGACGTCTGCGAAGGTCCAGAGCCCCGCATCGGTCCAGGCCGCTGCCAAGGTCGAAGCCATTTCCAAGATCGAAGCGGCCGCCAAGATCGAAGCGCCCGCCAAGATCGAAGCGCCCGCCAAGGTCGAAGCGCCCGCGACGGTCGAAGCTCCGGTGACGCTGGCGGCGGCGCCCGTTCCCCCCGTCGTCAAGGCCGAAGTGCCGCGCTCGAAGGCATTGCCGCCGATCGAGCCGGTAAGTCTCGCCCTGCCGCCCAACGCGCTCTCGCCCATCGTGCCGAACCGCGTCGCCGCCGTGATCGCCCCGAGCGCGGCCCAGACGATCAAGGCTCGCTCGGCCGAGATCAGTTTCGCGTCGCTTCCCGCCGAGCCCGCCCGGACTACGGCCGAGCCGGTCAAGCCCGCCGCCAGCGTCGTGGCGAAACCCGCCGCCGCCAAGCCCAGCGTGGCGGTGGCAAAGCCCAAGCCGGTCAAGGCCGCCAAGCCCGTGCAGGAGGCCAGCGCCGAACCCGCAGCGGCCCCCGCCGCCGCGCCGGAACCCGAACAGAGCGAAATCTTCGGCCTGAAGGTGCCGTCCCTCGCCCCGGCCGGACGCAAGATCGCGGAGAGCGTTGAAGCCCTCGGCAACGCGGTGAAGAACCTGCCGAACCAGTTCTGATCGTCGATTGCGACGGGTGCCGCCTGGGCGGCTGACCCGTCCGGAGACCTAAATTTCGTCCCGAGGCGGATGCCCGAACAGGGCCTTGTAGGCGCGGCTGAAGGCGGCCTCCGACGTATAGCCGATCCGCAGCCCGATCTCGCCGACCCGCGCTTCGCGCCTCGCGAGCATGTCCCGCGCGAGATTGAGCCGCCACTCGTTCTGGTATCGCAGCGGCGCGCGTCCCACGAGTTCGGTGAACCGCTCGGCGAAGCCCGAGCGCGACATGCCGGCCACGTCGGCCAATTCGTCGATGCGCCAGGGCTGCATCGGCCTCTCATGCATGACCTTGAGCACGCGTGCGATGCGGGCATCGGAGAGACCGCTCAGCCACCCGGACGAATGCCCGAGATGGACCCAGGTCCGCAGGGTGCGGATGACGAGCAGATCGATGATCCGCGAGATCATCAGGGACGCGCCGGGCTGCGGGTCGGTCGTCTCGCGCATCATGAAATGCACCATGCCGTCCAGCCATTCCGCCCCCTCTTCGTGCCGGATGTGGATCCGGTCGGGCAGGGCCGAGATCATGCCGCGCAGGCTGTAGGGATCGAACCAGAACCGGCAGAGGATGATGGTGGTCGGCACCGATGACCCGAGGAGACGTGCGGCTCCGGGACCACGCGGCAACAGCATGAGGTCGCCCGTGTCGAGCAGGAGCGGTTGTCCAGCGCCAGCGCCCACGTGAAGCGCGCCCGCGGCGACGACGAGAACATGCGCCGCGTCCGTATCCAGCTGCAACGGCTCGTCATGCGAAACGGTACGGGATTGGACCCGGTCGCCGGTGAGCCGGATCTGCTCCAGCACCTGCGACAGGAGATCGGCCTCCTCCGGCGGACCCATCTCCGGACGATCGGTCAAGTCTTTCCGCGTATCCGTCATAGCTGGTGCCGGCCCCGAAACTTACACATGCGGTCAGTGAAGACGCCCCTCCGTAAGGCGAAGGGGCGACGTCTCACGAAGACCCGAGGATCTGACGGCTCACGTCGCGCGCGATGATTTGCCGATCCTCGGAATGGTCTACACACGAGAGGGACACCGACATGGCAACTCCTACCGCATCGCGTTGGCTGACATCCTATTACTTCGTCCGGGCCGGTGTTTCCGCCGCTTGGGTCGCCGGCGCCGTGACCGTCGGACCGACCATGAGTCCGGTCGCGGCGGCACTCCTCGTCGCCTATCCCGCCTGGGATGCCGCGGCCAACCTCGCGGATGCGCAGCGCAGCGGTGGATGGAGAGCCAATACCAGCCAGGTCGTCAACGCCGCGATCAGCACCGTCACCGCCCTCGCGGTCGCCGTCTCCGTCGGAATGAGCCTCCATGCGGTGCTCGCGGTGTTCGGGGCCTGGGCCATCCTCGCCGGTCTGCTGCAACTCGCCACCGGCCTCCGGCGCTGGAGTAACGGCGCTCAATGGGCGATGATTCTCAGCGGCGCGCAATCGGCGCTCGCGGGCGTCTTCTTCCTCACGAAGGCGACCGGCGTCGCGGCGCCCGGCCTCGCCGACCTTGCGCCCTACGCCGCCTTCGGTGCTTTCTACTTTCTCCTGTCGGCCGTTTGGCTGACACTGTCTCGGCATCGACGCGATGGTGCGGATATGCGGGCTGCACGATCGAAGGCGGCGGCGTGATTGGCGTAGAGGAGGCGGCCCGACCATGACGCGAATCCTGCCATGGCGCCTGGCCTTCTGGGCGTGTCTTCTGGCGGCCGCCTCCGCGTTTGCCCATCCGATGGAGCGGAACGGAGCGACCATGAATCCCGATTGGCGGGTGGTGCCGCATATCGGGATCGGTCGGCTCGTCTTCGGCCTCACACCGGAGAAGGTCGCGGCCGTGGCGGACCCGGTCTACGGTGTGCCCACGCCGCTCATCCGAGGCGCGGCAGCCGCCGCCGATACCGAAGGCCTGATCGCCCAACTCGGCCCCTCTCTGTCGGCGGCCGACATCTCGGCGATCAGACAAGCCGCCATCGATCTGGCGAGCCTCGACCGGCAGAACCTCGAAAAGGACCGCACGCCGATCCTTCTGGAATACCGCGACGGCCGTCTGGACGGGGTGACGGTCGAAGCGCGTCATGCCGAAACGCAGTTTCGGAACGAACGGATCTTCTCGCTGAAGGCGCGGGAGGTGCTCCGGCTGTTCGAGCGGGCGAACGGTGCCCCCGGCCGGTTCCGGTCCACCGAAGCCGCGTTCGACAACCTCGCGGTCTCGCTCTTCGCATTCAGCCGGGTCTCACCGGACGGCAAGGTCTTGGTCTTGCGGGCCGACGACCCGGATTTCGCCGAGCGCTCCGTCACCCTGCGCCGGACGCCCTACCGGCCCGCGAACGAGATGGATCAGTTCGTCACGGCGTCGTTCGACTGACGGAGCGGTCTCGCGGCGTCCCTCTCCCCCTTGTGGGGAGAGGTTAGGAGTGGGGGTGGCTCCGCCAGCCTCTGCCGGTCGAGGGTCACCCGACCACCCCCACCTCCAACTCCTCCCCACAAGGGGGAGGAGGGCAGGAGAGCGCATCCGGCGATATGCGTGAGTCCCGCAGGCCCAGGCGGGAGAGGGACGCGATGCGCTTAGCGCGGACGGCGCTGCGGCGGCTTTTTGCCGGCTTCCCGCTCGTGGCGGGCGGCGCGGGGGCTCTTGAAGCCCTTCGGGCCTTCGGCCTCGCGGTCGGGCTCGCCGCCGAGAAGGGCCTCGACCTGGATTTCCGGCGAGCCATTCTTGGCGAAGGTGGCGGCGAAGCGCGAGGCGGCGCCGCCACGGATCTCGAACTTGGTCTCCCGGTCGAAGATGCGGATGGCACCGATCTCCTGGCGGCCGATATTGCCGCGGCGGGTCAGCATCGGCAGGAGGCGGCGCGGATCGGCATTGTCCCGCCGGCCGAGATTGAGCCGGAACCAGACCGAGGGGCCTTCCGCATCGATCCGCGCCGAATCGGCGGGGTCGTAGACCTTGCGCTCCTTGCGCTCGGGACCGGCACCGGGGTCGGTCACGTCCTCGGGCTCGGGCAGGCGGGCGCGGTAGATCTTGGCGAGAGCGGCGGCGAGTTCCTGCGGCGTGCGCTGCGCAAGCAGCGCCTCGCCCATGGCGAGGTCTTCCTCGGAGGGCGTCTCGGTGAAGAGCGGATCCTGCCACATGCGCTCGCCGTCGAGGCGGCGGATCTCGTCCGCCGTGGGCGGGGCGGCCCATTCGGCGTTGACCTTGGCGATGGCGAACATCTGCTCGGCGCGGCGGCGCTTGGAAGCCGGAATCAGTAGGACGCTGGTGCCCTTGCGGCCCGCGCGCCCGGTGCGGCCGGAGCGGTGCTGCAGCACCTCGGCATCGTGGGGCAGGTCGGCATGGATGACGAGACTCACGGTGGGCAGATCGATGCCGCGGGCGGCGACATCGGTGGCGACGCAGACCTTGGCGCGTCCGTCGCGCAGGGCCTGGAGCGCGGCGTTGCGCTCGCCCTGACCGAGTTCGCCCGACAGGGCGACCGCCGAGAAGCCGCGCTCGGTGAGCACCGCCTGGAGGTGGCGCACGGCGTTGCGGGTGTTGCAGAAGACGATGGCGGTGGGCGCATCGGTGTAGCGCAGGGTGTTGACCACCACGTGCTCGATCTCGCGCGGCACCACGCGCACGGCGCGGTAGGTGATGTCGGTATGGCCGCGCTCCTGGCCCTTCACGGCGATGCGCAGGGCGTCGTTCTGGTAGCGCTCGGCCAGACTCGCGATCGCCTTCGGCAGGGTCGCGGAGAAGAGCAGGGTGCGCCGCTCCTTCGGGGTCACCGAGAGGATGAATTCGAGGTCGTCCCGGAAGCCGAGATCGAGCATCTCGTCGGCCTCGTCGAGGACGGCGACGCGCAGGTTCTGGGTGGCGAGGTTGCGGCGCTCCAGATGGTCGCGCAGGCGGCCCGGCGTACCGACGACGATATGCGCGCCTTCGGCCAGGGCGCGGCTCTCGCGGCGCGGGTCCATGCCGCCGACGCAGGCGATCACGCGCGCTCCGGTTTCGGCATAAAGCCATTCGAGCTCGCGCTGGACCTGAAGCGCGAGTTCACGCGTCGGGGCAATGACCAGGGCCAGGGGCGGGCCGGCCGGCTCCAGCCGTTCGGCATCGCCCAGAAGCGTCTCGGCGAAGGCGAGGCCATAGGCGACGGTCTTGCCGGAGCCGGTCTGGGCCGAGACGAGGAGGTCGCGGCCCTGGGCCGCCGCCTCGATCACGGCACTCTGGACGGGGGTCGGGTCTTCGTAGTTGCGGGCCTCGAGCGCTCGGACGAGCGGGGCCGGCAGGGTAGGAAAGGGCACGGGGCAGAGGCCTTGCAGGCAGACAAGGCAAACCCTGCGGATTCGAGTCACCCTGAGTGGCGACGTCGCTGCATCCGGTCGTGGGTCCGGCCTCGTTCGGTTACGGAGAGATCGCTTCTAGCCGCAATGCGGCGCTGACGCCACGCCCCATGCTGCAATGCTTCCAAGCGTGGTTTGCGTATATCCCGCGTCGAGTGCGCTGGGCTGCCCAAGTTCTCCATGAGGCAGGACGCGGCAGGATCGACGATGCCGGATCGCCCGACAGGCCGTCTCACACGAAAGGGGTCCCGGCCGCTGCCGGTCGGGACCCCCCATCTGTTTCAAGTTCGGCTGTCGAATCAGCTCCAGGTGAACTCGTTCGTCCAATGCGCCACGGGTGCTTGGCCGGTCACTTCGCTCACATCGATGCCGGCGCCGATATTGCCCTCTCCCCAGACGATGTTGCCCGGATTTCCAGCATTCTGATACGAGGAATCCGTCACCACCGTGCTCTCGTTGACACCCCAGAGCAGGGCGTTCGAGAGCGGATGTCCACGCCCCTGGTCCGTCGCGATGTTGTCGAAGGAGCGGGTGAACTCGAACGTGTTGTTCTGGCCGTAATCCGCGAAGGCGCCGTTGCCCATATGGATCGCGTCGACGTTGCGGACGGTGCCGTTGTTCGATCCCTCGAAGATGACACCCTGGCCGCTCGGCGAGTTGTTGCCGTCGATGACGCCGTTCGAGACAGTGACGTTGTCGCTGTAGTAGATCGAGATGTTGTCCTCGGTCCAAGCGACGTTCGGATCGTTGTGGACATAGAAGTTGTTGAGGGTGCTGTCCGGCGACTGGCCCATCTGCACGAGCTGTCCGCGGGGGAAGGGCCCGCGCATATCGTAGCCTTCGATCCCCTCCAGTTCCGCACCCGGCGAGTATTGGATGAGCACGCCCGTCGAGGTGTCGTGGAAGGTCGCGTTCGTCACGCTCAGGTCTTCGGCCTCGAAGGCCGAAATCCCGTAATGGTCCGGGGTCCGCTCGGCGCCCGTCTCGGGTGCGCCCACGTTGAAGACCTCCACGTTCTGAATGTCGACGTCGTCGGCCTCCATGACGCGGATGCCGGCGCCTTCCTCGGTGCCGCCGTTTCCATTGAAATGGATGCGGACGTTCTCGATGGTCACGTTGTCTACGTGATCGACGTCGATGCCGGGACCGCTATCGACATAGATGTCCATGTCGCGGATGACATCGCCTTCCCGGGCGACGATCGTCCCGTCATGGCGTGTGAGCGGAGCCGTGTCGTCCCCGGGTACTGGATCGGAGGGCGGCGCGACGACGGGAGGTTCTTCGGGCAAGGGCGTCGGTCCGATGTCCGGAACCACCGGATCCGGTCCCTCGGAGACGGGATCCGGTGTGACGACGTCCGGCACCGGCTCCGAGGCGCCTTTGCTGAAGTCGTTCGTCCAATGCACCATGGGCGCCTGGCCGGTCACTTCGGTCACGTCGATGCCGGCGCCGATATTGCCCTCGCCCCAGACGATGTTGCCCGGATTTCCAGCGTTCTGATACGAGGAATCGGTCACCACCGTGCTCTCGTTCACGCCCCAGAGCAGGGCGTTCGAGAGAGGATGTCCACGTCCCTGGTCCTCCGCGATGTTGTCGAAGGCGCGCGTGGAGTCGAAGGTGTTGTTCTGGCCGTAATCCGCGAAGGCGCCGTTGCCCATATGGATCGCGTCGATGTTGCGGGCTGTACCGTTGTTCGACCCCTCGAAAATGACTCCCTGACCGCTCGGCGAGTTGTTGCCGTCGATGACACCGTTCGAGACGGTGACGTTGTCGCTGTAATAGATCGAGATGTTGTCCTCGGTCCAAGCGACGTTCGGATCGTTGTGGACGTAGAAGTTGTTGAGGCTGCTGTCAGGCGACTCGCCGAATTGTACGAGCTGACCGCGGGGGAAGGGCCCGCGCATATCGTAACCTTCGATGCCCTCGAGTGTGGCGCCCGGCGAGTATTGCACGAGGATGCCCGTCGACGTGTCGTGGAAAGTCGCGTTCGTCACGCTCAGAGCCTCGGCCTCGAAGGCCGAAATCCCGTAATGGTCTGGAGTCCGCTCGGCGCCCGTCTCGGGTGCGCCCTCGTTGAAGACCTCGACGTTCTGGATATCGACGTTGTTACCCCGCATGATACGGATGCCGGCACCTTCCTCGGTGCCGCCGTTTCCATTGATATGGATGCGCACGTTCTCGATGGTCACGTTGTTTACGTGATCGACGTCGATACCGGGGCCGCTATCGACATAGATGTCGAGGTTCCGAATGACATCGCCTTCCCGGGCGACGATCGTCCCGTCATGGCGTGTAAGCGGAACCGTGCCGGCGGCCATGAGGGATGTCGTTCCGGTGTCGGATTCCACCAGATCCGAAACGTCGGAGAGGGGCTCCCAGCTTCCAATCTCTGGAACCGGGCTCGGCACGTTGCTGTCGGTGAAGCCTGAAACGAAGTCGTATGTCGGGCTCGACCAGAGACCCGTATCGGAGGTGGAACGCTCCTCGTCCTGCGATGCGCCGTGTTGATGCGAATGCTGCATTCGTTTTCCAGTTATGTCTGCGATCGGTCCTGATGCCGATCCTCCCAATCCGAGCCGATTCCGGTCACGGATCCCCGTCAGCGTCGGCGTTGCCCGCCGACACTATTCCCAAGATTATTGTCGCAGCGATGAGCGAATAATCGGATTTGATGAATTATCGTTCAGTACTAAGAAGAACTTCCTCTGTGCTTTTCGACAAATGTACAGATAGGTACACTTCGATCATCTAATACTTTATTGATACAACAAATCTTAGTGAGCCAATCTTGTTCAAAATGTGTCGCGAAAGATTTTCAATGCGGTCGAACTGATCATCCATCTCACCTGACGAGAGGGGTGACATGCCAGTGCGTGCACCGTGCCGCGTGGTTTCAACCCGACGGAATCAGGGGCCTGGCACGGGGCGCCGTCGCGCGATTGCCGGCGATCGGCGCCGCATGGCCCGAGTCTGGCGAGGGGGCATCGAAGCGAGATCGGTGGAGCGGGGCGGCGGACAGAAGAACGAGTCCGTCATCTCCCGAAGGTAGGGGGCGGCCCAGGATGCTGCCGGCCACTTCGATCCGCAGCTGCAAGGACGACTGTCCGGCTTGGTGAATCCTACTTCGCTGAAGACGGACGTAGTCCCGATGCGCACTTTCTCGAAGAACCCGCGGCAGCGATGATACTGGTGGTGCGTGCCCAATCAGAACAGTCAATCGCGAAATTCTGGATAGCGTCCAACGCCCGCTCATATCATCGTATGTGGAAACAATCTGATGATATACAACATCCAATCTTTGAGGGCGATCGCGGCCTATCTCGTTGTCTGCTTCCACTGCCAAGTCTTGCTGTTCGGCCATCTCAAATATTCGATGGGCTCCTGGGGCGTCGATATCTTCTTCGTCATCAGCGGGTTCGTGATGGCCTACACCACCGACGGGCGGATCGCGCCGCCACATCACTTCATCATGAAACGGCTGGTTCGCGTCGTTCCGCTGTACTGGTTCATGACGATGGCCGTCTTTCTCGCGGCCCTCGCGATGCCCTTCCTGTTTCGCAACATCGATAGCGGGCTGGGGCATCTGCTCATGTCGCTGGCGTTCATCCCATTCGAGAAATCGAATGGCTTGATACAGCCTGTCCTGTTCCTTGGATGGACGCTGAACTACGAGCTATTTTTCTACTGCCTGTTTTTTCTAAGTCTTTACATTTATCCGGAAATAAAAAGGTATTGTTACTTAAGCCTGACGATGATTGCTCTCGTCATCTTCGGGGTTCTGGTGTGCCCCGAAACCGTACTTGGCCGGTTTTATACAGACACGATCATCCTCGAATTCGTTGCCGGCATCTGGATTTGTTACCTCGTGCGGCATGTCACGATTCCGCCGAGGCTGTTGCCTGTCCCGACGATCGGCGCCTTGGGCCTCGCCAGTTTCGGCTGTCTGCTGGCGGCGGAATTCCTCTGGCCGACAGCGCCCCGCTTCGTCGGCCTCGGCGTGCCGGCAGCATTGCTCGTCCTTGCTGCGGTGTTGCTGGAAACCAGAGGTATCGTCTCGAAGACTGACTTTGCCGTCGAGCAGGGAAACAGCAGCTATGCGCTCTACCTCACGCATTTCCTGTCCTATCAACTCTGCGAGAAAATCGTTTTCAAGGTGTTCGATCCGCAGGGCTTTTCCCTGAAACTGGCCGCATTCGTCGGGGCGGTTGCGCTCGCCGGTCTAATTGCCTGGGTCGTGCATCGCCGGATCGAGATCCCGTTGACCCAAGGCGTCAGAGACCTGATCAGTGGCTTCGGGCGTCGGTCTCACGTCAGGCCATAGCATCCGGCCGGCCCCATATCGTGGGATCGGAATGGTCGGCGATTCGAGTAAAGCCGGATAAGGCCTTGGCCGATGGGAACCACCGGAGCGGATTTTGCCGCGCGAGCGGCCTGAAGCACGCGGAAAAAGAGGGCGCGCGATCGATCTGCCGGCTACGATGCGGGCCAAGACGATCGAGGGTGAGGCGATCGAGGGCGAGACGCGCCGCATCCTCGTCGCTACCCAGGGCCTGCCGATGCATGCGGCGGACGAAGACTCTCGGGCCGGAACCGCCGATGGATGTGCTTGTCATAGGAGCTGGAATCGTCGGCCTCGCCGTGGCGCAGGGCCTCGGCCGGCGCGGGCATGCGGTCGTTGTCGCCGAATCCGAGGGCGCGATTGGGACCGGCGTGTCCTCGCGCAGTTCGGAGGTGATCCATGGCGGGATGTACTACCCCGCCGGCTCCCTGCGCGCCCGCCACTGCACGCGGGGACGGCGGATGCTCTACGAGTTCTGCCGGAGCCACGGCGTGCCCCATGCGCAGCTGGGCAAGCTCATCGTCGCCACCTCCGAGAACGAGCGGGCCGCCCTGGAGGGGATCGCCGAGCGCGGCCGGGCCAACGGCGTCGAGGGCCTCGTTCTCCTGGAGGGCCGGGAGGCCCGTGCGCTGGAGCCGAATCTCGCCTGCATCGCTGCCTTGCATTCGCCCGAGACCGGCATCGTCGACAGCCATGCCCTGATGCTCGCCCTTCAGGGCGACATCGAGGATGCGGGCGGGGCCATCGCCTTCCATGCACCGGTCGGCGCGATCCGGCGCGATGACGGGGGCTGGCGGGTGGAGGTCTGCGGGGAAGTCCTCGCCTTCGACGCCGTCGTCAACGCCGCTGGTCTCGGCGCGCAGGCGGTGGCGCGGGTGGTCGAGCCGTATCCGCCCGCGCGGATCCCGAGGCAGGTCCTCGCCAAGGGCAGCTATTTCGGCTGCCTCGGCCGTCCGGTCTTCTCGCGCCTGATCTATCCCGCGCCGATGGAGGGCGGGCTCGGCATTCATCTCACCCTCGATCTGGCCGGTCGGATGCGGTTCGGGCCAGATGTGGAATGGGTGGAGGCACCGGATTACGTCGTCGATCCAGGCCGCGCCGAGGCCTTCACCCACGCCATCCGGCGCTACTGGCCGGGGCTTCCCGATCATGCGCTGACGCCGGATTACGCCGGCATCCGCCCCAAACTCACCGGACGGGGGGAGCCGGCGGCGGATTTCGTCATCGACGGACCGGCCGAGCACGGCCTGCCGCACCTCGTCCACCTGTTCGGCATCGAGAGCCCGGGGCTGACCTCGAGCCTGTCTTTGGCCGAGGAGGTGGCGGACCGGCTGGTCGGGGCCGAGGCCTGAGGGCCACGGGATTCATCAATCCGCTCGGCGGCTGTTCCTTCGATCCGAGAGGGTTTGGCATAAGTCGCAACGCGCTCTCTTTCCTGGAAGGAGAGGGCTGGGGTGAGGTGTGGTCCATCTCCGGACGAAACGCACACCTCACCCTGTCCCTCTCCTTTCAGGAAAGGGGACCCGCGCTGCCCGCGCGATCTGTGACAATCGTAGGCTTGAGGGCGGGGCGTCGGCCCGTTGACGCTCCTGCTGGGCGTCGCGATCTTTCTGGGATGCAATGTCGGGCTTCACGCCCTAGCGCGCATGGTCCTGAAAGACCTCACGCCATGACCGAGATCCAATTCGTCGCCTTTGTGGTGACCTCGCTCCTGGCCCTCGCCGTCGGCGGGGGCGTGGCATTGTGGGCCTGCCATTGGGCGTAGGGCGCCCCCGGCCCGCTAGCCTTCGCCCGCCCCTTTGGATCAGCCGCCGAAACGTTCGGTCCTGATACGGCCCGGTTCGAGCCCGGCATCGACCAGCAGGTCCGCTGCGTTTCCGACGAAGGCGTTTCCGCCGCAGATATAGACGTGGCGCGGAGCACCGAGCCGTTCCAACGCTTCGCCGATCATCGCTCCGTCGACCCGGCGGCCACCGGCCCGCGTCAAATTCAGCATCAGGTCGAAATGCGGCTCGTCGCGTGCGCGAACGGCCAGTTCCTCCGCGGCGATCGTCTCGGCCGCATCGCGGACCGAGTAGAGCAGCAGGGCGGGCACCTCGGGGGCGGCCGCGGCGCGGTGGCGCAGCATCGCGAGCAGCGGCACCACGCCGGAGCCGCCGCCGACGAGGAGGAGAGGGCCGCCATCCTCGGGACGCCAGACGAACGAGCCGCCGATGGGGCCGCGCAGTTCGATCGTGTCTCCGATCTCCGCCACGGCATCGAAGAAGCCCGAGACCTCGCCATCGGGCAGGCCCTCGATCATCAGTTCGATCGTGCCGTCCGTGCCCGGCGCCGAGGCGATGGAATAGCTGCGCTGGGCCTGATAGCCGTCCGTCGCGGTCAGGCGCACGTCGACATGCTGCCCGGCCAGCATCGGCCGGTCGAAATCGATCCGGAACCGATAGCTCTTCACCCGCCGCGTGACCGGTTCGATGGCCAGGAGGGTGGCTTGTCGCCAGGGGAGGGGCCGCGCGGTGGGATCAATCACCGGTGAAGCGCTGCTCGCGCCAGGGATCGCCGTACATGTGGTAGCCGCGCAACTCCCAGAAACCGCCCTCGTCCTTCCTGGTGAAGCGCAGGCCCTTCACCCATTTGGCGCTCTTCCAGAAATACAGGTGCGGCACGAGGAGCCGGGCCGGGCCGCCGTGATCGGGCTCGATCGGCCGGCCCTCGTAATGGGTCGCCACCATGGCCTTGGGGCCGGTGAGATCGGCCACGGGCACATTGGTGGTGTAGTCGTCATAACCTTCCGCGAGCAGGAACTCGGTGGGGGCCGAGATCCCGGCGGCCGCGAGGATGTCGTCGATGCTGACGCCTTCCCAGCCGGTGTCGAACTTCGACCATTTCGTCACGCAATGGATGTCGCCGCGCCAGGAGGTGCGGGGGAGGGCGGAGAATTCCTCCCAGTTCCAGCTCTTCAGGGGTCGCGAGCCGTCGCGCAGGGTGAAGCTCCAGCTCTCCATGTCGATGCGCGGATTCGGGCCGATCTGCAGGACCGGGAAGTCCTGTTCGAGATACTGGCCCGGAGGAAGCCGCTCGGCCGTCGCTTCCGGCGGCCGTCGTCCTGAAAAACCGCGTGTCGCCATGCCCGTCTCCGTCCGTGCGCTTGCGTCCCGCCCGTCTTCGAGCTTCGGCCCGAGCGGGTCAAGCCGCGCCCGGACGCTCGCCCTGAGCAGGTCTCATAGAAGCGGCCGCCGGTTCTGCGATAAAACCCGCGACACCTCGGAGAGCTCAGCAGGGTGAAGCGTTGGCTCGCCAATACAAACCCGCTCAGTCCTGCAGATGCCCCGGCAGGATCCCCTCGGCGACGAACAGGATCCCCTCTGGCTGGTACGAGATGGTCGCGGTGCCGTCGATTTCCTGGGCGCAGGCGCGCTCGATCAGCCGTGAGCCGAACCCGGTCCGCGTCGGCACCGCCACCGGCGGCCCACCCGATTCCTGCCATGTGACGCGAAAGTCATGCGGCGCGGTGCCGTCGAGGAGGCTCCAGGACAGCCGGACCCGTCCGGTATCGTTGGACAGCGCGCCGTATTTCACCGCGTTGGTGGCGAGTTCGTGCAACGCCATCGCCAAGGCCAGGGCGCCGCGTGGCGGCAGCCTGATCTCGCCGCCTTCGAGGTCGACGCGCTCCCGCCCCTTGCTCTGGAACGGGGTGAGCGCGCGGTCCGCGATATCGGCGATGGAGGCGCCGTCCCAGGCCTCCTCGGTCAGGACGTCGTTCGCCGCGGCCAGGGACACCACCCGGGCTTCGAGGGATCGGCCCGCCTCTTCGAGGGAGGGCGCGGTTCGCAGGGTCTGCCGAATGATCGACTGGATAAGGGTCAGGGTGTTCTTGACCCGATGGGTCAACTCGCCCGCAAGCAGGCTGCGATACTCCTCGGCATGCTTGCGCTCAGTGATGTCGAGGGAGATGCCGGCCATGCTGAGGGGCGTTCCATCGGCGCGGTAGAAGGTCTGGCCGCGGATATGGACCCAGCGCAGGTCGCCGGACGGCGCGATCACCCGATACTCGATGTCGTAATCGACGTTCCGCTCGATGCAGCGGCGCACCTCTGCCAGCATTCGTTCGCGGTCGCCGGAATGGATCGTGGCGAGCAACTCGCCATAGCTGAGCGGCGCGTCGGGGGCCCGCCCGAAATTCATCCGGAAATGATCCGACGTCTCTAGATTCATGTCGACGAGATCGAGCGTCCAGGAACCGAGCCGGCCGGCACTGAGCGCGAAACGCAGGTTCGTCTCGCTGCGGCGAAGCTCCAGTCTACGGCGCTCGACCTCGGTTTCCAGGGCATCGCGGTCCTCCTGCAGCCGGACCAGGCGGTCCTTTTCCAGCGTCACGTCGAGCTGTGAGGCGAAGAAGTAGGCGACCTCGCGGTTGGAATCGAAGACCGGCGCGATGAGAAGCCGGTTCCAGAACACGTCGCCGTTCTTGCGATGATTGAGAAGGTCGATCTCGATGGGGACGCCTTTGGCGATGGCTTCGCGAATGCGGGCGACATCCGCCGGATCCGTCTTGGGGCCTTGGAGGAAGCGGCAGTTGCGGCCGAGGACCTCCTCGCGCGAGAAACCTGTGGCCCGCTCGAACGCCGCATTCACGAACACGACCGGCATGTCGGGCTGGTTGGGATCCGCGATGACCATCGGCATGCGCGTCGCGCGCAGGGCCGCTGCGAAGGGATCGGGCCCATCGACCGTGCGGGCGATTTCCGAGGCGATCCGATCCTGTTCGGAAACTCGGATCACCGCGCGACGTCCAGGATGATCGAATGCCTCATGCGTTGCCTCGACATACAACCGGACCCGTTCGCCAGAAAACGATTCGGACAGGGTTCGTTGTACGCCCGAGCTAAGCCCAAGCAAGGCTTCATCTCAACTTATAGGGCCGCCCGACAGGGATGTTTTCCCGAATGGTTGTTTTGCCTCGCTCAATGTATGTTTACATACACAATTCAGGCTCTTCTGCGTGGTGTATCGAGGCGTCGCCGGATCGAGGCGTTCCACAATCAGCTATCTCTCGCCTCCATCCCTCGAAACGCGGAACGCCCGCCGCGGTGGTACCGGGCGGGCGTCCTTGACGGTCGGAAAACGGAGATCAGCAGCCCTTGGCTGCGTCCGCGGCGGTGGGCTTGCCGTCCTGCTGCTTGGCGACGTCGGACGCCGACGTCGCCGTGTTGGCGCCGACATTGTTCATGGCGCCGACGGTGCCGGGCGACTCGGCCTTCGCGCCAGGGCTCACGTTGCCGGTCGCGGCAGGATCGACCTTCGAGCTCTTGTCGTTCATGGCCGCTTTCCCATCCGCCGTGGAGCCGGTCGCACAGGGGGCGGCGATGGCCATCGCCGAGCTGAGCATCACGATGGCGCCGGCGCCGACGAGCTTGGAAATCTGTCGCATCTATTCCTCCAAGAAGTAGTTCTGCCCTCACAACGGGAGCAAGGCTTCATTCGTTCCCCGGATTTTCTGAATCGTCCCGGCCATGGAAAGACAAATTTCCAAAGGCTGGAAAGGACAAGCTTATCGGCCAGCTGGTGCGGTGCGCCGTTGTTTGCGCTTTTCGTTTTGCGTTGCACAACATCGTCGGCGGCGAAGATCTATTGTCGGGATTCTCAATGCGGCGAGACGAGCGTCGTAGAATCCATTTCGTCGATGGCGACAGTCAGAACATCCGTGAGGAGCGAGGCGAGACGCTCCACCGCCAAATCCGACCTCGCCCGCGGCTTGAGCAGGCGAAGGGAGAGAGACGGCAACTGGGGCAGGCCGGACTCCTCCGGGTCGAGCGCCGTGAGTGCGGCGGGCAGGCCGTGGGGTGTGCGGACGGTCAGGCCGAGACCGGCCGAGACGGCGGCCCACAGGCCTGCCAGACCCGGACTGCTGAACGAGATCCGCCAGGAGATCGCCGCCGCGTCGAGGGCGTTCAGGGCGGCGTGCCTGAAGATGCAGGGCGATCCGAACAGGACCAGGGGAAGAGGGCGGTCGGTGCCCCGCGTGACGCCCGGACGCGGTCCGATCCAGGCCATAGGCAGGGTTCCGATGACGGGTCCGTCCTGCTTGCCTCCGTCCTCGTCCCAGAGGAGCGCGAGGTCGAGCTGGCCCTCGTCCAGGCGCGCGCGCAGGGTCGCGTTCCGGTCCACATGCGCGTCGATCCTCACGCCGGGATGCAGGCGCGCGAAGCGCCCGAGGGTCTCCGGAAGCCAGGTCTCGGCGAAATCCTGCGGCAGGCCGATCCGGACACTGCCGGACAGAGCCGGGGAACCGACCGCATGGAGCGCGGCATCGTTCAGTTCGAGCAGCCTGCGGGCATAGCCGATCATCGTCTCTCCCGCCTCGGTGAGAACGAGACCGCGTCCCTGCTTCTGCACCAGGATCTGCCCGACTTGATCCTCGAGCTTGCGCAATTGGAGGCTGATCGCCGACGGCGAGCGGCCGAGCCGTGACGCCGCCCTGGCGAAACTGCCGAGTTCGATCCCGGTCACGAAGGACCGCAATACGTCCATGTCGAGGTTGACCGGCAGAGACATTGAGTTTTGCCAAACGATCGGTTTGGAATTACGAGATTTTCTAAATGATCCTGTCGCGGCATGCTCCTCTCGTCAATCGCGGATCGTTCGCGATGGGACGAGGAGAAGAGCGTCATGCCGTTCGTGAATGTCATAATCGCCGGTCTCAGCATCGGGGCGGATCGGGTCGGCCGCCTGCAGAGCGGAGTGACGGCGCTGATGGCCGACATTCTGGGAAAGAACCCGGATCTCACGGCCGTCCTCATCGAGGAGGTGTCAGCGTCCGGCTGGCGGGTGGGAGGGCGGCCGGTCGAAGTCGCGGCGCATGTCCAGGCGGCCATAACGGCCGGCACCAATGACGCCGAGGAGAAAGCCCGCTTCATAGCCGAGGCCAACGCCCTGCTGCATCGGGTGCTTGGGGAGGCCTTGCCGCTCGCCACCTACGTGGTGGTCCAAGAGATCGCGGCCGATGCCTGGGGCTATGATGGCCTGACGCAGGCACACCGGCGGCTCGCGCGCTAACGCGCCTGGCGGAACGGTACGGGTTCGGACAATCGCGATATCGATGAGGTCGTTCTGTCGGCGTTCACCTGTGGTGCCCTAAATGGACACTGTAGAGGTCTACGCCGGCCTCACTGTCGCGTCGAACGAGACCGTAGTGGCACTCCAGTGTCCGTCGGCCGCGTCACTCGCGGCGTAGGACACTCGAGAAGTGATGTCTGCAGCCCCGTGAAGATCGCCCTCCTCGCTCACCTCAAATATCCCATCGCCCAGCCCTTCTCCGGGGGGCTCGAGATGCACACGCATCTGCTCGCGAGCACCCTGCGTGCCCGCGGTCACAGCGTGACGCTCTACGCGTCCGAAGGGTCGGACGCGCGTGGCTGCCTCAAGGCGGTTTGCCCGCCCACGGGCAGCGCCGTCGACGACGAGTCCGGCCTGCGGATCGACCGCGCCGAACTCGCCGCTTACGAGACGATGGTGGCGGATGTGGCGCGCGGCGACTTCGACATCATCCACAACAACAGCCTGCATTACTTGCCGTTGCTGCGCGCCCGCGATCTCGGCGCGCCGATGGTGACGGCTCTGCACACGCCGCCCTTCGAGCCCTTCGTGCGCGGCGTGAAGGCGCGGGCGGACGACATGACCTTCGCCGCCGTCTCCGAATCCCTGGCCCGTGAGTGGCTGCCCTTCCTCGACGATCCGCTGGTGATCGGCAACGGCATCGATCTCGACGCCTTCGCCTATTCCTCGGAGCCCAAGGGTGAGCCCCATGCGATCTGGATGGGACGCCTCGTCCCCGAGAAGGGGCCGCATCTGGCCATCGACGCCGCCCGTGTCGCGGGTATCCCCCTCAAATTCGCCGGTCCGCAGAGCAACCGTGCCTATTGGGACGCCGAGATCGCGCCCCGGCTCGGTCCGGACATCACCTATCTCGGCCATCTCGGCCATGCGGAACTCGCCCGTCGCGTCGGCGAGGCGCATGTGGCCCTGTGCACGCCGCGCTGGGAAGAGCCCTTCGGCCTCGTGCTCGCCGAGTTCCTGGCCTGCGGCACGCCGGTGGCCGCTTTCGCGCGCGGTGCCATCCCCGACATTCTCGACGAGACGTCGGGCGTTCTCGCTCAGGCCGACGATCCGGTGGATCTCGGACGTGCGCTGTCCCGCGCGATCGGTCTCGACCGGCACGATTGCCGCCGCCGGGCCGAGCACCTGTTCGACGCCGACACGATGACCGACCGCTACGAGGCGATGTATCATGCCGAAATCCGCCGCTGGTCGACCCCCGTCTCCGTCCGTCCTGTCCCGGCCGGCGCTCGCGCACCCCTGCTCGACAATGCGTAACGGCCCGCTTTCCCTCGGCCGGGCCGTCGTCTGCGTGCCCGCCCGCAACGAAGCCGAGGTGATGCCGCGCCTCGTGCGTTCCCTCGACCGGCAGATCGGGTCGGGGGACGGCGCGCTGCTGCGTGTCGTGATCCTGGCCAATAATTGCACCGACGAAACGGTGTCGCTGATCCGCGAGATGGAGCGCAACGGCGAGACGCGCCATCTCGATCTCCGGGTGATCGAAGCCGTGGTGCCGCGTGAGGTGGCCCATGTGGGCACGGCCCGCCGGATGGCGCTCGATGCCGGGGCCGACTGGCTGGATGCCGATGGTGTGCAGGATGCCGTGCTCCTCAGCACCGATGCCGACGCCGTCGCCGCGCCCGGCTGGGCCCGCGCCAATCTGGCGGCCCTGGAACATTCCGAGCTCGTGGGCGGCCGTCTCGTCATCGAGACGGAGGAGAGCGAGAACCGGGACCCGGAGATCCACGCGCTCCATCGCCGGATCGAACAATACTGGGTCGCGGTGCGCGCCCTCGAAGAGGCCGTCGATCCCCCCGCCCACGATCCGGCGCCCCGTCACGGCGACCATGTGGCAGCGAGCCTGGCGCTTCGCGCCGCGCTCTACCGCGAGGTCGGCGGGCTGCCCGCGATTCCCTGCGGCGAGGACAACGCGCTGGTCGCCAAGGTCCGCCTCGCGGGCGGTCGCGTGCGCCATTGCCCCCATGTCTCGATCTCGGTGTCCGATCGTGGCACCGGCCGCGTCACCGGCGGGATGGCCACCGAGATGGCCCGCCGCGCCCGCGTCGTCGCGGGCGAGGAGGATTACCTCCTGCCGCCGGCGAGCCATTGGCTCGCGGTGATCGAGCGTCAGCGCGCGTTCCGCCTCGCCTGGAGCGCACAGGGCGGCCCGGAAGCCGGCTTGCGCGCGCTGGGCGTGTCGGCGGAGGACATCGCCGCCATCGAACCGGGAACCTGCGTCAACGCCATCGCCTTCGCGGAGCGCGTGGGCGAACGGGTCGGCGAGATCGCGCCCGAGCCGGCGCACGTGCCCCTCGACGAGGCCATCGCGGGGCTCGACGCTCTGCTGGCCCGCTTGATCGACAGGCCCAGGGCGCGCGTCGCGTGAGCGAGGCCACGACGAGCCGGCGTCCCGTCGGCTACTACGTCCATCATCAGGGCGCCGGTCACTGGCAGCGCGCGAATCTCATCGCCGCCCGCCTGGACCGGCCCGTGACCCTCATCGGCACCCTGGCCGAGATCGACACCTTGACCGCCAACGGCGCAATCCTCGACTTGCCCGACGACCGGCTCACCGGATTCGACGGCCAGGATGGCGAGGCGATCCGGCCGGACTGCTTCCATTATGTCCCCGTCGGGATCGACCGTATCCGCGCCCGGATGGGGATGCTCGCCGCCTGGATAGCGAAGACCGATCCGGCTCTGCTGATCGTCGACGTGTCGGTGGAGGTGACGCTCCTCGCGCGGCTCCTGTCGGTGCCGACCCTGGTGGTGCGGCTTGCCGGGAACCGCACCGATATTCCGCATCTCGAAGGCTTCCGCTCGGCGGAACGCCTGCTCGCCTTCAACCCGCCCGAGATCGAGACGGCCGGAACGCCCGATTGGGTGCGGGCGAAGACCCTCTATGCCGGCTTCCTGGCGGATGCCCCCAAGGCAGGCGCGTCGGAAGACGGCTCCATCGCGGTGATCTACGGGCGAGGCGGGGCCGGCGGCTCGGTCTCCGACCTCGCGGCCGCGGCGCGCGCCGTGCCCGACCGGCACTGGCACGTTCTCGGCCCGGTGGAGGCGACGACGACCGACGCCCCGCCGAACCTGCATCTCCATGGCTGGGTCGCCGAGACCGGTCCGTTTCTCGACCGCGCCGCCCTCGTGGTCGGCGGTGGCGGCGACGGCGTCGTCGCGGCGGTGGCGACGCGGGCCAAGCGCTTCCTCTGCCTGCCGGAACCCCGCGCCTTCGACGAGCAGACGGCGAAAGCGGAATCCCTGGCGAAGCTCGGCGCGGCGATCGTCCGCACCGCATGGCCGGACGCCTCGGAATGGCCGGCTTTGGTTCAAGCGGGCCTCGCGCTGGATCCGTCAGTGATCGGCGGGTTGGTGCAGGCCGACGCCATCGGTCGCACGGTTGCGATCATCGAAGAGGTCATCGCGGGCATCGAGCGCCGACGCGCGCCTCTGGTCTAGCGCCCGTTTGAGGCGCTGTTCCAAGCCTTTACCTCATCCTGAGGTGCCGCGGAGCGGCCTCGAAGGAGGCTTCCAGGGATCGCATCGACTACTGGAGGGCTCCTTCGAGGCCTTCGCTGCGCGCCGGCACCTCAGGATGAGGTGGATTGGTGGGATGAACCAGCCCTCGACGTCTGAAAGCAAAGCCGCCAACGGTTCTGCACCAATACCTAAAATGGCCGGTCCAGCGGCACCCGCGCGGCTTCCATCTCGTCCGGTGTCGGCATGCGCAGGATCGTCGGCGCCGCGCGCCAGGTCGGCGGCAGCAATCCCAACCGCGCGAAGGCATCGAGCCAGCCGTCCATGGGCCAGAGCCCGTGCCGGGCATGGAAGCGGGTGGCGTTGGCGATGATGTCGGAAAAATGCTGGAGCGGCGGGTCGAAGGCCCCGTGATATTGGTGGAAGGCGTGGCCGCCCGCGCTGAACAGGATCGGGATGCCGGCGGCATCGGCCCGGAAGGCGAGGTCGGTATCCTCGGCGCCGTAGCCGTCAAAAGCTTCGTCGAACCCACCGATCCGGTCGAAGGTCGTGGCCCGGACGCCGAAGGCGAGGGACCAGAACAGGCCGGGATTGTCGGTGCGGGCGAGGCCCGCCGCCGGGAAGTTGCGCACCGGATGGGTATGACCGACGGCGCGTAAGCCCGCCTCGGTCCAGCCGTCGTCGACGGCCCGCGCCGGCAGGTAGCTCACCTCGCAGCAGATCAGCCCGTCGGCCCCTCCGAGATCCGCGTCGAGACTGGCGACGAGATCGCCCGAGGGAATGCAATCCACATCGAGGAAGATCAGGTGATCGCCCGAGGCCGCGCGACGCCCGGCATTGCGGGCACTGGCGAGGGGCAGGCCCTGGCTGGGAAGATCGATGCGGCGGATGGGAAAGCCGTGATCGGGGAGGGGGGCGGGGTTCGCCCCCATCTCCACCACGATGCATTCGGCCGGATGCGTTCCCCGGCCGAGCCCTTCGAGGAGGCGCGCCAGATGCGCGTCGCGGCCCTTGTTCAGGGTGATGATTGTCGGGCTCACGCGGCGTCCGCCGGCATCGCGACGAAGATCTCGTAGGGTCCGAGAAAGCGTGCAATCATCTCCGGCGCGAGGCGAAAGCCCGTCGGGTCGTCGGAGATGAGGTCGGTGGTCTGCGAGCGATGCGCCGCCACGGCCCGCGCCTTCGCCTCCACATGCGCGCCGACATCGACGCGGTAGCCCGACGGGGGAGCGCCGACTTCCGTGCCCTGCGGCAGGGTCCAGCCCCAGACCGGATAGGCGAAGGCCTTCGTCGCGCCGAGCTTCGGCTGGGCGAGCCGGACGATGGCGGCGGCGGCCTGATGGTCGCAATGGGGATCGTGCGCCCAGGTCACGCAGACGGCGCCGGCCCCGCTCTCTTTGGCCACGGACGCTACCACATCCGCTGCCGCCTGGGCTTCGGGGCCGCGGCTCGGCACCCCCGCATCGGGCAGGCGCAGGAACGTGACGTTGGCGGGGGCGAGGCCGAGCGCCGCCACCGCTTCCAGTGTCTCCTCCTCGCGCAGCGCCCGCAGGCGAAGCGGCGGATAGAGGGCGGAATGGGTGTGCGAGCCGCATCCGTCACTGACGATGACGAGCCGCACCTCGCGCCCGCGCGCGCAGGCCTCGGCGATCAGGCCGCCGCAACCGAGACTCTCGTCATCCGGGTGCGGGGCGACGACGACGAGCCCGCCACCATCGGTCAGGGCATCGAGATCCGCCACGGGGAGGTTCTCGGCGGCGGCGAGAAAGGCGTCGGCATGCATGAGTAGGAATCAACCCTTCGAAAAAAGCCGCGACTGCACCCGGCCATCTCATCCGTGACCCTCATCCTGAGGCCAACGCTTCGCTGCGGCACCTCAGGATGAGGACGATGCCGGGCCAAACCCGTGCCGGTGATTGCGCATCTCCTAACCTGTCGAACCGGAATGCCGCCTGAACAAGTCAGGCCGCGCCGTAGCGGTCGTTCAGGCTCACGGCGAGGCCGTCGGCGAATTTCGCGGCGGCCACGGGCAGCATCCGCCCGCGCAGCTGGCCGAGGATCAGGGTCATCGGCGAGAGGTCGCGTTCGTCGATGGGCCGGCTGACGAGGCGCTGGTCGTTGGGGATGCCGCTCGGCACCTGCAGGCTAACGACGTCCTCGCGGAGGGCGAGGTTGCGCAGGAATTCCAGCGAGCTCGATTCGACGGCGGGGCGAAACGGCGTTCCCCGCCGCGCCAGCGCATCGTCGAGATGATGGCGGATCGCCAGCGACCGATCGGGCAGGGCGAGGGGGTGGGTGAGGCATTCGCGGAGCCGGACGGGTCCTTCCTCGTGGGCCAGGGGATGTGACGCGCGCATCACCACGCAGAGCGTCTGCCGGCAGGTGAACAGGGCGTGGAGATCCGCCGAGGGCGGCGGCTGCAGCACCAGGGCGAGATCGGCCTCGAAGGAGACGAGGGCCGCCACCGCCTGTGCATGGTCGCGCACCTGGACCGTGAACGAGACGAGGGGGAAGCGCGCCCGGTAGGCCCGGACCTCGTCCGGCACGATCTGGTTCACGAAAGCCTGGCTGCAAGCGAGTGCCACATGTCCGCGCCGCACGCCGGACAGGTCGGCGATCTGCGAGCGGACCCGCTCCATGTCCGCGACCTGATCCCGGATATGGCGCACCAGCAACTCACCGGCCGCGTTCAGCCGCATGCCCTGGGCCAGACGCTCGAAGATCGGCGTGCCGAGCTCGTATTCGAGGTCCTGAATCTGCCGCGTGAGCGCCGAGGGGGCGATGTTCAAGGCCTCCGCCGCCCGGCGGATCGAGCCGCGCCGCGCGACCTCGGAAACGTAGGTGAGGGTTCGCAGATGCTTCATGGCGCCTGTTCGATCGGATGTCTCAGTGGATGCTCATGCCGAAGTCGCTCATCCCATCAGATCACCTCATCCTGAGGTGCCCGCGTCAGCGGGCCTCGAAGGAGGCCTCCAGACGCCGCAGCGATCCCTGGAAGGCTCCTTCGAGGCCGCTCCGCGGCACCTCAGGATGAGGTTAAGTTTTGGACAAACGACTCGAACATGCTCGTGGCGGGCGATCTCTCAGGACCGGTCACCGCCGTTTCGCGTGTTGCGAATTTCGCAACATCATAGTCGATAAGCAGCACTCGTTTGCAACGGCCTTCCGACATACCCTGTCCGGGTTCACATCACATCGGAGCCGGCACAGATGATTCGTCGTCGCACCTTCCTCGCCGGCCTCGGCGCCGGCCTCGTGGCCGCACCATCGGTGCTCCGGGCCGAAACGCCCACCGTGATCCGGATGGGATCGCTGAAGCTGATCCATTCCATCGCGCCGTATTTCTACGCCCAGTTCGCGCCGCCCGGCGTCACCGTGGAGGTGATCCCGTTCGAGAGCCCCACCGAGTGCAAGAACGCGGTGGTGACGAAATCGGTGGATTTCGGCACGTTCGGCATCGCCGCCGGCACCCTCGGAGCGGCGGCCGGCGAGCCCATCGTGGTCATTGCCTCCACCTGCAATCGCGGCATGGCCATCATCGCCAAGACCGGGTCGGGCATCGAGAAGGTCGCCGACCTCAAGGGCAAGCGCGTGGCGATCTGGCCCGGCTCGACCCAGGAGGTCTTCGCCCTAGAGCGCATGCGCATGGAGGGCGTGAGCGTGAAGGACATCACGCCGGTGCGCATCTCCTTCAGCGAGATGCACATCGCCCTCGCGCGCGGCGACGTCGACGCCTATGTCGGCGCCGAACCCGCCCCCGGCGTCAGCCTCTCCACGGGAATCGGTGCACTCGTTGAGTATCCTTACGGCACCGAGATGGGCTCCCTGAACATGGTGTTCGGCGCCCATCGCGACACGCTCGCCGAGCGGCCCGACGTGGTGAAGACCATGCTGGAGATCCACCGCAAGGGGTCGGATTTCGCGCAAGCCAACCGCGAGGCGACCGTAGCGATGGCGGTGCAGAAGCTCGGCCAGAAGCGGGAGGCAATCGAGCTCTCCGTGCCTAATGTCGAGTTCAAGTGGAAGCTCGGCGAGACCGAGGTGAAGCAGGCCAAGGCCTATTCCGAGCACATGCTGGCGGCGCGGCAGATCAAGCGCCTCCCCGACTTCTCCACTTTCATCGATACCCGCTTCGTCGATGCGATGAGGGATTCATGAGCGCGCCGGCCGTTTCCGCCCCTGTGGTGGCGGAGCAGGCGCCGCGCCGCGCGTTGCCGAGGCTCGCGCGCCTGCGTCAGCCCCTCCTCGCCCTCGCGCTTCCGGTGGCGATGGGCATCGCCTGGCATCTGCTCACGGTGGGCAAGCCCTACAGCCTGATCCCGCCGCCCGCCGAGGTCTGGACGGCGATGGTGGATCTCGCCATCGGCGGACCCGACGGCGACGCCTTCAGCGGCACGCTGCTCACGCATCTCGTCGCCTCGCTCACCCGCGTCTTCGGCGGGTTCGGTCTCGCGGCCCTGGCCGCGGTGCCCCTCGGGCTGCTGATCGGCCGGGTGCCGATCATGCGTCAGCTCCTCGACCCGACGCTGCAGATCCTGCGCCCGGTGCCGGTCACCGCCTGGCTTCCGCTGGCAATGATCCTGTTCGGCCTCGGCCCGCGCTCGGCCTATTTCCTCGTCTTCCTCGGCGCGTTCTACCCGATTCTCGTCAACACGATCTTCGGCGTGCGCTCCGTGGAGCCGCGCCTCTTCGAGGCCGCCGCCATGCTGGGCTGCCGGGGTTCCGCGCAATTCGCCCGCGTGGTCCTGCCGGCTTCCCTGCCGTCGATTGTCACGGGCTTGCGCCTCGGCCTCGGCTTTGCCTGGGTGGTGATCGTCGTCGGCGAGATGACCGGCGTTCCCACCGGCCTCGGCGCGATCATCATGGAGGCGCGGCAACTCTCGCGCACCGACATCGTCATCTGCGGGATGATCGTCATCGGCGTCGCCGGCTTCGTCTGCGACCGGGCCGTCATGCTGGTCGGTCAGCGCCTTCTTGCCTGGAGCCCCTCCCATGGCTGAGCCCACCGTGCCGATCCTCGATATTCGCGGCGTGTCGAAATCCTTCGCCGTCCAGGGCCGTACGGTCCAGGCGCTCAGCGGGGCCAACCTCACCGTGGCCAAGGGCGAGTTCATCTGCCTGCTCGGCGCCTCGGGCTGCGGCAAGTCCACCCTGCTGCGCATCGTGGCCGGTTTCGAGACGGCGACCGCCGGCGAGGCGCTGATGTGGGGCAAGCCCATCGACGGCCCCGGCCCGAGCCGGGGCATGGTGTTCCAGGATTACGGCCTGTTCCCCTGGCTCACCGTGCGGGACAATATCGGCTTCGGCCCGAAATCGCGCGGCCGGCCGGCGGCGGAAATCCGCGATACGGTGGAGCGCTACCTCGCCCTCGTCGGGCTGCAGCGCTTCGCCGACGCCCATCCGCACCAGCTTTCCGGCGGGATGAAGCAGCGGGTCGCCATCGCGCGGGTGCTGGCGAACGATGCCGAGATCGTCCTCATGGACGAGCCGTTCGGGGCGCTCGATGCCATGACCCGCGAGCGGCTGCAGGACGAGCTCCTCGACCTGTGGAGCCGCACCGGGCTCACCGTGCTGTTCGTGACCCATGCCATCGAGGAGGCGATCTTCCTCGCCGACCGGGTCGTGGTCATGTCCCCGAGCCCCGGCCGGATCGACGCGATCCACGGGATCGATCTGCCACGCCGCCGCGACGTGTCGAGCCCGGCCTTCAACGACGTGCGCCGGATGCTCTCGGCCCAACTCCACAGCCACCACGCCCCCGTGGCCGCATGAGCGGCGCGGCGTCGCGATCCGGCGACTGGCGCCGGTTGGACCGCGAGACCTTGAGCCGCGCCTACGACAATACCGGCGCCGTCGCCGACAGCGCCGCCCGACTGTCCGGTTGGCGTGCCCGGAGCGCCGCGTTTCGCGCGCTCCACCCCCACGAACTCGACCTCCCCTATGGGCCGGCCGAGCGAAACCGGATCGACCTGTTCCGGAGCGGGGCGGAGGATGCGCCGCTCCTCGTCTTCATCCATGGCGGCTACTGGATCCGGAATACCCGCCAGGATTTCGCCAGCATGGCCGAAGGACCGTTGCATCACGGTCTCGATGTGGGATTGGTGGGATATACCCTGGCGCCCGATGCCAGCCTCACCGAGATCGCCGCCGAGATCCGGGCGGCGCTGGTTATGCTGCGCGGCCGGGAGGAGGGGAGGGGGCGTCGTCGCCTCGTCGTCTCGGGCTGGTCGGCCGGCGGGCATCTCGCGGCGCTGGCCATGGCGTGGCCCGAGGTCGATGCCGGTCTCGCCATCAGCGGGGTGTTCGATCTGGAGCCGATCCGGCACACCGAGCTCGACGACCGCCTGCACCTGACGCAAGCCGAAATCGAGGCCCTCTCGCCGATCCGGCAGGTGCCGCGTTCGGACAAGCCCCTCGCCATCGTGTGCGGATCGAACGAATTGCCCGAATTACGGCGGCATTCCGCTGATTACGACCGCGCGTGGCGGTCAGCCGGGAACGCCTCGATCGTCGCCGAACTGACCGGCCACGACCATTTCTCCATCCTCGACGAGCTGATCCGCCCGGACGGGGCACTGACCGCCCTCGCCGTGGAACTCGCCGGGAAGAGCCCCTAGCCCTCTCCGCGCAGGCACGCTGCCTGTGCCTCGGCCGCCCGCCGCGCGCTCCTGGCGAACCGTCCGACCACGGCCTCCCCACGGATCGCTGCGTGCTTCGCCGCGACCAGGTCCGGGTCGCCCCAGCGCGTGAGCAGCGCCTGGAAAGCCTCGTGACGCGCGCGCTGAAAGGAAATTCTTCTACCCACACCATCCCTGCACGGGTGCGGTGGATGAATCGCGCCGCAGGGCACCCAGCCGGAGGGGATCGGCGCCGTGGCGGGGTGGGTCCGGCCAAGACGTAGGATGTGCGGCAGGATGTGCGTCCGTGGACCGACAGAGCCGGAATTGGGGTCGGCTCGGATCGGAGTGAACACCTCGACCCGCCCGATCCGGGTGACGAAGACGCGATGAGGGCCAGCCGCGACGAGTTCCGCCGCGATCGTATTGTCGGGATTGAAGATTTCACGCCCGGCTCGGCTGCGGAGGAGATCGATGAGGGCGGCGTCGTCGGTCCGGATGCAGGCATCCACGGCCAGCAGGTTCAGGCCAAGATCGAACAGGATATGGTCGCGATGTCCGATCCCGGCGGCCTCGCGATCCGGCCCGAGTTCGGTGAGGACGGACCTTCGGCCCATGGCGCAGGCATCACGCGGCAGACACAGGGAAAGGGCGTGGTTCCAGCCGAAGGCGAACCCGGTCTCATAGGCCACGGGACGAAGCAGGGCGGCGGGGTCGAGGGCGATGGCCCCCCGCGCCGTGACGATACCCATCCGGGCATCGGCTAAGGGCATCGCCACCTCCTCCGGATCGCGGAGAAAGCTCGCGACGGCACCGAAACTGCCGAGGCTCCATGTGGTGAGCGGGTCGCCGAGGGCGCTCGCCAGAAGACTCGCGACGGCTTCATGCTCCATCGCCGCAGCTTAGCGGGGCGAGCCGAAGCGCGCGAGATGCGATCCCGGGCGGCACTGATTTTGCTCCTCTGACTTTGCCCCAAGCACGGGTGCCCTCGCTTCGCTCGCGAGCTTCCCATCACCCTCCCGACCGGGCAATCTCGCCGCGTGCTCGACCCTGGATTCCAACGATGGACCTGAACTCGATCGGCTCCGTCGCCGTGCCGCGGAACCGCTCCGACCTCTCCGGGTGGCGGGAAGGCGATGCCTGGCTGGCCGGAGGGACATGGCTGTTCTCCGAGCCTCAGCCGCGCCTACGCCGCCTCGTCGATCTCTCGAGCCTCGGCTGGCAGGCTCATGAGGTGAGCGAACGGGGCCTTTCGCTCGCCGCGACCTGTACCATCGCCGAGCTGTACCGGCTCGATCTGCCCGCATCGTGGAGCGCCGCTCCCCTCTTCGCGCAATGCTGCCGGGCGCTGCTCGGATCGTTCAAGATCTGGAACATGGCCACCGTGGGAGGCAACGTCTGCCTCGCCCTGCCGGCCGCGCCGATGATCGCACTCGCCACCGCCCTGGAGGGAACCTGCCTGGTCTGGACGCCGGAGGGGGCCGAGCGCGAGGTCGCCATCACCGATCTCGTCCTCGGCTCGCAATGCACGTCGCTGGCACCCGGCGAAATCCTGCGGCGCATCGATCTTCCCCTGGCTGCACTGAAGCGCCGGACCGCCTTCCGCCAGGTTTCCTTGAGCCCCAACGGACGCTCCGGCGCCCTGCTGATCGGTACCCTGGATCCGAGCGACGCCTTCGCGCTCACGATCACCGCCTCCACGCGCCGCCCGCTGCGCCTGGTCTTCCCGACGCTCCCCGATGCGGCGGCTCTGGCCGCCTCCGTCACCGAGGCGGTTCCGGAAGCCCTGTATCACGACGACGTTCACGGTACGCCGGATTGGCGCAGGCATATGACCTTCACCCTCGCCGAAAAGATCCGGCGCGCGTTCGAGAACGAGGGCCGCGCATGATCCTACAGGTCAACGGACACGAGCAGGATGCGTCCCCACGTCCGGGCCAATGCCTGCGCACGATGCTGCGCGAGCTCGGCTGGTTCGGGGTGAAGAAGGGCTGCGATGCCGGGGATTGCGGCGCCTGCACGGTGCATCTCGACGGGGAGCCGGTGCATAGCTGCCTGCTGCCGGCCTTCCGTGCCGATGGGCGCAGCGTCACCACCATCGAAGGCCTCGGCGGGCCTTGTCGACCGGGGGAGGGGGGCGCGCAGCCGCTCCACCCCATGCAGGCGGCCTTTCTCGGCGCCCAGGGTTACCAGTGCGGGTTCTGCACCCCCGGCATGATCATGACCGCATCGGCCCTGGATCAGGGGCAGATCGGCGATCTCGCCACTGCCCTGAAGGGTAATCTGTGTCGCTGTACCGGCTACGGCGCCATTGCCGACGCCGTGGTGGGCGTGGCGCGCGTGGAATGGCCGGAGGATGGGCGCGACGACCCCTGCGGGCGCAGCATCCCGGCCCCCGCCGGGCCTCGGATCGTCTCGGGCAGCGCAGCCTTCACCTTCGATCTGGCCGTACCGGAACTGCTTCATCTCAAGGTCTTGCGCTCGCCTCATGCCCATGCCCGCATCCTGCGGGTCGACCGGGCGGGAGCTCTGGCCGTGCCGGGCGTGGTGGCGGTCTTTACTCACGAGGATGTCCCCGCCGGACGGTTCTCCACCGGACGGCACGAGAATCCCCTCGACGACGCCCCGGATACACGGGTGCTCGATCCGATCCTCCGCTTCGTCGGTCAGCGGGTGGCGGCGGTAGTGGCGACGAGCGAAGCCGCGGCCGAGGCCGGTTGCGCGGCGCTGACCGTGGATTACGAGATCCGCGACGCGGTGTTCGATCCGGACGAGGCCCTCCGGCCCGGCTCACCTCTGGTCCATGACGGCACCGACCGGACCGGCGAGGATGCGGCGCCGCGCCTCTCCCATCCCAACCTCGCCGCCGAAGTGCATGGCGAAGTCGGCGACGTCGCGGCGGGGTTTGCCGAGGCGGACCTCATCCATGAGGCGGCCTACGATTCTCAGCGGGTCCAGCACGCCCATCTCGAGACCCATGGCGCCGTCGGCTGGCGCGACGAGGACGGACGCCTCGTCATCCGCTCCAGCACGCAGACGCCGTTCCTCACCCGCGACGCGCTGGCGAACCTGTTCGGCCTGGAGCGGGATGCCGTGCGCGTGCTCTGCGGCCGGGTCGGCGGCGGCTTCGGCGGCAAGCAGGAGATGCTCACCGAGGATCTGGTGGCCCTGGCGGTGCTCGCCACTGGTCGCCCGGTGAAGTGGGAAATGACCCGGCAGGAGCAGTTCACCGCCACGACCACCCGCCATCCGATGCGGGTGACGGTGAAGATCGGCGCCCGCCGGGACGGCACCCTGACGGCCATCGCACTGCATGTGGTCTCCAACACCGGCGCCTATGGCAACCATGCCGGCGGTGTGATTCATCACGGCTGCAACGAGGTGATCGGCGTCTATCGCTGTCCCAACAAACGCGTCGACGGCTACGCGGTCTACACGCACACCCTGCCGAGCGGCGCCTTCCGGGGTTACGGCCTGAGCCAGACCATCTTCGCGGTGGAGTCGGCCATGGACGAAGTAGCGCGCGGCCTCGGACTGGATCCGTTCGAGATGCGCCGCCGCAACGTGGTGCGCCCGGGCGACCCGATGGTATCGAACAGCCTCGAACCCCATGACGTGCAATACGGAAGCTACGGGCTCGACCAGTGCCTCGATCTCGTCGCAACCGCCATGGACGAACTCGCGCCCGCCGAGACCCCGTCCGGTGACTGGCTCGTCGGCAAGGGCATGGCACTGGCGATGATCGACACGATCCCGCCGCGCGGGCATTTCTCCGAGGCTCGGATCGCACTTGAGGCAGACGGACGCTACCATCTCGATGTCGGGACCGCCGAGTTCGGCAATGGGACGACCACCGTCCTCGCCCAGATTGCGGCCTCGGCACTCGGTACGAGCTCCGAGCGCATCGCCCTGCGCCACGGCGATACCGACCGCGTCGGCCACGATACCGGGGCCTATGGATCCACCGGTATCGTGGTGGCCGGACAGGCGACGTTGAAGGCCGCCCTCGCCTTGGGCCAGGCCCTTCGCGAGGTCGCCGCCGAGAGGGGAGGGGGGGCGCCCTCCGAATGCCGCCCGCACCGAGACGGCGTCGCGACTCCCAACGGCGAGATCGATTTCGCCGAACTCGTTTCGAACGGTCCTATCGAGCGCGCGGCGAAGGCCGATGGCTCGCCGCGTTCCGTTGCCTTCAACGTCCAGGGGTTCCGGGTTGCGGTCCATCGGTCGAGCGGGGAGGTTCGCATCCTCGACAGCGTGCATGCCGCCGATGCCGGCCGCGTTCTGAACCCGATGCAGTGCCGCGGCCAGGTCGAGGGCGGTGTCGCGCAGGCGATCGGTGCGGCTCTGTACGAGGCGATGCGTATCGACGGAGAGGGCCGCGTCGTCACGCAGACCTTCCGCAACTATCATATCCCCGCCTTCGCGGACGTGCCGCGCACCCGCGTCCTGTTCGCGGACACCTATGACGGCATCGGTCCGCTCGGCGCGAAATCGATGAGTGAGAGCCCCTTCAACCCCGTTGCGCCAGCGCTCGCAAACGCCATCCGCGATGCCACGGGCGCGAGGCTCACCGCGACTCCCTTCGCGCCGGACCGCATCTACCTCGCGGTAATGGAGGCGGCACGGCATCGGGACGGGTCGGTGTGATCCAGGCCTGCCGCCGGGATTGAGCGTCAGTGATCAGAGGACCGCCTCGATCAGCCCGAGACTCTTGGCTTCCTCGGCCTCGATATACCAATTGTACGGGGCTTTCTCGATGACCTCTTCCAGACTTACCTGCGAGCCGGTGACGAGGTTGGCGAAGCCCTCGTTCTGAATTTCGATGGAGGTTTCGATCTCGTGCAACGTCGCCTTGATGGTGGCGATGCAAGTGGAGAGGGGACCGTGGATCTCTAGGGTCTTGGCCATCTTGCGCTCGTGGATCATCAGTCGCGTACCGCGCGTGAGGTAGCGGTTCGGGCGCGCGAAGAAGCTCATGAGCGTCGTTCCGGCGGAATAGATCGCCGCCTTGCCGAGGAAGACGAAACGGCGATGCGGTGTCACCTCGCTGGCAAAGCGAATGTCTTCGCCCATCATCCGGGCCACTTCCGGGTCGCCGCCGAGGGTGGTGAGTTCGACCACCACGAGGTCCAGCCCGGAGGCGGCGTCGAGTTGGCGCCGGAAAGCCTTGTACATGTCGTGATCGACCGGTCCCGACAGCAGAATGGCGGGGCCCTTGAAGTCCGGGGCGGAAAGCAGCGTGTTGTCCATCATCGATCCTCTGCCGAAAGGCACATCGGGACGCATCCCCGCATGCCTCGTGCCGGATCGAGAAGCCTCATCCGCGCATGTGGTTGCCGGGTGTGGGACAAAATCCGCCTGGCGGCATTCGGCATCCGGCATCCGACAGACAAAGGGCCGCCGATCTGGACTTTTCGGCCCGCCGCCTCTATATCAGGAATGCGTTTGATGACCGGTTCGTAATAACGTTTCAGGACCCGGAGGGCAGTACTCCGGCGCCTCCACCAAAAGCGCATCGTGATGCGTTTCTGATGGGGGCGAAATAGGATCGACTGGGCGGTAAAGGGATCGCGAGAGCGTCGGTAAGGACTCGACCGGTTTGGCGCAGGTAACCCCTGTTCCAAGTATTTGGCCAAAACTCTAAATGCCAACGATAACGTTGTCATGGATGCCCGCCTCGCGGCGTAAGCATCTTGCGGTAGGGTAACCGTCGAAACAGAACCCGGGGCTTCGGCTCCGGGACCCACTTTTCTGATTATCATTGGTATAGTTTAGTCAGTCGCGGCATTGCCGTTTTAGGCTGCTTTGTTGTGTTTCGCTTTTCCCGGCGTGGGCTTTGAGCCCGTCTCGCCCGGTTCAGTGGCGTTTTACCCGTCCCTTTAGCCGCTCAATGACGACCGTGGCGCGCGTGTGCGCACGCACATACGGGCTTTGGAAATCTTCCAAGGCGTTGCAGCACGGCCCGCCTGCGCTACTTCGCACCACCAGGGAAATCTCTGCGCCATTGGGCGTTTGCCAGGGGCTGGTCGAAGCCTTGCGAGGACTTCCGCGACACGACCAACGGAATCTCACGTCTTATGGATCAGGTTCGGAGAACGCCATGTATGGCTCTGAAGACCTCGAACTCAACCGGCGCCATTTGATGGCGGGAGCCTCTGCCTGTGCCGTCTTCACGGCCTGTCCCTCCGCGTCCTGGGCGGCCGCTGAGAACACGTCCGACCCGGTCACGTCCAAAGTGTCGCTCATGGTGAACGGGACGTCGCATGAGATCGCCATCGATACCCGTACGACGCTTCTCGACGCCGTGCGCGAGCACCTTCACCTGACCGGCGCCAAAAAGGGCTGTGACCACGGCCAGTGCGGGGCCTGCACGATGATCGTCGATGGAAGGCGCATCAATTCCTGTCTGACGCTCGCGGTCATGCACGAGGGGGATGCTATCACCACCATCGAAGGCTTGGGCAAGCCCGGCAACCTGCATCCGATGCAAGCCGCTTTCATAAAGCATGACGGCTATCAATGCGGATTTTGCACGCCGGGCCAGATCTGC
The DNA here is from genome assembly GCF_001422345.1 of Methylobacterium sp. Leaf93. Lineage (NCBI taxonomy): Bacteria > Pseudomonadati > Pseudomonadota > Alphaproteobacteria > Hyphomicrobiales > Methylobacteriaceae > Methylobacterium > Methylobacterium sp. Leaf93. Next base: position 3,973 of record NZ_LMMS01000002.1, on the reverse strand, counting down.
TCCGGTGTCGCGGTTCTCGAAGAGATCAAGGCCGGCATCCCGAGCCACGTCACGGCGGATCTGAACGCGACCGCCGCGGTCACTACGGACGAGATTCGCGAGCGCATGAGCGGCAATATCTGCCGCTGCGGCGCCTATTCGAACATCATCGACGCCATGTCCGAAGTCGCGGGGAGGCAGGCATGAAGTCCTTCACTTACGAGCGCGCCACGTCACCGGCGCAGGCCGCCGCATCCGTCATGCGTATACCCGGCGCGAAGTTCATCGCCGGCGGCACCAATCTTCTCGATCTGATGAAGCTGCAGGTGGAGACGCCGACCCATCTCGTCGATGTCAACGGGCTGGATCTCGATACAATCGAACCGACTGAGGAGGGCGGCCTGCGGATCGGGGCCCTGGTGCGCAACACCGATCTTGCTGCCGATCTGCGAGTTCGGCGCGGCTACGGAGTGCTGAGCCGGGCCCTTCTGTCCGGGGCATCCGGCCAGTTGCGCAATAAGGCGACGACGGCGGGCAACCTGCTCCAGCGCACCCGCTGCCCCTATTTTTACGACACGGCTCAACCCTGTAACAAGCGCCATCCCGGAAGCGGCTGTTCGGCCATCGGCGGCATCAGTCGCCAACTCGCGGTGGTGGGGGCCAGCGAAGCCTGCATCGCCACGCATCCCGGCGACATGGCCGTGGCCATGCGGGTGCTCGACGCGAACGTCGAGACCGTGAATGATAAGGGTGATACGCGGACGATCCCCATCGCGGAGTTCCATCGCCTGCCTGGAGACACGCCCGAGATCGAGACGAGCTTGCGGCCGGGCGAACTGATCACGGCGGTGACGTTGCCGAAGCCGGTCTTGGGTACGCATATCTACCGCAAGGTCCGGGACAGAGCCTCGTATGCCTTCGCGTTGATCTCCATCGCGGGAATCGTCCAGCGCGACGGGACCGGACGTATCGCCGTCGGTGGCATCGCCCCGAAGCCGTGGCGCGACGAGGCCACCGAAGCGGAGCTGCCAAAAGGCGCCAAGGCAGCGACGGAGCGTTTGTTCGCGGGAGCGAAGCCGACCCACGACAACGCCTATAAGCTCAAGCTCACCGAGCGCGCGCTCGGTGCCGTCCTGTCCGAAGCGAGGGCCTGAACCATGAAGTTCGACACTCCCGCGGGTCGCAACCCCATCGATCAGCTGAAAGTGGTGGGCAAGGCCACGGACCGGATCGACGGTCCTTTCAAGACCACCGGCACTGCGAACTACGCCTATGACTGGCACGATCCGCACTCGACGGCGGTCTACGGTTTCGTCGTTGGCGCGACCATCGCCAAGGGACGGATCGAAGCGATGGTTCTCGATGAGGCAAGGGCCGCACGCGGCGTGCTGGCCATCGTCACTGCGGAGAATGCCGGCCCCCTCGACAAGGGCAAGCTCAACGCCGCCAAGCTTCTCGGCGGCCCCGAGATCGAGCATTATCACCAGGCGGTCGCCTTGGTCGTGGCGGAGACGTTCGAACAGGCCCGTTCCGCGGCGGCCCTCATTCGTGTCGATTATGCCGAATCCAAAGGCGCGTTCGATCTCGCGGCGGTGAAGGATACGGGCAAGCCCGAGAAACTCGCCGGTGCCCCGTCCGACACCGCCATCGGTGATTTCGCCGGGGCCTTCGCCTCTGCCCCGGTTCAACTCGACGCTACCTACACCACGCCAGATCAGGCGCATGCGATGATGGAGCCGCATGCGTCCATCGCCTCCTGGGATGGCGACGCTGTGACGGTCTGGACCTCGAACCAGATGATCGCCTGGGGTACGCGGGATCTCGCCCTGACCCTCGGCATCCCGAAGGAGAAGGTCCGCCTCGTCTCGCCCTTCGTCGGCGGCGGGTTTGGCGGAAAGCTATTCCTTCGGGCGGAAGCGGTATTGGCCGCGCTCGGCGCCCGCGCCGCAAAGCGGCCGGTGAAGGTGGCGCTGACCCGTCAGCTCAGCTTCAACAACACTGTGCATCGGCCCGCCACGATCCAGCGCATCCGCCTCGGCGCGACGCCGGACGGCACGATCACGGCGATCGGCCATGAGAGCTGGTCCGGCAACCTGCCCGGCGGCAAGCCGGAGGCGGCGGTGCAACAGACGCGCCTGCTCTATGCCGGCGCCAATCGCATGACCCAGACCCGGCTCGCCATGCTCGACCTGCCGGAGGGCAATTCCATGCGCGCGCCCGGCGAAGCGCCCGGCCTGATGGTCCTCGAGATCGCCATGGACGAGATGGCGGAGAAACTCGGTCTCGATCCGGTCGAGTTCCGCATCCGCAACGACACCCAGGTCGATCCCGAGAAGCCCGAGCGCCGGTTCTCCCAGCGCAGCCTGATCGAATGCCTCCGCCGGGGCGCGGCGCGCTTCGAATGGAACAAGCGGATCGTCAAGCCGGGGCAGGTCCGTGACGGACGCTGGCTCGTCGGAATGGGTGTCGCCGCGGCGTTCCGCAACAACATGAACGTCAAATCCGGCGCTCGCGTCCGTTTAGACGCCCAGGGCGTGGTGACGGTCGAGACCGACATGACCGATATCGGCACCGGCAGTTACACCATCATCGGCCAGACGGCCGCCGAGATGATGGGCTTAAGCCTCGACAGGGTCGTGGTGCGGCTCGGCGATTCCGCCTTCCCCATCTCGTCGGGATCCGGTGGCCAGTTCGGTGCGAACTCCTCGACGTCGGGAGTCTACGCCGCTTGCGTCAAACTCCGTGAGGCGGTGGCGCGGTCGCTCGGGTTCAATTCGGACGATGCCGTGTTCGAGGATGGGCGTGTCCGCTCGGGCAACCGCTCCGTTCCGCTCGCCGAGGCCGCGAAGGCGGGTGACATCATCGCCGAGGACACGATCGAGTTCAGCGGCGATCTGTCGAAGACGTACCAGCAATCGACCTTCGGTGCGCATTTCGTCGAGGTCGGCGTCGATGTGAGCACGGCCGAGATCAGGGTGAGGCGCATGCTGGCGGTCTGTGCTGCCGGACGCATCCTCAATCCTAAGTCAGCCCGCAGCCAAGTCATCGGAGGCATGACCATGGGGGTCGGCGCGGCGCTGATGGAGGAGTTGGCCGTCGACACAAGGCGCGGTTTCTTCGTCAATCACGACCTCGCCGGATACGAAGTCCCGGTCCATGCCGACATCCCGCATCAGGAGGTAATCTTCCTCGACGAGCCCGACCCGATCTCCTCGCCGATGAAAGCCAAGGGCGTGGGCGAACTCGGTATCTGCGGCGTCAGCGCGGCGGTGGCCAACGCGGTCTACAATGCCACCGGCATTCGGGTGCGCAATTACCCGCTCACCCTCGACAAACTTCTTGACCGTATGCCTGACGCAGCCTGAGACCGGTGATGTCTGCCGAGGGCGAGGGCGCGTGTCGTTCGCGCCTTCGGTTTCCGTCGCGTAATCGGGATTGTATTGGCCGAGCCACCCCGGTGTTGCGCCGCTCTACGTCAGAGGGGCACTTGACCATGGTCTAGCTTCAAGCGGCGATCCGAGACTGGAACCGGGCCGCGGGAATTCTTGTTTGCCGGCAATGAGTTATGTTGTGTGGTCATATGTTTGTCGCGAAAATCGCTCAGCTTTGCGATTTTAGCATTGACGGGTCCGTGGGTGGGGTCTAGAAGCCTGTTCATCGGCGGCGGCCAGCGGGGACTTCGGTTCGGCGGGCGGTTGTTGTGTCTTTCTGGATGATGATCGGATGGATGATCCGGCTGGTTAGCTGGGTGATCGTCTGTTTTTGTTGTCTGGTGTTGGTTTTGTGTGRTCTGGTTTTGCTGGATTGCCGGGGTTGACAGGGTGATTTGGGTGGCTTAGACGGCCCCCACCGCTGAGGCGCTCCACCGGATGGTGGTGTCGGTATCACGGTTCTCCCAGACAGGCAAGCGGGATTGGTGCTGGAAGCGGCGCTGATTTGGTTTGTTKGGTGAGTTTCCGGGCTTTCGGGTCTGGCGTTCTTTGACAAGTGCATC